>NZ_WPZE01000007.1:0-216357 GCF_013031225.1 Ruegeria sp. HKCCD7221
TTGCCCCGACTGTCAAGAATTTCCCGGGCGTGGATGTCGATGATTGTGCTCATTAGGCCGATCCCTGTGGCTGCATTCAGTTGCACGCCTCATAGCATCACGGATTCAAAAGTAAACCGGACCCGTTATCGCTAACACCCGTATTTCCACAGGTTTAGGGCTAACAGCCAATTGTTTGGGCTAACGTGCGACGATCCGTCAGGCGGCAACGGCCAATTCGCGCGCCAAACGACGCTCACGGATAAAAGTATACATGCCAGACAGGATAATCAGAGAGGCCCCGGCAAGTGTCATTACGTCAGGACGTTCGCCGAACATCAGCATCCCCGCAGCAATCGAAAAGACAAGGCGCGTATAGCGGAACGGTGTCAGCGCCGAGGCCTCTCCGATCCGCATTGCCGTTACGATGGCGTAATACGCCAAAACGCCAAAGCCGATCGCGCCCAGATAAGGTCCAACTTGTCCGGACTGCAGCGGAGTGACAGGTTGTGCCGACAAGACCATAAGGGCTGCACCCGCCAGCGCGATCGCCACATAAGCCTGCAACGCCACAACGGACGACGCCACACGCGCATCAAGCTTGCGCGTAATCAAATCGCGCGCAGCGATTGCGACTACGGTTGCCACAACGAAAAGCGATTCGGGCTGAAACCCCGCCAAACCAGGGCGAATAATCATCAGGACGCCGACAAAACCAATTCCGATTGCACTCCACCGCCGCCAGCCGACATGTTCCCCCAGAAACAGCGCGGCCCCCATGGTTACCGCCAAAGGCATGGCCTGAAAGACCGCAGCGACTGTTGACAGTTCCACCAGCGACAATGCCGTGACAAAAGTCACCGCCCCGAATGCCTCGGCCCCTGCCCGCGCCATCGGCAACGGTTGCCATGCCAGCGGATCAAATATGCGCTTTCGGGTTACCAGCGACATACCTGTAAACAGGAACCCGCAGCTTACCCCCAGAACAATCATGATCTGACCGGTAGGAACACTGGTCGACAGGTGCTTGATGAACATATCCTCAAGCGCAAAGGCCGCCATCGACCCGATGATCAGCAAAATGCCGTGTACGTTGTTCATGCGCGTTTCCAAAGAAAGGGGCAGGTAAATGCCAAGCCCTCAAATCAGGAAAACCGTAACATCCCAAACGCCGCAAGCGATATTGCGACGTGTTTCATGAAATCGCGTGCGACTGCCAATCGCGTTTCGTGATGGGTCAGTCCTGTTCCAGCGGAACACCGTACAGTTCCAGCCGGTGCCCTTTCAGCTTGTATCCCAGCTTTGCCGCGATCTTCTCTTGCAGCGCTTCGATGTCGGGGTCTACGAATTCGATGACTTTGCCCGACTGCATGTCGATGAGGTGGTCATGATGATCCCTCTCAGCGTCCTCATAGCGCGCGCGGCCGTCGCCAAATTCCAGACGTTCCAGAATTCCCGCCTCTTCGAACAGTTTCACGGTGCGGTACACGGTAGCTATCGAGATCCCCGAATCCACCTCTGACGCGCGCGCATACAGCTCTTCGACATCCGGGTGATCCTCACTTTGCTGCAGCACATGTGCAATGGTACGGCGCTGACCTGTCATGCGCAGGCCCTTGGCCTCACAACGGGCGATGATCGTATCGGACATGAGTGACCCTCGGGGCTTATTCGGTTCTCTGTCTTAATACGTCTGTGCGGCTGGCGCCACAGGGGATTTGCATTCTATGCGGCGCGCCGAAGATCAGCCCATATCGGTAAATGATCCGAAGCGATATGCGCGGGCCGAGCGTCATGGACACCATGCAGGATGGCCTCCAACCCGTCGCCCAGCGCAATCCTGTCCAACGCGCCCAGCGGCTGCGCGGCGGGAAAGCTGGGAACTGGTGGCAGAAACCGCATGTCCGGCGCCAGATGATCCAACACCGGCTGCCGCGACCATTCGTTGAAATCGCCTGCCCAGACCGTCGGCATCTGATCGAGATCATCATCGAACCGCCGCAGATGAGTGATCTGCTGACGTCTGGACGCAGGCAACAGGCCCAGATGCATCCCCATAACCCGCAGTGGGCCGATTTGGGTATCAAACTCGACCCGTACCGCGCCCCTAGGCTCTAACCCCGGCAGGTCGTGGTGACCTTTCTGGCGTTCCTGAATTTTATCGCCACGCCAGATGACAGCGTTGCCGTGCCAGCCCAGACTGCCCGCACCGCCCAGATCAACGATCTGCCAACCCGCTTCATCCAACATAAAATGAGGCAGAGCCGCCGGTCGTGGAGGCAGGCGTTTGTCGGCCTCTTGCAACACCACGATATCGGCTTCCATGCTTTCGATCACCTGCAGGATGCGCTGAGGCTGGCGACGAAAATCAAGCCCGACGCATTTCTGGATATTGTAACTCGCAATGCGCAGGGTTGAATGAGTTTGCATTTGGACCTGATCAAACATTTGATCCAAGAGTGCCACGATGGTTGTCAGGTGCAACCCCCGACGCCCGAATGATGCGCTTATACAGAATTTTGAAGGCGGCCTCGTTCAACAGCCCATGATTTCCGCGTTTCAAAGCCGGACATGGACCGACGTACATGTTCCACTTGATCCTCAGCCAACGTTCACTCTATCCCGGCGACAGGCCAGTGTTGCTTGCCGATTTCCGAGGACGTTCATGATTTCGAACCCAGTTCATACGGACAATACCACCCGCGCCAGCGTAATCCTTGTCATTGGCGGAATGATGTGGGGGCTGTATTGGATTCCGGTCCGGTTCTTCTATGACCTTGGCTTGACAGGTCCGTGGCCGGGTATCGCGATGTATAGCTCGGCCCTGCTTGTTCTGATCCCTCTGGTTTGGCGCGAGCGTCTGGCGCTGGCCTTACAGTGGCGCAATCTCGCCCTTAGCGGGATGTTCACCGGGGCAGCGTTCAGCCTGTATTCCCTGAGCCTTGTCTACACGGACGTCGTCCGCTCGATCCTTCTGTTCTATTTGACGCCAATCTGGGGGACGATGCTTGGGCTGGCTTTCCTAGGCGAGCGTCTAAGCTGGGGTCGCTTTGCCGGGCTGGTCTGCGGGGTCGCAGGGTTGTTCGTTGTGTTGGGCGGTGAAGGCTTTGTGCCATGGCCCCAAAACGCAGGCGACTGGCTGGCGCTGGCGTCGGGCATCTGTTGGGCGCTGGGGACCCTTGGGCTGTATCGGGCCAGCAGTATTTCCATTTCCGGGCAGGTGTTTGCCTTTGTGTTGGGTGCACTGATCCTGTCTTTTCTCAGCCTCGCCCTTATTCGCGGCCCGGTTCTGCCAAACCTCACCCAAAGCGAATATCTTTGGATCATTCAACTTGCTCTTCTGTCCGCCCTATACACGCTGCCCATGGTCTATATGACGATCTGGCCCGCGACCAAGCTGTCCCCCGCGCGGGTCGGCATCCTGTTGATGAGCGAGGTTGTCGTCGGTATCGCCTCGGCCGCTGCGTTTTCGGGCGAACCCTTTGGTCTGCGCGAACTGTTGGGTGCCGTCCTGATCGTCAGCGCAGCAGTCTTGGAAATCGTGCGCAAATAACAACGAACGTTTACGTCCCACAGAATGTCGCATGCACCACTTCGCTCTGAGTCGGCGGGCGTTTGAGGTCGGCCTCATCGGGTTGTTCCTTAAACGGCTGCGCCAGAACCCGGTTCAAGCGATGGAACGGGCCATAGTCACCCTGCACAGCCGCCTCAATCATTTGTTCAACCCGATGGTTGCGCGGGATGAAGGCGGGGTTTGCTGCGGCCATGACCGGGAATGGATCGTCTTCCCGCTGCAACCGAGCCTTCCAACCCTCAGCCCATGTGTCAAACGCAGCCGGGTCCGTGAATTGATCGCGGGCTGCATCGCTGCCCAGCGCACGGAACGTATTGGTGAAGTCGGCCTGATTTTGCGCCATTCGTACTAAGAGATCGGTAATCAACCCCTCATCGCCCTCTTCCGAGGTCGACAGTCCCAACTTGGACCGAAAGCGCGCTTGCCAGTTCTCTTGCAGCAAGTCCGGCATGGCATGAACGATCTCGGTCGCCTCTTCTACTGCGGCCTGCTTGTCCTCGACCTGCTGGATCAGGGCGGTGGCAAGCTGCGCGGCATTCCAAACGGCAATCTCAGGCTGGTTGGAATAGGCGTAGCGGCCCATACGGTCGATTGAGCTGTAGACCGTATTCGGGTGATAGGTGTCCATAAAGGCGCAGGGTCCATAATCTATGGTCTCGCCCGCGATCGAGCTGTTGTCGGTGTTCATAACGCCGTGAATGAAGCCCACGCTCATCCATGCGGCGATCAGTTCGGATTGTTTCTGGACAACGGCGCGCAACAGACCCATTGGCCCTTTGGCCTGAGGGTAGTGCCGTTGAATCGCGTAGTCCGTCAGTTGGCGCAGGCTGTCAAACTGGCCGCGCGACGCAAAGACTTGAAACGTCCCCACACGCAGATGGCTTTGCGCAACCCTTGTAAGCACAGCGCCGGGCATAGGCCCTTCGCGCAAGACAACTTCACCGGTCTCAACCGCAGCCAGCGCCCGCGTCGTTGGAATGCCCAGCGCGTGCATCGCCTCGGACACAACGTATTCCCGCAGGACCGGACCCAGCCAGGCCCGTCCGTCGCCCTGTCGGGAAAACGGTGTTGGGCCCGAGCCTTTGAGCTGAATGTCCCGGCGCACCCCGTCGTTTCCAACGGTCTCCCCCAACAGCACGGCGCGACCGTCACCAAGTTGAGGGTTGTAGTTGCCGAACTGGTGCCCGGAATAAAGCTGCGCGATCGGCTCTGACCCTTCGGGCAGCGTATTCCCGGCAAACGCCTCGGCCATTTCATGCACATCGCCCGGAGTGACGCGCAAAACACGCGCAAGGTCTTCGTTGAACGCGATCAGTTGCGGCGCGCGTACGGGGATCGGAGCCTGCCGTGCATAAAAGCTGTTGGGAAGCCGGGCATAGGTGTTGTCGAACGGGATCATCAGGGTCATGCGGCAAACATATTCCTGATCCGGCCGAATACCATAGCGGATCACGCAAACCCGTGCATAATCATTCGCAACCACGAGGCACCAATGACTGCACAAGACATCATCGACCACCTGAAACTGCAACAACACCCCGAAGGTGGCTGGTTTCGCGAAACCTGGCGCGCGGAAAACGAAGGCCGCGCCACGGGCACCTGCATCTATTTCTTATTGGCAGAGGGCGAGCGCAGCCACTGGCACCGCGTCGACGCGACCGAGATTTGGCTATTCCACGCTGGTGCGCCGCTTATCCTGTCCATCAGCGATACAGATACCGGGCCTGCCGCGGATCACGTGCTGACCCCTGACCTTTCCAAGGGCGCGCCCCAACTGATTGTGCCAAAAGGCCATTGGCAAGCCGCCTGGTCCACCGGAGCTTACACCTTGGTCAGTTGCACCGTGTCACCGGGGTTTGAGTTTGACGGCTTTGAACTGGCCGACCCCGGCTTTGACATTCCCCGAAGTTGAAGAATGGACCACCGAGCCCTCATAGCCTCGATTCCGCCAGAGGAAAAAGACCGCCTGCAAGAGCGTTCGAACATCGCAGGGTTGCGGCACCTTTCCTTATATGTCCTACTGCTTTTGGTCACGAGTTTAGGCATTGCTTTTCAGGTTCCACTGTGGCCGCTTCTGCTGCTGCCTCAAGGTCTGCTGCTGGTGTTTCTGTTTACACTCAGCCACGAGTGCACGCATAAGACGCCCTTTCGCAGCGGCTGGCTGAACGACGCGGTTGGTCACATTGTTTCGTTGCCTATTGCCCTGCCCTTCACGTGGTTTCGGTACTTTCATCTGGCCCACCACAAATGGACCAATGACCCGGACAAAGACCCGGAACTGGACGGCAAACCCAGACCAGAGCGCTGGCCTGACCTTATGATCTACCTCAGTGGCTGGCCGTACTGGAAAGGCATGACGCTCGTTCTCTTTCGCAACGCGACCGGAAAGATCGACGCGCCCTACCTACCCCAACGACAACATCGCACAATGCGGATTGAGGCAGGATTGCTGCTTGGCCTCTATGCGCTTGCGGGTCTCAGCGTTTTTTTCACACCGATCCTGTTCTGGCTGTGGCTGCTTCCGGTTCTAATCGGCCAGCCATTTCTGCGCCTTTACCTATTGGCAGAACACGGCCTCTGCCCACCGGTCGCCAATATGCTTGAGAATTCACGCACCACCTTCACCAACCGGATAATCCGGTTTTTGGCGTGGAACATGCCCTTTCACGCGGAACATCATGCGTTTCCGAATGTGCCTTTTCACCAATTACCGTCCCTGCACGGCTGGACGAAAGCCCATCTGCAATCCACCTCAGACGGATATTCTGAGTTTACGGCAGACTACGTGCACGCGCTGGAGCGCTGATCATACCACCGCCAACAAGCGCCCTGACTCCGGTCGTTCCCGGGCACGAGGTCGGCAAACCCTTGGCCACGCGGACGGCGAGATAAGCGAAGGCCTGCGCTTCCAGCATGTCTCCGTCCAGACCTACGGCCTCGACCGGTTCGACCGCGCAGTCGAGGCCCGCGCGCAGCATTTCCATCAAGACCGGATTGCGGCGGCCTCCGCCCGTGACCAGCACGCGCGCGGGGTGCTTGAGGCAATGCTCCATCCCCTGCATCACGCCTGCGGCGCACATGCCCGTCAAGGTTGCCACGGCATCGGAGTCGGACAGTTCCTGTACCAACCCGATCATTTCTGCGAAATCGTTCCGGTCCAGCGATTTGGGCGGCACCTTGTTAAAGAACGGCTCGGCCAGAAACAATTCAAGCGCACCCATCTCAACCGTTCCGCCGCGCGCAACTGCGCCATCCCGGTCCATCGGCAAACCAAGCCGTGTTTGCATCAGGTCATCGACCGGCGCGTTGGCCGGACCGGTATCAAAGGCCAGCAGCGCGCCGGGGGCTTCGGGGCCATCAAAACTGGGGTCCACGTAAGTCAGGTTCCCCACCCCGCCGAGGTTCAGAAAACACAGAGGTTCCTTAGCTCCGATCCATTTGGCACAGGCGAAGTGAAAGAACGGCGCAAGCGGCGCGCCCTCACCCCCCATCGCCACGTCGTCACTGCGGAAATCCCACACGACGGGAACACCCAACGCCTGAGTCAAACCGTCTCCGTCGCCCACCTGCAAGGTTCCCCGCCCACCCGGTTCATGTGCAAGGGTCTGGCCATGAAAGCCGATCAGATCGATCTCATCGAATTCAGACAATGCTTCGGCATGGGCGATGGTCACCAGTTCAGCGGCGGCATCGACTTCGGGACCATGCCAATGGCCCAGCGCAGACCTGAGTGTGGCACGTTCTTCGTCGGAATAAGCGCGATAGCCGCTGGGACCGAACCCCATGATGCGCACCCCGTCGGTTTCGACCACGGCTGCGTCCACGCCATCCAAAGACGTGCCCGACATTGCGCCCAGTGCTTTGACCGTATCCGTCTTGCCTATTACCCGGCTCATGCCTTACCTCTTGCGTCTTTCGCGCCCGTTGGATCAGCGCGTTGGCCACAACCTGCACGGTAACGTAAACACAACGCAAGCCACATAAGGCGCACCGCGTGCTTTTCCTGCAAAAGGTGCCTTTTCCTTGCCACCCCCACCGCCTATACACTGCCCCGCAACACAAACCCAAAGGGCACGGATATGACCTACCACCCCAAATCGGATTTCATCGCCACGATGATCGAGCGCGGCTTTCTTGCCGACTGCACCGATTATCAAGGCCTTGACGACGCGCTGATCAGTGGGGTGCAAACAGCCTATATCGGTTATGACGCAACCGCGCAGTCGCTGCATGTCGGTCACCTGATGAACATTATGGTTCTGCGCTGGCTGCAAAAGACCGGTCACAAGCCGATCACCCTGATGGGCGGCGGCACCACCAAGGTGGGTGACCCCTCATTCCGGTCGGACGAACGCCCCCTGCTGGGCCCCGAACAGATCGACGCCAACATCGCCGGGATGCAGAAGGTTTTCGCCAAGTACCTGTCCTATGATGACAGCGACACCGGCGCGTTGATGCTGAACAATGCAGAATGGCTGGACAGCCTGAACTACCTCGATTTCCTGCGCGATATCGGGCGGCATTTCTCGGTCAACCGGATGCTGTCCTTTGAATCCGTAAAATCCCGTCTGGACCGCGAACAATCGCTGTCTTTCCTCGAATTTAACTACATGATCCTGCAGGCCTATGACTTCCTTGAGCTGAACCGTCGCTATGGCTGTGTTCTGCAGATGGGTGGCAGCGACCAGTGGGGCAACATCGTCAACGGGATCGACCTGACGCGCCGGGTTCTGGATCAGGAGATTTATGGCCTGACGACGCCTCTTCTGACCACCAGTGATGGCCGCAAGATGGGCAAATCGCAGGGCGGAGCGATCTGGCTGAACGGAGATATGCTGTCGCCTTATGAGTTCTGGCAGTTCTGGCGCAACACCACCGACGCCGACGTTGGCCGCTTTCTGAAGATTTTCACAGAACTGCCCGTGGACGAATGCGACCGTCTGGCCGCGCTGCAAGGGTCCGAGATCAACGAGGCCAAAATCCGCCTCGCCAACGAGGTCACCACCCTGCTGCACGGGGCCGAGGCCGCCGCGACCGCGGAAGCCACAGCGCGCGAGGTGTTCGAGAAAGGCGGCGTGGGTGACGATCTTCCGACCCTGACCATCGGTGCGGATGAATTGCCTGCCTCAATCGTGCAGTTGATCGTTAAGTCCGGCCTCGCCAAATCCGGCAAGGAAGCCAAGCGCCTGATCGCCGAAAACGGAGCCAAACTGGACGACGCACCACTGACCGACGCGGGGTTGATGATCGACGCAGGTGCGTTGTCATCGCCGATCAAGCTGAGCGCAGGAAAAAAGCGGCACGCGCTAGTGCAACTGGGCTGAACGCTCGATTGAACCGATAGGCAACACAAGAAAACGGCCACCCTATTGGGCGGCCGTAATTTTTTGGAAAGCTGGTTTTAAGGCCTCAGCGTTTCCCGCCGTTGCCGTTTCCGCCGCCATTGCCGTTTCCACCGCCTTGGCCGTTGTTGCTACCGCCGTTACCGGTCCCGGGGCCTGAGCCTCCGGTGTTTCCACCGCCATTACCAGAGTTGCCGCTGTTCCCGTTTCCATTTCCGGGACCACCGTTGCTACCGCCGTTGCCGTTTCCGCCGCCCTGGCCGCCGCCATTGCTGCCACCGTTGCCGTTTCCACCACCTTGGCCGTTGTTGCTGCCGCCGTTACCGGTTCCGGGTCCCGAGCCTCCGGTGTTACCACCACCGTTACCAGGATTGCCGCCGTTGCCGTTGCCGTTGCCGGGGCCGCCGTTGTTTCCACCGTTGCCGCCGCCGTCATTGTTGCCGCCGCCGCCGTCATTGTTCCCGCCGCCGCCGTCGTTGTTGCCGCCGCCGCCGTCGTTGTTGCCGCCGCCGCCGTCGTTGTTGCCGCCGCCGCCGTTGTTGTTTCCGCCTCCGTTATTGCCACCCGGACCAGATCCCGCTTGATTCCCTTGATCGTCGTTCGGGTTTTCACCCGAATTGGAAGTTGCCCCAATCGACGCCGTCGAGAAATCTGTCAACAATGCGGCCAAAGCGGGGCATTGCTCGCCTGTGACGGCTAAAGTTGCTTCGAAATCCGACCGCCGCTGCAGGCGCTCTATGAAGCTTGGCGTCACTTGCGTACAATCACACAGGGCTTGATAGTCGCCCGCGTTGGCCGCGATCCGTGCCGTTCTTGCGTTGCAAACTTCTGTCGAAGCCTGCGCAGTTGTTGCCATCAACACCCCGACGAACGGGGACACCACCAAGGCTGAAACGCTTGATTTCAGTCTTATCCGCATCATTAATCTCCTTGCGCCCTAAAAACCCAAGTCCTTCAGGATCTTCGATTACAAAGTGGAAGCCGCAGATGAAGCGCGGTTAAGCGCATGCTGAAAATGCGTTAACAAAGGGCTCGCCACCACTCATCACACTCGACCAGAACACCAGTTGTGACGGTTATGGCGCATGGATATACAATATGTACCTGCGCCACCAATCAAATGTGGTCACAATGTGTCAAAATTAAGGAGAGGTTACCGAAATGCAACTACCCTCAACCGGCGCCATAGTCACAGGCGGCGCATCCGGGCTTGGAGAGGCAACCGCTCGATACTTTGCCGAAAACGGAGCACAGGTCACTATTCTGGATCGTGACGCCGAGCGCGGAAATGAGGTTGCGGCCGAAATCGGCGGGCACTTTGTCGAGACGGATGTGACGGATGAGGCGTCGGTCGCCGCTGCGATTGATTATGCCGTAGACAAGATGGGCCGGATCACCGCTGCGGTGAACTGTGCTGGCATAGCCGTAGGCATCAAGACGGTTGGGAAGGAAGGCCCTCACCCACTGGACCCATTTCAACGCACGATCGACATTAATCTGGTTGGAACTTTCAATGTTTCGCGTCTTGCAGCCGAACAGATGGCAAAGAACGCACCCGAGTCGGACGGCGCACGGGGCGTGATCATCAACACGGCGTCGATTGCGGCGTTTGATGGTCAGAAAGGCCAAACCGCCTATGCCGCATCCAAGGGTGGCATTGTGGGTATGACGTTGCCCATGGCCCGTGACCTGGCCTCATCCGGTATCCGCGTGATGGCCATTGCGCCGGGAATTTTCATGACGCCCATGCTCGCTGGCCTGCCGGAAGAAGTGCAACAGCAACTGGCGGCGGATGTCCCGAACCCTGCCCGCCTTGGCGACCCGCGTGAATTCGGGCGGTTGGCCGGGTTCATCGTCGAAATGGGCTATCTGAACGGTGAAGTGATCCGTATCGACGGCGCCCTGCGGATGAGGTGACCGTCAGACGCCTTCGGCCTTTTCTTCCAGCATCAGCCATTCTTCTTCGGCTGCTGCTAGCTTCTCTTGCCGTTCAACCAGCGCCTCGGTCGCTTTCTGGAACTTGACCGGCTCGCGGGTGAACAAGTCGGGATCGGACATGAGCTCTTCGAGCTTACCGATCTCGGCCTCAAGCCGTTCCATTTCAGCAGGTAGCTTTTCCAGACGGTGTTTTTCGGAAAACGACAGGCCCGATTTGGGCTGATTTTCCTGCTTTACCTTAGGTTTTGAAGGCTTTGTTTTCTCAGCCTTCCTTTCGAAAACGTCACCGCGCTGCGCAATATAGTCGGACCACCCGCCCGCGTAGACTGTGGCGCGGCCATTGCCCTCCATCGCGATGGTGGTCGTGGCGACGCGGTCCAGAAAATCCCGGTCGTGACTGACCAACAGAACGGTCCCGTCATAGTCGTCCAGCAGTTCCTGCAGCAGGTCTAGCGTTTCCACATCCAGATCGTTGGTCGGTTCGTCCAGCACCAGCAGGTTCGAGGACTTTGCCATCAGCTTAGCCAACAAAAGCCGCGCTTTTTCTCCACCTGACAAGGACTTGACGGCAGCCCTTGCCTGCCGTTCGTCGAAAAGGAATTCCTTGAGGTAGCCGACAACATGCTTGGGCTGGCCGCCCACCATCACCTGATCAGCTTTGCCGGAAACGCGCATCTCGGGGTCACCGGTCAGGCTGTCCCACAGGGTCATTTCCGGGTCCAACTGCGCGCGGGTCTGATCAAAAACGGCAACCTCAAGGTTGGTTCCAAGCGACACAGAGCCTTCGTCCGGTTGCTCCTGCCCCAGCAGCATTTTCAGCAGGGTCGTCTTCCCCACTCCGTTGGGGCCGACAAAGGCCACTCTGTCCCCGCGCTGCACCAACAGATCAAAGTTCCGAACGATCTGCTGCGCCCCGAAAGATTTGGCCAGCCCCTTAGCCTCGATCACTTTTCTGCCTGACTTGGGTCCGGCTTCCAGCGTCATCGCAGCCGAGCCCTGACGCTTGATCTGCGCTGCTTTCTCGGCCCGCAGCGCCTGCAACGCGCGAACCCGACCCTGATTGCGCTTACGCCTCGCACTGATGCCTTCGACGGCCCATTTCGCCTCGGACTTGATCAGACGGTTCAGTTTGTGACGCTGCTGATCTTCTTCTTCCCAGACTTTGTCGCGCCACGCCTCGAATGCTTCAAAGCCCTGTTCTTGCCGCCGAACAACCCCACGGTCGATCCACAGGGTCGCGCGGGTCAAAGCGCGCAGAAATGCACGGTCGTGCGAGATCAGGACATAAGCCGCACGGGTCGACCCCAACTCGCGTTCCAACCAAGCGATCGCCTCGATATCCAGATGGTTGGTCGGCTCATCCAACAGCATCAGGTCGGGCGCTTCGGCCATCAGCTTGGCCAGCGCTGCACGGCGGCGTTCACCGCCCGAGGCTGTCTCAACAGCGCGCGACGGATCAAATTTCAAACCCTCACCCGCGCGTTCGACCTTGTAAAGCTCTCCGGGCTCCAACCCGCTGGAGGCATAATCGCCAAGCGTGGCAAACCCCTCCATCCCCGGGTCCTGCTCCATATAACCCACAGATTTTCCAGGGGGGATGACGATGTCGCCTTGATCGGCCTCAACCAGCCCCGCCATCACTTTCATTAGTGTCGACTTACCGGACCCGTTCCGCCCGACCAGCGCAACGCGGTCGCCCGGCTGAACCACCAGATCCAGCCCCGAAAACACCGGGTCGCCCCCAAAGGTCAGGGAAATACCGGCCATCTGCAACAAAGGAATTCTCGCCATGCCCGCCAGCTAAACCGGCAGGGCCAAGGCGTCAACGGCGATTACCCGACAACCGCGCGCAACAGCCGCCTTCGCGCCGGAGGGATCGCCCTTATCTCAAGCCCGGTAAAGACGTGGAGCGTATTCATGTGGCGATCGACGACAGCGTGATCGCTGACCCAGCCGCCCATCATCAGATAAGTGCGCAGCAACGGCGGCATCCGCAGCATTGCCTTCTTGGCATCGGGCCTGCGTCGCAGCCTTGCGGCAAAGCGGAACACATCGGGCGCCTTCACGCGCGGCAACCAGCGCTTTGGGGCCAGGTGGCGATGTTTCAGCATGGCAAACGCGTCCAGATATTCGGAAGTTTCTGTCCCGGCAAACGATGAGCAACCGAACAGCATTTCCACATTGTTCGCGTCCACATAGGCGGTCATTGCCCCCCATGCGACGCGCAGGATATCGGGGTCAGTCCAGTCAGGGTGAACGCAGAATCGCCCCATCTCGACCATACGTCCGGTGAATCCTTCAAGCGCCGAGAGGTCATAGAACTGGGCGGAATAGCTGCGGCTGATCTCGGACCCCTGATCCATCGTTAGCATCCGAAAGCAGCAAACCACTTGCCCCTCGGCGCGCGTATCCTCGACCAGAATATGTGCGCAGAGAGGATCGAAACCGTCCTGATCCACCTGTTCTGTTCCAAAGGCCAGCGTCCGCAGTCCCTGCGCCGCCGCAATATCCTGCGGCGTTCGCGCCAGACGCGCGCGGTACCGGCCCTTGCCGAGCAATAGTGCCATGGTCGCACCTCCGCGGTTGCAGACCCGTTTCTTCCTGCTGCGTGACTATCACACTATGTGTGACCATCGTGTGACTGCGGCAAGAACTGGCTTCAAATTAATTGGTCGCGCCGGGAATGTTCGCAGGGTTGAAGTTGCCAATGTTGCCAAGCAGTTGACGCAGGAAGCCCCGACCCTCGATACTGGAATCGGTCACGCGGCGATCCAACTGAACGACAACTCCGTCCTCAAGCCCGTAGCGCTCGATGTTGCGGACGACGCCGCGCTGATCAAAGCTGATCGCGACCAGTTGACGTTCGACGACTTCGGGGCGTTTAGGGCCGTAGTGACGGACTTTGGAACGCACATAGTAATAACCGGAATCCCGTACCACGCCGGACGACGTTGGCGCGCCGACGGCTTCGACCACGCTGTCGCGGGTGTCTACGCCGACTTTGATCTCGGCCAGTTCTTCTGGTGTGGGGACATACCCGTGATTCTCGAAAACAGGCGTACACGCACCAGCGACAACCAGACACGCCCCAAATACAAGCGCTTTGGACGCTGGTTTCAACCTGTTCACAACCTTCAACATTCACACCCTCTTGCCTTGGCCCCTTGCGGACCCTATCCGATTACATCAAACCGCAGCCCCGGTTCAACACAGGAAAGGGTCACGAATGAGCAACCAGACTTCTCTGCGGGTCGCAGACCTACCCCAGAACACGCCAACCACCTTTGATCTGCGCCCGGATGCCAGATGGCTGGACGTGATCAAAGAGGATCTTGGCCTGCTCGGATTGCGCAAACTCAGCTTCGTGGGCGAACTGCGCGCGCAAGGCAAACGGGACTGGGCTTTGACCGGTAAATTGGGTGCAACGGTCATTCAGCCGTGCGTCGTGACATTGGAACCGGTCACGACCAGGATCGACACGCCAGTATCCCGCATGTTTCTGGCAGATTGGTCAGACCCGGACGAAGAAGAGTTCGAGATTCCCGAAGGCGACGACTCGGAACCTTTGGGAGCAGAGATCGACCCGGCGCAGGTCATGATCGAGGCGCTGTCACTGGCGCTGCCGCAATACCCGCGCAAGGACGGTGCGGAACTGGAACAAGCCGACTATACAGAACCGGGCAAACAGGCGATGACAGATGAAGACGTCAAACCCTTTGCCGGGCTTGCCAGTTTGCGCGATGCGATGAAAAAAGACGAGTGACACCGCGCAGATTTCCTGTCATAGCACGCCCTCAGAAAAATCGCTTGAACATGTCGAGAATCGCAGTATTTTCGCGCGCTCATCGGAATTTGGGTTGGACAACGTAGGGCATGTACCCTAAACGCGCGTCAAACCACGAGAAAAACGAAGAATGAAACCCGGCCCACAGCGAATCTGTTGGCCCTTAGTAGACAAAGGTTGAGACCATGGCTGTCCAACAGAACAAAGTTTCCAAGTCGCGCCGCAACAACCGCCGCGCACATGACGCTCTGGTTGCTGCAAACCCGAACGAATGCCCCAACTGTGGTGAGCTGAAGCGCCCGCACCACGTCTGTGCGTCCTGCGGCCACTATGATGACCGTGAAGTCGTCGCTCAGGCCGACGAAATCGACCTGGACGAAGACGCGGCCTAAGCCTTTCTTAGTGCAGGCCAAGGCATGACAGATAAGCCCAAGCACGCCGGACGGATTACCATTTCGGTTGACGCAATGGGCGGAGATTCGGGGCCTGCCACAGTTGTGGCAGGCATTGCGCAATCAGCGAATAAGAACCCCGACATTGCCTTCGTTCTGCACGGGCCAGAAGCCCTGCTGCGCAAACTTGTCGCCAAACGACGTGTCCTGAATGGGCGCGTCGTTTTTTGTGATTGCCCCGATGTGGTCACGATGGAGGACAAGCCCAGCCAGGTTGTTCGCAACGGCAAGCAGACCTCGATGTGGTCGACGCTGGAATCAGTCCGTCAGGGCGAGGCGCATGGCGCCGTGTCCTGCGGCAATACCGGCGCGCTTATGGCCCTATCCATGATGCGGCTTCGCAAACTGCCGGGCGTGAACCGTCCGGCGATTGCGATTCTGTGGCCTTCTCGCAACCCGCAGGGCTTTAACGTGATGCTGGATGTCGGCGCAGATGTACGCGCCGACGCCAAGGACCTGCTGCAATACGCGCTGATGGGCGCGTCCTATGCCCGCAACGGCATGGCGCTGGAAAGACCCCGCATCGGATTGCTCAACGTCGGAACGGAAGAGCACAAAGGCCGCGCCGAATTGAAAGAAGCGCATTCGATGATCGCGGACTTCGCGGATCAGGCCAGCTTTGACTTTGTGGGCTTTGTCGAAGGCAGTGACATCCCCGGAGATAAGGCGGATGTCGTTGTAACCGATGGGTTTACCGGCAACGTCGCCATCAAAACCGGAGAAGGCACCGCAAGCCTAATCGGTGACCTGTTGCGCGAAGCTTTCAAGTACTCTCCTTTGTCCCGCCTGGCCTCTGTGCTTGCGATCACGTCGCTGAACCGTCTCAAAAAACGTATCGACCCTCGCCGTGTGAATGGCGGGGTTTTTCTGGGTCTGAACGGCACAGTGGTCAAATCACATGGCGGCGCTGACGCGACAGGGGTGTCAGCGGCGGTAAAACTGGCCTTCACCTTGGCCCAATCGGGCTTTGCTGAAAAATTGGCGGCACGGGTTGCATCCACAGCCGAGCTTGCACAAGATGCCGCGCACGCACCGCCGAAAGCGGGCGAATAACAAAAAAGGCAGTACCTCAGGATGGCAGGCCGTTCAGTTGTAGTTGGTGTCGGACATTATTTGCCAGAGCGCATTGTTCCGAATTCCGAGTTTGAAAAGACGCTCGATACGACGGATGAGTGGATCAGAACCCGCTCGGGTATCGAACGGCGCCACTTTGCCGCAGACGATGAAACAACGTCGGATATGGCAACCAAGGCCGCCGAAGCTGCGCTGGCAGATGCCGGCCTTACGGCTGACGACATTGATGCCATCGTTCTGGCAACTTCGACGTCGGACCTGACCTTCCCTTCTGCCGCCACCATGGTGCAGTCGCGGCTGGGTATGACCAGGGGTTTCGCCTTTGACGTTCAGGCCGTGTGCGCCGGGTTTGTCTATGCCCTGACCAACGCCAACGCCCTGATTCTGTCGGAACAGGCCAAGCGCGTGCTGGTCATCGGGGCCGAGACATTTTCGCGCATCATGGACTGGACTGACCGATCGACCTGCGTGTTGTTTGGCGACGGTGCAGGCGCGCTGATCCTGGAGCGTCAGGAAGGCAACGGAACCTCGGACGACCGGGGCATTCTGGCCACCGATCTAAACTCTGACGGGCGCTACAAGGACCTGCTTTATGTCGATGGCGGTGTTTCCACTCAGACCACCGGCTTTCTGCGGATGAAGGGTAACCAGCTGTTCCGCCAAGCTGTTGAACGTTTGACGTCAACTGCCGAAAATTGCTTGGAAAAAGCCGGTTTAGGTCATGAGGATGTGGACTGGATCGTCCCTCATCAGGCAAATATCCGCATCATTCAGGGCACCGCCAAGAAGCTGGGCGTTCCGATGGATCATGTCGTTGTCACGCTTCAGGACCACGGCAATACTTCGGCCGCTTCGATTCCGCTTGCGATGTCAGTGGCAAAGCAACGCGGTCAGTTCAAGCCGGGCGATCTGCTTGTGACTGAGGCAATCGGCGGTGGATTGGCATGGGGTTCAGTCATCCTGCGGTGGTAACAGGCGCAAAACGGCTTACACACACGACTGCAATTCATTGATATTGACAGTGAATTTGCCCTGACCCTATGCTTTACCATCAATAGGGGAATAGGCATGGGCGACAAAACACTGACCCGAATGGATCTGAGCGAGGCCGTCTTTCGAGAAGTTGGCCTTTCACGCAACGAAAGCGCGCAACTGGTTGAAAGCGTTCTAAACCATATGTCCGACGCGCTTGTGCGTGGTGAGCAGGTCAAGATTTCGTCGTTCGGCACGTTCAGTGTGCGCGACAAAACTGCCCGTATCGGCCGCAACCCCAAAACCGGTGAAGAAGTTCCAATTCAGCCGCGCCGCGTGCTGACCTTCCGCCCGTCGCACCTGATGAAGGATCGCGTCGCCGCAGGAAACCGTAAATAAGATCAGGACAGCAGGGTCATGAGCAAGTCCCCAGACGCCTTTCGCACAATCAGTGAAGTTGCGGATTGGCTGGGCGTGCAAGCTCATGTGCTGCGATTCTGGGAAAGCCGTTTCAGCCAGGTAAAACCGGTAAAGCGCGCGGGTGGGCGTCGATACTATCGTCCGAATGACATGCGGCTGCTTGGTGGCATCAAGAAACTGCTGCATGAGGATGGCATTACCATCAAGGGCGTTCAGCGCATCCTTCGGGAGCAAGGTATAGCGCATGTCGCTTCGCTGTCGCAGGGTCTGGACGAAACGGCACAACCTGATCCGATCGCTGACAATAGCGTTGTCGTTCCCTTCGCAACCAAACCAGCCCCTGCCCAAGAGCAGATTACGCTGGATCTGGAGGCGGCCAATCCACCTGAACCTGCGCGACCGGAACCGGCTCCGGTCGTCGAAACATCACAAAATGACGCCCCTCAGCAATCCGAACCAGAATATCTGGATGAAGCACCGCTGATGGGGGGCATTGCGACTCAGGCGTGGAACAGAACGGATTTTGACGACAGTCTGTTGCGCCAAATCGCACCGGTCGCCAAAGAGCTGCGGGCCGTGCTGGATCGAATTGAAAACCGATCGGCGGGATAAGAAAAAAGGCGATGATTTCCTCTTGCCCCTGCCGGGAAAGTCTTTATGAACACCCCAACGTCGGGCTATGGCGCAGCCTGGTAGCGCGTCCGTCTGGGGGACGGAAGGTCGCAGGTTCGAGTCCTGCTAGCCCGACCAAATCACACCGACGTTTATGGCAGACAGGCCAGATCCCGCTCTGGCAACAGGGGGGATCGGAATGACAGGCGTATGTCCAAACCAGCAGATCGAAGGCATGATTGCGCGCGGTGAGATTACCGCCGAGCCCGCGATCATCGACCCGCAGGTGCAGCCGGCCAGCCTGGACTTGCGTCTGGGAACAGTGGCTTACCGCGTACGCGCATCCTTTCTGGCGGGCGAAGGACGCTCAGTCGCCGACCGTCTGGCCGAGTTCGAGATGCATCGGATTGATATCAGCGATGGCGCGGTTCTGGAAAAGGGCTGCGTTTATCTTGTTCCGTTGATGGAATCACTTGCCCTGCCCGACAGCATAACCGCAGTCGCCAATGCCAAAAGCTCGACCGGGCGACTGGACTTGTTGACCCGCACCATCACCGATGGCGGGACCGAGTTTGACCGGGTGCCCGCAGGGTATTCTGGCCCCTTGTATGCCGAAATCTGCCCCCGCTCGTTCTCGGTTCTTGTACGGCCGGGTATGCGGTTGAACCAGATTCGCTTCCGCGAGGGTCAAGCGGTGCTGAGCGACGCGGAACTGACCGCACTGCACAACGACTCGCCCCTTGTCGATGGGCCTGCCGTCATTCAGGACGGGTTGGGTTTTTCGGTCGATCTGCAACTGCCGGACACCGATCTGGTCGGCTATCGCGCCAAACCGCATACTGGTGTGATCGACCTTGACCGGATTGGAGAATACGACCCACAGGAATACTGGGAGGAGGTGCGTACCACCGATGGCCGCATCATCCTTGATCCCGGTGCGTTCTACATTCTGGTCAGCCGCGAGGCGGTTCATATTCCGCCCATGTACGCTGCGGAAATGGCCCCCTATCTGGCCATGGTTGGCGAATTCCGCGTGCATTATGCTGGTTTCTTCGATCCCGGGTTCGGACATGCCGCTGCTGGCGGCGCGGGATCGCGCGGCGTTCTGGAAGTGCGCTGCCACGAAGCCCCCTTCGTGCTGGAGCACGGGCAGGTTGTCGGACGGCTGGTGTATGAGAAAATGGCCGAAATGCCCACTCAGCTTTATGGAGCGGGTATCGCCTCAAACTATCAGGGACAGGGCCTGAAACTGTCCAAGCATTTCAAAGCAGTCACCTAGAACTTTATGAAACGGCGCATCTGACGGGTCATCCGCTGCGCCTGCTTCATATTCTGTTTCTGCCGATTGGCGTTCTGTTGCATGTGACGCTCAGCCGTTGGGTCAGCTTTGGCGTTTGGCTGTTTTCCGGATTGGCGCCCCATACGACCTGCCATGTCAAAGCCTTTGTCCACACCCTTACTGACAAGGCGGCGCATAACCTGACGCACAATCATGTCGATCAGTCGATTGGCATTCATCGCTTAACTCCGTCTTCCAGATCCGAACATAATCCTTTGGCGCCGCGACAAAAGGGACGCTCGATCACTCTTCCTCGAACAGTTCGGTCTGATCTTCGTCATCTTCGCCATCCTGCCCTTCCCCCAAGGGCATTGCACCCGGTGGTGGTCGGTTTTCCAGAAGGCCCGCAGCGCGCAATTCCTTGAGCCCTGGTAGATCGCGCGCATTCTCCAGACCGAAGTGGTCCAAGAATTGCGGGGTCACAACAAAGGTCACCGGACGCCCGGGAGTCATGCGGCGACGGCCCAGCCTGATCCACTCCATCTCGAGCAACTGATCAATGGTGCCGCGTGAAACGGAAACACCACGGATTTCCTCAATCTCGGCCCGTGTACAGGGTTGATGATACGCGACAATCGCCAATGTCTCGATCGCGGCACGGCTGAGTTTCCGCGTCTCGACCGTTTCCTTTTGCATCAGGAAACCCAAGTCGGGCGCTGTGCGAATCGCCCAAGCCTCGCCCACACGGACCACGCGGACGCCGCGCCCTTCGTATCGTTTATGCAGCAGTTCAACAGCTTGCGCCGCGTCGCTGCCATGGGGCATCCGGGCCTCAAGATCGGCAATCGTCACCGGTTCGGCGCTCGCGAACAGCACAGCCTCGACCATCCGCTCCTGTTCGGCCAACGGCGGGGCCTCGAACAGGGTGCCGGTGCCTTCGTCTTCGGGGGCGTCAGTCACGTGTTTCGGTCCTCTTACGCAGGTGGATCGGAGCAAAAGTCTCGCTTTGCTTGATCTCCATATGTCCTTCTTTCACCAGCTCCAGCGAGGCCGCAAAGGTCGCAGCCGTGGCCGAGCGTCGGCGCACTGGATCCGCATCCCAGCCATCGGGCAGGTAAGTCTCCATATCCGTCCATGTCCCGGCAAAACCGATCAGCGGGCGCATCCGTTCCAGCGCCTGCTCCATCGTGAAGACGGCGTCGCGGTCCATGACAAAGGGGCGGAACTCATCCCGGGTGCGGATACGGGCATAACCCTGCATCAGATCCAACAGCGTGGCCGAATAGGTCACGGTACGGATACGCGTGATATCCTCGCCCTGCCCGCGTTTGAAGAAATCGCGCCCCAGTTGGTCCCGCGCCATCAGACGGGCGGCGGCGTCGCGCATCGCTTGCAGCCGCTCCAGTTGGAAAGCCAGATGGGCAGCCAATTCCTCACCCGACGGTCCTTCGTCGTCCGGGTCGGGTGGCAACAACAGACGGGATTTTAGAAAGGCCAACCACGCTGCCATGACCAGATAGTCCGCCGCCAGCTCGATACGCAGCGCACGCGCCTTTTCGACAAAGGCCAAGTACTGCTGCGCAAGAGCCAGAACCGAGATCTTCCGAAGATCAACCTTTTGCGTCCGCGACAGGGTCAGCAAGACATCCAACGGGCCTTCAAACCCGTCGACATCAACGATCAGGGCTTCGGCCGCAAGGCGATCCGCGACCGAGACCGGGTCTTCGCTGAAAAGGTTATCGTTCATACACCTGCCCGCCCATTAGGGCAGATAGTTCAGCCTCAGCCGCAGGGATGTCAAGTTCCGCTGGCTTCTGCCGCATCGACAGCGCCTTTTCCGCTCGGGATTGTGCCCGGTCGGTCATGTCTCCGGCGGCCTCCAGTACGCGTGCCCGGGCGTCGAACGATCCGTTGCAATGCAGAACCACGTCGCACCCTGCGTCCAGCGCCTGACGCGCGATATCCTCTGGCGCGCCGCTCAGAGCTTTCATCGAGATGTCGTCGGTCATGATCAGCCCGTCAAAGCCAATTCGGTCGCGGATCAGTTGGATCATCACGGATGAAATCGTCGCTGGCTGGGGATCAATCTGATCATATACCAAATGAGCGGTCATACCCATCGGCAGGTCGTTCAAAGCGCGGAACGGGGCAAAGTCGTCGCGGTTCAACTCATCCAAAGGCAAATCCACGTGGGGCAGATCATGATGGCTGTCCATGGTTGAAAGACCATGGCCGGGCATATGCTTGATCACTGGAAGCACACCACCATCAAGATGCCCTTTGGCGACGGCGCGCCCAATTCTAGAAACCTGATCCGGATCGGAACCATAGCAGCGGTTTTGCAGGAAAGGATGAGTGTCCTCGCGCGCCAGATCGACCATAGGGGCACAGTTGCTGTCGATCCCCAGCTCGAATAATTCCTGCGCGATCAACCGATACCGCAGATACATTGCACGCTCGGCCTTTTCGCCAGAACGTGTGGTGTGATCCAGTGGCGGCATCCATTCGCGGGCGATTGGGCTCCGCAGGCGCTGCACGCGGCCACCTTCCTGATCAATGGTAATAGGACAATTGCGGCCCACCGCCTCTCGGAAGTCGTCACATAGGGCGCGTACCTGATCAGCCGTGTCGATATTGCGGGCGAACAAAATGAACCCAAACGGGTTCATCTCGCGGAACAGGCTTTTTTCTTCATCCGACAGGCGCAGGCCTGCTGCGTCAGTGATTGCAGCGCCTAACGTCAACGGGCGGCAACCGGGATGCAGTCAGCGCCTTCCGCCTGAAGGGCCGCGCAGAATTGACGCGAGTCGCTCAGGTCATCGAACCCCAATACACGAAGCCGGTAAAAGGTGCGCCCGCCGCTTGAGGTTTTCTGTATAACACGCTGTTTTCCTGCCATATATTCGCCAAATCGGCCGTTCAGACGATCCCATTCGGTGCGGGCCACATCAGAACTTTCATATGCACCAAGCTGGGCAAGGCGCGTTCCCTTTGACAGTGCGTCGGGGTCCACATCCAGACCAACCGCCGCTTTGACGGCTGCGTTGATTGCGTTTTCGGTTGTACTGTTCGGTGTAATCGCCGCCGGTGTCGTCCGCGCCGGGCGCGTAATCGGGCGCAGCGAACGCCGGACGCCGGGCAAGGCCGCCAATTCCGGGTCGGGTAGCTGCGCCGCCAGATCGGCGGGGTCAATCGCAGGCTCTTCTTCCGGGATAACCAACGATGCCAGTTGCACGCCCTGCTCTGCCGGGGTGTCGGTTGCAGTATTTTCATCTGCAAGTTCTGCAACCAACGCGTCCACCGCGCTCTGGCGCATTTGGGCAGCTTCCTGATCAGAAATCTCTTCCTCAACCAGATGCACGGCTTTGGTCGGCTTCAACGCTTCGACCGGTGTGTCTTCATCAGCTAGCGAAACCGGGCGCGGAGCAAGGATCAGTCGATCCGCAGGCGGTGCAGCCGTTCCAACCGCGGCAACAGCATTAACGGCCAACCCCTGATGATCCGCCGGAGTTCCGCCGGGGTTTTCAGGCTGAATCCTCATCGGTCCTTCCAGAGCGCGCACAACGGGCACACCACTCACGTCCCGCATGACAAGCTTGTAACCCCAGATGCCGATACCTGCGACCAAAGCCAGCGACGCGACTGCGCCCAGCGTATTTACGATACGCCCCAACCCCGCTGTCTGCGGTGCCGCTTCATATTCCAGCATGTCATCGGAATATTCGGACCCATCCTGAGGATGCGGTTGATTCGTGTAATGCATCTGCTCGGGGCGCATTTGCCCCGAGTAATCGTAATTCGCCATGTCCGCCTCACTGCCCGTTTCGCGCCAGAAAATAAGGCGCGCGGGTCATTTCTTGCCTACCTCGTACCGGCGGTTCGGGCGATATTTGTTACCGCATCTCCTGCGCCGGAGTAACGCCAAGAATACCCAAGCCCGCTGAAATCACAACAGAAACGGACCGAGCGAGTGCGATTTTTGACTGACTTGTGTCAACATCGCCATCCTGAATGAACCGAAGCTGAGTTTCGTCGTTCCCCTTGTTCCACAAAGCGTGAAAATCCCCAGCTAATTCATACAGATAGAAGGCAACGCGGTGCGGTTCGTTGGTTCGCGCGGCAATTTCGACCAGACGTGGCCATTCGGCCAGCTTCTTGGCAACAGTCAATTCCGATGCATGATCAATCTTGCTCAGGTCCGCGCCTGCAAGGGCGGTATCATCGGCGTCAATCCCGGCCTCAGCCGCACGGCGCTGAACGCTCATGACGCGGGCATGGGCATATTGCACGTAGAACACCGGGTTCTCACGGCTCTGTTCCAGCACCTTGTCGAAATCGAAATCCAAAGGCGCGTCGTTCTTGCGGGTCAGCATGACAAACCGGGTCACATCCGGCCCTACCTGATCGACCACGTCGCGCAGGGTCACAAAGTTCCCTGCCCGTTTGGACATCTTGAACGGCTCGCCATTCTTCCACAGCTTCACCAACTGCGTCAGCTTGATATCCAGCGGTACCTTGCCATCGGACAGCGCTGAAACGGCGGCCTTCATACGTTTGACATAGCCGCCGTGATCCGCGCCAAACACGTCGATCAGCGCGTCAAAGCCCCGGCTCACCTTGTCATAGTGATAGGCAATATCAGGGGCGAAATAGGTCCATGAGCCGTCCGATTTCTTGACCGGGCGGTCAACGTCGTCGCCATGTTCGGTCGATTTGAACAGGGTCTGCTCGCGCGGCTCCCAATCCTCGGGCTTTTTGCCCTTGGGCGGCTCCAGAACGCCTTCATAGATCAGGCCCTTGTTGGTCAGCGCTTGCAGCGCAGATTCAATCCGGCCCGTGCCATAGAGCGACTTTTCCGAGAAGAACACGTCCATCTCAACGCCCAGCGCCTTCAGATCTGCGCGGATCAGGTCCATCATCGCGTCTGTGGCAAAATTGCGCAGCTCTTCCAGCCATTCGCTTTCGGGCTTGTCGATCAGACTGTCGCCGTATTTCTCTTTTAGCGCTTCACCGATCGGGATCAGATAGTCGCCGGGGTATAGCCCCTCGGCGATCTCAGGGCTCAGGCCATTGGCCTCGCGATACCGCTCATAGGCCGACCGCGCCAGCACATCCACCTGCGCCCCGCCATCGTTGATGTAATACTCGCGCGTCACGTCGTGGCCGGAATAGGCCAGCAGGCTTGCCAAAGCATCACCGAACACAGCCCCCCGCGTATGGCCCACATGCAGCGGGCCGGTCGGGTTGGCCGATACATATTCCACGTTCACCTTCTGCCCGGCTCCCATGGTCGAGCGGCCATAGTCAACACCCTTTTCAAGCACAGCAGCCAGCACGCCCTGCCAAACCGAAGAGGCAAGCCGCAAGTTCAGGAAACCCGGCCCGGCCACCTCGGCACTGGTGATCCGATCGTCGGCTGCCAGTTTCCCGGCCAACACCTCGGCAATGTCGCGCGGCTTCATCTTGGCCGGTTTCGCCAGCACCATCGCCGCGTTCGTGGCCATATCGCCATGCGCCGCATCACGCGGAGGTTCAACCGCCACGTTGTCGAAGTTCAACCCCTCGGGCAGAGCACCTTCGGACTGCATCTGCGCCAGCGCGTCCAACACAAGGCCGCGGATCTCGGAAAACAGGTTCATTTCGGATGTCCTTTTGCTTGCCCGGCGGTTTATCACGCAACACAGCAAGGTCAATGGATGCCTAAAGTTTGACCTTGGTTTGGACGCAATCCTCGCTACAGTCGGCCCGAAACGCCCAATCGGAGTCCATTCATGCGCCTTGCATTGCCCCTGACCCTGCTTTTGTCCTCAGCTCTACCCGCCTTGGCCGAGATGCCAGCACCCCAAGGTCATGTGCTGGTGACACTGGGCGGCGCAGTAAGCGAAACAAACCTGCCCGCCCGGGGCGAAAACGAAGGCGGCCTTCTTGGGTTCCTTGAAGTGACCCATGATGGGGCTGCAGGCTTTGATGCCGCTTTGCTGGACAGCCTGCCTCAGGTCAAGATCACCATCCCCTACGGCCCGCCCGAACATCAGCGCGACTTTACCTTCAGTGGCCCCCTGTTGTCAGAGGTAATGACAATGGCTGGGGCCGAAGGCAAAACCGCACGCCCCATGGCGATGGACGGGTATCAGGCGGAAATCCCGTGGGACAGCATTTCGACTTACCAACCCATATTGGCCACCCACGCCGATGGCGCACCGATGGGCATTGGCGGATACGGCCCCACCATGATCGTATTCCCGCCCTCACAGAACCAGGACGTCGCCGACGAGCAAGCCGGTCAACAGGTCTGGGCATTGGCTTACATCGAGGTTGAGTGAGCCGCAGTCAAAGGTTTACCCGTCAGCCGTGCATGATCCTGAATCGCAAACCGGTCCGTCATTCCTGCGATGTAATCTGACACGATCCGCGCCAGAGAGGTCTCATCAGCCGCAGCCTCGATATCGGCATGCCATCGTTCGGGCATCTGCTTGGGGTCGTTCAGGTAAATTGGGAACAGTTCTTCTACAATCCGGCTGACTTCGGCGCGCACCTCCATCACCGAAGGCGCTCGATACATTCGGGTGAACAAAAACGCCCGGATTTCTTTCAACTGCGCCCATAGCCCGTCCGAGAACCGGACAACTGGGCGGCCCAGATCGCGAATTTCTTTCACGGACTGCGCCCCTGACTCGGCAATCAACATTGCAGAGGTGTCGATGACGTCCGACACCATCACGCCAAACACACGCCGCAAAGCCTCATGCCTGCGCCGGTAGGGATCAAGCGCTGGGTATTTGCGATCGACCCCGGCATAACACTCACCCACGATTGGCAGGCATTGTATTTCCTCATCGGTGAACAAGTCAGCCCGCAGGCCATCCAACAGGTCATGGTTGTTATAGGCGATATCGTCCGAAAGGGCGGCTACTTGTGCCTCGGCGCTGGCGTGGGTGTGCAGTTCCAGATCGAACGCCTCAGTGCATTCAGCCAACGCCCAGGGCAACGCGCCCGATACGGGGCCGTTGTGCTTTGCGATCCCCTCCAACGTCTCCCACGTCAGGTTACAACCATCGAACTCGGCATAATGCCGTTCCAATTTGGTGACGATCCGAATGGCCTGCGCATTGTGATCAAACCCGCCATAAGGCTGCATGATCGCGTGCAATGCGTCCTCACCCGTGTGCCCAAACGGAGTGTGACCCAGATCATGGGCCAAAGCCACTGCTTCGGTCAGTTCCGGGTTCAACGCCAAAGCCCCGGCAATAGTTCGCGCCACCTGCGCGACTTCAATGGAATGCGTCAATCGCGTGCGATAGCTATCCCCTTCATGCTCAACGAAAACCTGCGTTTTGTGTTTGAGCCGTCGAAACGCGCTAGCGTGAATGATCCTGTCCCGATCCCGCTGAAAGCATGACCGGAAACTGCTTTCTTCCTCTGGCACCAGACGCCCTCGTGCGCGCGCTGGGTCAGATGCAAAACCTGCTCTTTCCAAAGGTCTTGTCCTTGTCGCCTGCCATTGCGTTTTCTATATGGTAGAGTGAGAAAGAAATAAACCTTTGGAGTGCGGCATGAATCTGCCCCCAACAGTCACTGAACGCGCCTTTGAACGTCTGGCCGAAATCGGCGCCGCCGATCAAGGACAAGCTTTACGCGTCGCGGTGGAAGGCGGCGGCTGTTCCGGGTTCCAATACGAAATTGCACTGGATGAGCCGAAGGATGACGACCTCATCCTTGAAGGCAAAGGCCAGAAGGTCATCGTTGATTCTGTTTCTCTGCCGTTTCTGGAAAACGCCGTCATAGATTTTACCCAGGAACTGATCGGCGCGCGGTTTGTAATCGACAATCCCAACGCCACTTCATCATGTGGCTGTGGTACGTCTTTTTCGATGTAGTCGCCGGTGGGGGCTTTGCCCCCACACCCCCAGGACATTTTCAGCCAGATGAAGCAGGGATCCGCTCTCCGACCCTTCCGCCGGAGAGCTTCACCTGGCGCGGCCATCGGCGTCCCCGCCTGTTCCGCACGGCACTAATCGCAGAAATTGGTTAACGATCCGTTTCTTCATCTGGCTTAAAATATCCCGGAGCGCGAGGCAGAGCCTCGCATCCCTCGCCCTCCGACTTGCCGATGGGTTCATTCTGCGCAATAGGTTGCCAAAGGCTTCGGAGGATCGCGTATGAAAATCGCCACGTTCAACATCAACGGCATAAAGGCGCGGGCCGAAACTCTTCCACGCTGGTTGGACGACGCTCAACCAGACGTTGTGCTGCTGCAAGAGATCAAATCTATTGACGAAAACTTCCCGCGCGAAATGTTCGAGGATCGCGGCTACAACGTCGAAACCCACGGCCAGAAAGGCTTTAATGGCGTTGCGATCCTATCCAAATTCCCTCTGGAAGATGTGACTCGCGGATTACCCGGTGATAACACCGATGAGCAGGCCCGTTGGATAGAGGCCACGGTTGTCGGGAAGAAAGCGTTACGCATCTGTGGGCTGTACCTGCCGAATGGAAACCCTGCCCCCGGGCCAAAATACGAGTATAAACTGGCTTGGATGGAACGCCTCTACCACCGGGCGCAAGAATTGATTGCCAGTGAAGAACCCGCGTTGATGGCAGGTGATTACAATATTATTCCGCAAGCTGAGGACGCAGCACGCCCCGATGCCTGGCGTGAGGATGCCCTGTTTCGCCCCGAAAGCCGTGAGGCATTTCGAAAAATCTTGAACCTTGGATTTACCGAGGCGTTCCGTGCGCGAACTCAAGGCCCAGGACATTATTCATTTTGGGATTATCAGGCAGGCGCGTGGAACCGGAATGACGGAATACGCATCGACCACTTTCTACTGACGCCCCAAGCAGCCGATCTGATGCGGGATTGTCAGATCGACTCGGACATTCGTGGGCACGAGAAACCATCTGACCACGTTCCGGTGTGGGTAGAACTCGACCTCTGAAGGGCTAGCTGGTCGCGTCGTAGCTGTAAATCCATTCATATTTGCGGGCCAGTTTTGGACCCGCAACCTTCAACGCCATTTGCGCGGCCAACCGCATTGGTCCGTGCAAATGAAAGTTTCGAGCGTTGGAACCGGCCGCTGCAACGACCTTGCGCGCTCTGGACCGGCGTAGCGTCTCATAGGCCTGCAGCGCCTGCGACACGTCGGATTGTTCGTCGAATGACCGGGCTAATATCCAAGCATCCTCTAACGCCAGACACGCCCCTTGTGCCATGAACGGCAGCGTTGGATGCGCAGCGTCGCCCAACAGAGTCAGACGTCCGTCTTGCCAATTTTCGGCAACAGGGCGTAGGAACAAGGCCCACAGATGGGTTTCTGTCACCTTCTCGAATAGATCGCGCACGCCGCCCCCAAAATCCGAAAAACGCGCACGCAAGTCTTCTGGGTCACCTTGCAGCCGCCATCCTTCCTGTTGCCAGTCCGACCGCTCTTCGACTGCAACGATGTTCATCAGGGACTGATCCCGCAATGGATAGGTCACCACGTGACGCCCTGGCCCCATCGTCAAAGACGAGCGCGGAACGTCGCCTTGAGGGGACCACTGGATCGTTGCGCGCCAAGCGACCTGACCGGTGAATTGCGGCGTTTCGGCCCCGTTCAGGATCGAGCGGAGAATACTGCGCCCTCCATCACTTGCTATAGCGCACTCGCATCGCAGGCGTTCGCCGTCGTTCAGAACGACTTCAGCCTCGGCCGGGTGCTTTGTGACGCTCGAAACCCGAGCGCCCAATCTTATCCTCACGCCAGCACGCACAGCTTCGCTGTGCAGAATGTCCAGAAGATCAGCGCGGTGAAAATAATAAGTTGGACCGGATGCCGGGCCCGGAAGGTGGCTGATCACGCGGCCGTTTCGATAGTCCCTAAGGGTTGTGCCTTGCGACAACTGCCCGATCTCCAGCGATTTGCCTGCAACACCCAGGGCGCGCAGAACAGCCACGCCATTGGCGCTGATCTGAAGCCCCGCGCCGACCTCTGTCAGCGCTGGCGCCTGCTCAAGCACCGTGACATCTGCCCCGCGCTGCCGCAGCGCCAATGCACTGGCCAGGCCGCCTATTCCGCCGCCGATCACAACAAAACTGAGACCGTCAATATTCATGTTCAACGCTTAACGCAAAAACGCCGGAGCGACAGGCCCCGGCGTCTGAGATTATTGAATTCTTCAGCGATTAATCGTCGCGGTGGACTTTCTCGCGGCGTTCATGACGCTCCTGTGCTTCCAGCGTCATTGTTGCAATCGGACGCGCATCCAGACGCTTCAACGAGATCGGATCACCGGTCATCTCACAATAGCCATACTCGCCTTCGTCAATCCGGCGCAGGGCCGAGTCGATCTTGGCAACCAGCTTGCGCTGGCGGTCACGGGTACGCAGCTCCAGCGCGCGGTCGGTTTCCTCGCTTGCGCGGTCGGCAACATCAGGGATGTTTCGGGTGTTGTCTTGCAGCCCCTCAATGGTATCACGGCTGCCTGCCAAAAGTTCGCTTTTCCAGTCCAGCAACTTACGGCGAAAATACTCCAGTTGCTTGTCGTTCATAAATGGTTCGTCTTCGGCTGGACGATAATCTTCGGGCAGAAATACTTCCTGCTTCATTTTTGCTCCCTCGGTGTGGCCTGCAACGCCGAGTGCTCTCTCTTCACCAGACATGAGGCATTCCCTTCTGCGGAGCGTTTATCTGACGGCGCGAGGATTGTCACTATGCAAACGTGTCGGCGGCACCGTGTGACCCTGTGTCGTCTAAATATGAGACATAAAACAACAAAACGTTGTTTTTCTGTGAAACTCACCGGGCGATTTCGTGGCGTAAGTTAAAAATTTTCCACGACCTGAAAGGCACCGAATCGTGCCAAGCATTTAAGTTGCTTGGAAATTTGGCGGCACGCGACGCTGCGACCTGCCTTGTCAAAATTCCTGTGCCGCGATAACCCCATGTTGCAATTACCGCGCGACACTTGATGAGGGGCCGATGACCGCACGATTCCAAGGAACAGCAGAATATGTTGCCACTGACGACCTAACGATTGCGGTGAACGCCGCCGTGACGCTGGAACGTCCGCTGCTGGTCAAGGGCGAGCCGGGCACAGGCAAGACTGAACTGGCCAAACAAGTCGCCGGGGCGTTGGGCCTGAAGATGATCGAGTGGAACGTTAAATCGACCACGCGGGCGCAGCAGGGTCTGTACGAATACGATGCGGTAAGCCGTCTGCGCGACAGCCAATTGGGTGACGAGCGGGTTCACGACGTGTCCAACTATATCCGCAAGGGCAAACTATGGCAGGCGTTTGAAGCCGACGAAAAGGTCGTGCTGCTGATTGATGAAATCGACAAGGCCGATATCGAATTTCCCAACGACCTGCTGCAGGAACTCGACAAGATGGAGTTCCACGTCTACGAGACCGGCGAAACGATCCGGGCCAAGAACCGCCCCATCGTGATCATCACCTCGAATAACGAAAAGGAACTGCCCGACGCGTTCCTACGCCGCTGTTTTTTCCACTACATCCGGTTCCCCGACGAAACCACGATGCGCCGTATCGTCGAAGTGCACCATCCCGGTATCAAAGACGGGCTGCTGACCACCGCCCTGACACAGTTCTACGAAATCCGTGAAACGCAGGGGCTGAAGAAAAAGCCGTCGACCTCCGAGGTGCTGGACTGGCTCAAGCTGCTTCTGGCCGAGGATCTGACGGCCGAGGACCTCAAGCGTGACGGTGCCAACGCTCTGCCCAAGCTACACGGCGCGCTGCTGAAAAATGAGCAGGACGTGCATTTGTTCGAACGTCTGGCGTTCATGGCCCGCAGCAAACGCTAAGAGATGTGAAGTTCCGCTGATCGACGCTTGCCTTATAGAAGGCCGGGTGTCAGCATCAGCGCAGAGGCGTCCGGGTCAGTCCGGGCGCTTGCTCACGTTACAATGGGACATGTTGCTTGCCTGATACTCTTACAATTCGCGCATTGCGGCCCGAAGATCGCCCGGAATGGCAAGAGATGTGGCACGACTATCTGGCATTCTATGAAACAACTGTTTCAGCCGAGATTTACGACAGCACCTTTGCACGTCTGCTGGCGGACGATCCGCACGATTTTTCCTGTTTCGTCGCCGAAAAAGACGGGCAGTTGATTGGTCTGACCCACTACCTTTTTCACCGCCATGCATGGAAAGTGGAAAGCGTATGTTATCTGCAGGACCTCTTTGCCCGACCAGAGGCGCGTGGGACAGGTGTGGGACGGGCCCTGATTCAGGCCGTTTATGACGAGGCCGACAGAGAGGGTGCTCCGTCCGTTTACTGGCTGACACAGGAATTCAACCATACGGCGCGCAAGCTGTATGACCGTATCGGCAAGGAAACGCCCTTTATCCGGTATCAACGCCCATGATGCGATGGGCGGTAATCCTTTTTGGGCTTGCCCTGGTCGGGTGTACTGCGGTTCCCCCGCCCCAACCGCCGACACGTGTGAACGCGGTTGAAGAAATCCTGCCGCCTGTCAAGGCCTTCACGGCGTCGTACCCCACCGCCCCATCGCGGTCGAACACCAATATCGCGTCGGACTTCGTCAACCTGCATTTCGCGTTGGAAAGCGGCACCCCGCTGCCCGTGTTGACGCGGTTCGAAGGACCGGTAACCCTGCGTTTGACGGGCACACCGACCCCGTCCATGCAGCGTGATCTGACCCGGCTTCTGACCCGTCTGCAACGAGAGGCCAGGATTGACATCCGCCAGATTTCAGAGGGTCAAGCCAACATCACGGTCGAGGCCGTAAGTCAGGACCAGATTCACGATATTCTGCCGAACGCGGCCTGTTTCGTTGTCCCCAACTCATCCAGCTTTGAAGAATACAGCCGCGATCGCCGCAAACGGAAAAGCAGTTGGACCGCCTTGCGCAACCGGGAACGGATAGGAATTTTCATACCATTCGACGTCAGCCCGCAGGAAAAACGGGATTGCCTGCATGAAGAGATCGCGCAAGCACTGGGGCCGCTGAACGACCTGTATCACCTGCCAGATTCCGTCTTTAACGACGACAACATCCACACCGTTCTGACCGGTTTCGACATGTTGATCCTGCGCGCAACTTATGCCCCCGAACTGCAAAGCGGCATGACGCGCGAACAGGTCGAGGCCGCCATCCCCGGTATCCTGTCGCGGCTGAACCCGCGCGGGGACGCGATCCAACCGCAACCCATCACTGAAACCCCGCGCGAGTGGGTCAACGCCATTCAAAAATCCGTCGGTCCGGGGCCCGGATCGCGCAAACGCTTTCGCGCCGCGCAAAAAGCTGCCCTGATAGGTCAGGAACAGGGATGGACGGACCACCGCCGCGCCTTTCCCTATTACCTGATGGGACGCATGGTGCAGTTCGACGATCCGCAGCAGGCTTTGCTGCACTATGACGTCGCCCTGCAATTTCTCCGCGCCAACCCGGGCACCGAGGTACACCGCGCCTATGTCACGACCCAAACCGCCTCTTACGCGCTGGCCCAGGGGAAGGGTTCCGAGGTTCTGCCCGAATTGGACAAGGCCATCGACGTGATGACACGCGCTGAGAATGCCTCGCAACTGGCTACTTTGTTGCTGCTGAAGTCAGAAGCGCTCAGTCAGACTGGGCGGCTTACGCAGGCACGCTCCGTCAGGCTGGACAGTCTGGGATGGGCGCGCTACGGCTTCGGCTCAGAAATCGTGGTCAGGTCGCTGGTGCAGGACGTTGCCGAAGCCCCTGCAAACAACAAAGGCGGGTAACGCATGGTAGTGGTTCTGGGCATGGCAATCCTTGGGGCTATCCTTGGGGCATTGACCGCGCGTAAGCGCAACGGTAGCACGGCGGATATTGCCCAATACGCAGCAGGTTACGGCATTGCCTTTGCCTTGGTCGGCCTTGTACTTTCCCTCATCCTTGTTCGTTTGGTGGTTTGAGCCATGTTCCTGCCCTTCTTCGAAAATCTCCGCAAAGCCGGTATTCCCGTTTCACTCCGCGAGTACCTCACTTTTCTGGAGGGTATGAAAAAGGGCCTCGCGACCTATGACGTCGAGGCGTTCTATTATCTTGCCCGCGTGTCGATGGTGAAAGACGAACGCAACATCGACAAATTCGACCAGGCATTTGCCGCAAGTTTCAAAGGGCTGGAAGAAATCAGTTTTGATCAGGTTTTGGAAGCCGTCGACATCCCGGCCGAGTGGTTGGCGAAGATGGCCGAAAAGCACCTGTCAGACGAAGAAAAGGCCGAGATCGAGGCACTTGGCGGGTTTGACAAGCTGATGGAAAAGCTGCGCGAGCGGCTCAAGGATCAGGAAGGCCGCCATCAGGGCGGCAACAAGTGGATCGGCACCGCAGGAACATCACCGTTCGGGGCCTATGGCTATAACCCCGAGGGCGTGCGTATCGGCCAGAAGGAAAGCCGCCACCAGCGTGCGGTCAAGGTCTGGGACAAGCGTGAATTCAAGAACCTGGATGACACGGTTGAACTGGGAACTCGCAATATCAAGGTGGCCCTGAAGCGCCTGCGCCGTTGGGTCCGCGAAGGTGCGGCGGATGAGCTGGACTTGGACGGCACCATCCGCGCCACGGCCGAGCACGGCTATCTGGACGTCAAAACCCGGCCCGAGCGTCACAATGCAGTCAAAGTCCTACTGTTTCTGGACGTAGGCGGATCAATGGACCCGCATATCAAGGTGGTCGAAGAACTGTTCTCGGCTGCGCGGACCGAGTTCAAACATCTGGAATACTACTACTTCCACAATTGCCTGTACGAAGGCGTCTGGCGGGACAATGTACGTCGTTGGGACCAACAAACCCCGACCCACGAGGTGCTGCGGACCTATGGCCCGGACTACAAGTGCATCTTTGTCGGGGATGCATCCATGAGCCCGTATGAGATCGCCTATCCTGGCGGCGCGAGCGAGCACTGGAATCAAGAACCCGGTCAGGTCTGGCTGCAACGGGCCCGCGAACAGTGGGCATCGCATCTTTGGATCAATCCGGTGCCCGAAAAGTATTGGCAGTACACCCACTCGATCAATATGGTCCGCGAGATATTCGAAGACCGCATGGTGCCAATGACATTGGCCGGGCTGGAACAGGGAATGAAGGAACTGACACGATAGGTCTTTTGGACTTTCGTTCCCAGCCGATGCGGTTTCCAATTCCGAAACAATATGGCAAATTCCAGGAAAAAATCCGGAAATCGCAGCCCCTGTAGAAACAATCCCCCTTAGTCCGGCCAGGATTCCCAAATCCGTGGTATATTGCGAAGTGGTTAAGGCTGGGGGGCTAAAATGACCAAGTTTCGTTTCCGCGCATTTCTTACGACCATTGTTACATCCGCTTCTTTGATCCTGACATCTGGGGCCGTTGCCACGTTTGCACTTGCCCCAGACGCTGCATTTGCCAAAAGCGACAAGGCAAAAGGCGCAGGGAAAGGTCGCGGCAAAGGCAGCGGAAAAGGAAAAGCTGGAAAAGGCAACAAAAACAGCAAGACAAGCGAATACGGGAAAAGCCGGGATAAAGCCCGAAAGAACAATTCCTTTCAGAACTTGTTCAAAAAGAACAACGGCTCGAATAAAGCCAAAAGCAAGCCTAAAAACGGAACCACGCAAAGGGTTTCGTTTTCAGAATTCGGACGCGAGTTCAAACGGGACGTCGAAGAATTGTTTGGAACGCGCTCAAGCTCTCGGTCGAATCGCGGTTCAAAACCGGTCAAAAAGTCATACCGACAAGCCTCGATAGACCCGGTAGATCGGTCGCCGCGCCCGGTGGCACGGTCCACGGGGGCATATACATGGCATCAGGATGACGGGGATCTGAAACCGCCAAAACGGCGCAAGCGCGATCCTCTTGTTGCGTCGATTACCGATCCGTATGGCTCGGACAAGTTGCGCAACTTGAACGCTTCAAATGCGGCAGCGCCTGCTTTCCGAAATGCGTCACCGAACAGTAATGTCGGAAAGATCGCGACCTATCAGGCCGAAGCAACCGAGTATTACGATCTGCGCGCCGACCTATACGAGGCGCGCCGTGATTTGCGCGACCTCAACGAAGGATATGATGGCCGTTCGAGCTATGAAATTGCTGATGACATCGCCGGGCTTGATCCAAGTGACCCGGACTATGATGAGCAACTAGATGAGCTGGAGGCTGAACTGCGCGAAGCTGAATTGTACGAAGAAACACGCGACGACCTTCGGCAGGATGTCAAAGACTTGTCACACGAGACCAAGGATGCGTTGGCCGACGCAGAATCCGCCTTTTTCGAAGCATCAAAAGGGCGCACTCTGACCCGCAGCGCGTTGGGTGAGTTTTACGAAAATCTTGATCTGCCACAACCAAAAGATCGCCTTCAGGACGACGTGACGATTCAGCCGGTGCCCTACGACCCTGACTATCACCGCTATTCTGATAACCATGCGTATTTTGCCAAAGACGCCGCTTATATTCTGCGCTACGACGACGTCGAATACCCGCACAAAAAGGGCTGGAACGGTTACAAACGCGATCCGCTTGTCGCCGCGATCACGGACCCTTACGGATCGGACAAGTTGCGGAACCTGAACGCCTCAAACGCGGCGGCTCCTGCGTTCCAGAATGCGGCACCCAACAGTAACGTCGGAAAGATTGCGTCCTACCAGTTTGAGGCATCCGAGTATTACGAACTGCGGGCTGAGCTATACGAAACAAGGCGCAACTTGCGGGCATTGAACGAAAACTACGGCGGTCGCAGCAGCGATGAGATTGCAGACGACATTGCCGATCTCGACCTTGGTGATCCGAATTATGACGACAAGCTGGATACTCTGGAACGAGAGTTGCTTGAAGCGGAGGCGTATGAGGAAATTCGGGACAATCTGCGTGCTGATCTCAAAGACCTGCGGGTCGATACATTGGTCGCCCAGAAAGAGGCCGAGTATGCATTCTTTCAGGCGTCCAAGGGCGAGGTGTTGACCACAGACACTATTTCCGACCTGCATGATAACCTAGACCTACCCACGCCCGTCGAGTGATCGGACACACAGCTATGGTCCCAAACCGGCAAAGCAGGAACTTGTGGCTTGTCTAGTTCGCGCGCGCGGCCCATATCTGAATTATGCTTCGCCTAACCCCAATATTGCTGGCAATCGCCTATGCCGTTGTCATGTATCGAATTTCCGTCTGGCGCACCCACCGGGAACTGGACGCCAAGTCAACAGAACTGGCCGACCCCGCTCTCAAACGCATGACGGATCGGCTTGCGGCGGCGCTGGGGATCGACCGCGTGCCGGTTTATATCTACGAGATTGACCCGGTGAACGGGCTTGCCGCACCGGATGGGCGAATTTTCATAACACGCGGATTCTACCGTAAATTCAGCAATGGTGAGGTTTCGGCCGAAGAAATGGCCAGCGTGATTGCGCATGAACTTGGCCATGTTGCGCTAGGCCATGCCCGGCGCCGCATGATTGATTTCTCGGGGCAGAATGCGCTTCGGGCGGCGTTGATGATGTTGCTGAACCGTTTCATCCCATTCATTGGAGCGTGGATCGCAAACATGCTCACCCATCTTCTGGCATCACGACTGTCGCGGGGGGACGAGTATGAGGCCGATGAATACGCCGCCGCATTGCTGACCAAGGCCGGAATCGGGATCGAGCCGCAAAAGTCCCTGTTTCACAAACTCGAAGATCTGACGCAACAACGCGCAGGTGTGACCCCCGCTTGGCTGATGAGCCATCCCAAAACCGATGAGCGTATTGCGGCGATTGAAGTGCTTGAACAGCGTTGGGGCGCGGGCGGATAGGCTGGATCCTTATCTAGTTTGCGAGCGCCTTGCCCAGACGCGGAAGGCGGGCTTTTTTCATCAGGGCACGGAGGTTCCATTGGTCGCCCGACAGACGGTTGGCTTCGGCCAGAACCCTGTCGGCGAGCTCTGCCATGTCGACCGGATTTTCCGACCAGAACCCGTGAAGCAGCGCGTCGGGATCGCGGCGCTCAAGCCCTTCTTCCGAAAGGACGTTTCTTGGGAAATCCCTTGCGTTCACGGTAACGATGGCATCCGCAGACGAGGAAACAGCCGTCGCCAGAACATGAATATCCGCCGGGTCGGGCAACCAAAGTCTCTGCGCTAGCCCTGGGTTCTCCGCGTGTTCGGCTTTTGGCCAGTTTGCCTGTGTCAAAGCAATTTCAGCGCGAGCTTGCGCCTCACCTTCCGGACCGAGTTTACGGGCCGCGCGCGCCCATTCTTCTAGAATGCGCGCGGACCAGACCGGTGTAAAATGACCAAGTTTGGCCGCCCCCAGCAGCATCTCTCGCATCACCGTCGAGTAAATGACGCAGGTATCAAGAACGGCCTTCACAGCCGATAAAACACAGCTTTGAGGTAACCGCTTTCGGCCAATTGCGGCAATTGCGGGTGATCGGGTCCGGCAAACCCGGTATGGATAAGCTGCGCCTGCCGCCCTGCCCGACCAATTCCTCGCGAAGAAGCATCGCGGAACCGACCAAGGTCAGCCGCGTGCGAGCAAGAACACAGGCCAAGATAACCGCCCGCCTTCACCAGCGGTGCGGCCAGTCGCGCCACACGTTCATACGCGCGCAGCCCCGCGTCCAGTGCCTGTTTCGACGGGGCAAAGGCCGGCGGATCACAGATAACGACGTCGAATTGGGCACCCTCCTGCCCCAGTTGTGTCAGAACATCGAAGGCGTCGCCTTGCCGGGTGTCGAACCTTCCGTCAAACCCCGAGGCTTGCGCACCCTTGGTGGCCAGTTCCAGCGCAGCGGCTGAGCCATCGACGGAAAGCGCGCGTGCCGCACCGCCGGCCAGCATCGCAAGACCAAACCCACCAACGTGGCTAAAAACATCCAACACTTGTGCGCCGGGTTGCACCAAACGCGCGGCAAACGCGTGGTTGGGGCGCTGATCGTAGAAAAGACCGGTCTTTTGCCCGCCGGTCAGATCGGCCATGTAGGTCGCGCCATTCATTGGAACCGGCAGCGGGTCATCGGGGGCCTTGCCGCGCAACGTGAGGTTAGCATCATCCAACCCCTCAAGGCCGCGTGTCCGGCCCGAAGCGTTTTTCAACACGACCGAAACGCCCGTCACAGAAACCAGAGCATCGGTCAGAGTCTCAAGGTGTTTTTCAGCCCAAGCCGCATTTGGCTGAATAACGCAGGCATCACCGAAACGGTCGATGATCACGCCGGGAAATCCGTCCGCTTCGGCATGGATCAGGCGATAATATGGCGCGTCAAACAGCCGTTCACGCATCTGAAGCGCGCGGCGCAGACGGGTCTCAAACCAATCGGAATCCAACGTGGCCTCCAGATCACGGTCCAGAACGCGGCACATGATCTTGGAGTTCGGGTTCACCGCGACCAGCGCAATGGGCGAGCGCTTTTCATCTTCGAGAACCGCAAGGGCACCGGCCTCGATCTTACGCGTCCGGCGGTCGGTCACGATGTCATTTGCATAGACCCAGGGAAAGCCATGGCGCAGCCCGCGTGCGTTGGCTTTGGGTTTCAGGCGAATACGGGGGCGATCGGCGGCTTGGGTCATGGCGCCCTCTTAGTGCCGATTGCCCGCAGGGAAAAGCCCTAGCGCGAACGCGAACGCCATCCGCCCCGTCTTTTAGGGGTTTTGGCGGCTTGCAGACCTTCGGCCAGCACCTTCGTCATAGGATGATCCGCTGCCTGCGCTGAATAGGCGGCGTGTAGGTCAACCAACGCCAGAGCCTGATCCCGTTCAGCAGGCAGGCTGAGCGCCCAGTCCAGAAAGATAGAGCGGCATTCCGGCAAAGTGATGCCATCAATGCGATAGGCTTCGCGGATAAGACCTTTGTGGTCGTTCGGATCGTCACTGCGCGCCATTGCCGTCCTCCTTGATCACGCTGGCGATAATTTCGGCAGCGCTTGAATACCTCTGCTGCAGCTCGGCCTGAAGCTGTTCAACCTGTTCGAACCCAGTGGCCCGGCACAGGAAATCTGACCCGCCCTGGCCTATTTTGTCCGCTTCGATCATCTTACCGGACAGCAGCCGAGCCGCACATTGTACAGACCAGCATAAATCGTAGCATTCTTTGAGTGTTTGCGCCTGCGCGACGTCCAAAAGCCCGGCAGCGACCGCGCCGTCCAACCCTGCGTGAACATCGTGCTTGGTCTCACCCGACAACAAGGCTCCGGTTTCGGCCATCAACTCAATATCCATCATGCGCCCTGCGCCGTTCTTGGCGTCCCAAATACCAGACGGGGATTTCGCCGCCGCCAAACGGACGCGCATTTCTGCCACATCGTTCAATATCTGCGCTTGATCTCGGGGGTGGGACAGGAGTACTGCGCGAAACGCCTCAATTTCCTCGGCCAGTCCCGGATCGCCCGCCACGACCCTGGCACGGGTCAGGGCGAGATGTTCCCAAACCCACGCTTCATTTCGTTGATAATTGGTGAAACTCGCCCAACTCGTCGCAACGGGACCCTGATTGCCGGAAGGGCGCAGGCGCATGTCCACCTCATACAACCTGCCCTGAGACATAGGGGCAGACAGCGCCGTAATCAGCGCCTGCGTGAACCGGGCATAGTAAGTCCGGGTTGCCAAAGGTCGCGGGCCGTCAGACATGTCCTGATCCAGCGGATCGTAGATCAGGATGATATCCAGATCGGATTGCGAGTTTATTCGGCCAGCGCCAAGCGACCCCATGCCCAGAACGGCGGCCCCACGTCCCGGCGCGGGGCCGTGTTTCAGGGCGAATTGTTCTTCCACGCATGGCAGGATCGCGGCGATCACAGCCCCTGCCAGTTCCGCATATTGTTGTCCGGCCTGCGCCCCGTCGATCAATCCACGCAAGTGATGCACACCGACCCGAAAGTGCCACTCTTTGCACCAACGCCGCGCGAGGTCCAACTGGCTTTCATAATCCCCTTCCTGCGCCAGTGCCTGCTGCAAATCGGCCTGCAGAGCGGATCGCCCCGGCCAGTCATCAAAGAAGCTGCCCCCAATCACCGCATCAAACACCGAAGAATTGCGCGACAGGTGCGCCGCCAGCGCATGAGAGGTTCCGACAATGTCAATCAACAGGTCAATCAAGTGAGGGTTGGCTTCGAACAACGAAAATAGCTGTACACCCGCTGGCAAGCCCGAAAGAAACCCGTCCAGTGCCAACAGCGCCTCATCCGGTTTCGCGGTTTTCGAAAGGCGCGACAGAAGCTCGGGCTTAAGCCTCTCGAAAATATGCGCGCCCCGTTGCGATCGCAACGCCGGATAGGTGGGCCAGCGGGCCAGAATGCTTTGATCAAACCCGGCCTCTCCGGCAGGTTTCGGCGTAGACGAGCCGGGCGCAAAGAAACCTTCGGTCAGCTCGTGGACTTCGGTCAGGCGGCGGGTCAAGTCCGCCGTCAGTTCGGCGCTGTCGATCCCCATAAGGCAGGCGACACGTTCGATCCCATCAGGCGACTGAGGCACCTTGTGGGTCTGGGCATCGTGGATCATCTGAATCCGATGTTCGACATCCCGATGGGCGCGATAATGGTCCGTCAGCTTTTCCGCGACATCCCGTGGAACCCAGCCCTTGTCAGCCAAGGCTGCCAGCCCGGGCACCGTACCACGAACCCGCAGATCTGGGTCGCGCCCTCCGGCGATCAACTGGCGGGTCTGTGTAAAGAATTCGATCTCACGGATGCCGCCCTGCCCCAGCTTCATGTCATGGCCCGGTATGGTCAACGCGCCGCCGGTGCCTTTGTTCTCGCGGATACGCAGACGCATGTCATGGGCATCCTGAATGGCGGCAAAATCCAGATGCCGCCGCCAGACAAACGGACGCAGCGTGTCCAAAAAGCGCTGTCCTGCCTCAATATCACCTGCGCAGGGCCGCGCTTTGATATAGGCTGCGCGCTCCCATGTGCGGCCAAGGCTTTCGTAATACCGTTCGGCGGCCTCAGCCGCAATGCACACAGGCGTCACCCCCGGATCGGGACGCAGACGCAGATCGGTGCGAAACACATAGCCATCTGCCGTCTTGTCGCTGAGCGTCGCGCAGAAATTTCGTGTGGCCCGGACCATTCCGTGTCGCGCATCATAGAAATCGTCCGGATCAAACCGGGTTTCATCAAACAGAACGATCAGGTCGATATCCGAGCTATAGTTCAGCTCGTGCGCACCCATCTTTCCCATGGCCAGAATGATCATCCCGGCAGCAGTTTCCACATCGTCCTCGGTCATGCCCGGCAGTTTGCCCCGCCGGATCAGCGCGGCGATCTCAGCTTTGGCCGCAACGTCGGCCGCTAGTGCGCCAAAATCCGTAAGGGCCGCCGTAACTTTCTCCAACGGCCATGCACCGGCCAGATCAGCCAGAGCGGTCAGAAGCGCCACCCGCCGCTTGGCCTGTCGTAATCCGGGCTTCAACTGATCCGCTGGCAGATTTTGTACGCCCTGCATCACATCTGCCAGTGCCTGATCTGGCTGGGTTAAAGCCTGCGCAAGCCAGTCCTTTTCTTGCGCAACAAGCCCATTCAGATAAGGGCTCGATCCGGCGGCCCCAGCGATAAGTTCGCCGGCTTCAGGTGCGAGATCAGTGACAAGCGCACGCGCCTCTGCCCCCAACGACGGATCGAAAGGTAGAGGCATTCGTTGGATGGCGAGTGGTCCTGACATTAACCCTCCGGCGGAAAGACAATACAAGGGATTCAAGCCCCAATTAGGAGATGGCGTAATTTCAATGCCTTGCGCAAGCGGAAACTAACCTTTTCTCGGCGCTTTGCTATGCACCGCCCATCCAAGATGTAAATCTTTTTCACATTCACCCCTTGCAACCTGCCGCATACCCCCCATCTAGATGATGTGAACGCAATTTACATTAACCCGGAGACCCCAAATGACCGCACTTTCCGACCACGCCGTCCCTGAAAATCCGGGATGGCTCTACCGCGCCGAAGCCTGGCTTGATGATAAGGGAAAAGGGGCCTGGATCGCTGTAATGGTCCTTGGATTCATCTTCTTCTGGCCCGTAGGCCTGGCCATTCTGGCCTATATGATCTGGAGCAAACGCATGTTCAGCAAGTCCTGCAGCCGCCGCAAAACCTGGCACAGCCACATGAGCGCCATGAAACCCTCGGGCAACAGCGCCTTTGATGCATATAAGGCCGACACCCTTGCCCGTCTGGAGCGCGAACAACAGGATTTTGAAGCGTTCCTGCGCCGCCTGCGCGAAGCCAAGGACAAGGCCGAGTTCGATCAGTTCATGGACGAACGCGCCCGCGAAAACCGCGATCCAAGCGAAAACGGCGAGAACGCCTGATCCAGACTTGCCCTGCCCCGCCCGATCGGGACAGGGTAAACCACACAACAACTCGGAAATTCCCTACATGACCCATTTGCCTGACCCTGACCGCCAGCCGGAGTTCTATCAGTCCGTGGCGATCAAACGCTTTGTCGCGTGGTTGTTTGACATCGCCTTTGTCTCGCTGCTCTGCACAGTTGCGATCTTTCTGACCTTGGGCATGGGCTTGTTTATTCTTGCCCTGATCTACGCGGTCGTCAGCTTTATCTATCGTGTCGTGACCATCGCAAATGGCTCAGCCACTTTGGGTATGCGGTTCATGGGCATAGAATTGCGCGATTCCTTTGGGGCCCGCATGGATACCGGCAAAGCCTTGGCACACACCGCGGGCTATTTCGTCAGCATGGCTTTCCCAGTCCTGCAGATCATCTCGGTCATCATGATGCTGACCAGCGCGCGGTGCCAGGGGCTTACAGATGCTTTCCTTGGAACGGTCATGATCAACCAGCGCGCGTAATAATTATCCAACTGCTTGAATCACTTGGCGGTACCGGGATCGGTTGTTATCATCCGTTTCAGGAAACCTGGAACATTCATGCGACACACGCTGCCAATAGCGCCACAATTCTATGTGACGGCCCCACAACCCTGCCCTTATCTTGAGGGCAGGATGGAGCGTAAGTTGTTCACCGCCCTACAGGGCGAAGGCGCGGATCAGCTCAACAACTCGCTGTCTCAACAGGGATTCCGCCGGTCGCAGAACGTGCTGTACCGCCCGTCTTGCGCCGATTGCGCAGCCTGCCTGTCCGCCCGGATAAACGTGTCCGAGTTTCGCACCAGCAAAAGCCAAAAACGCGCCATCAAACGCAACGCCTACCTCCAGCGCAAGGCGAACTCGCCTTGGGCAACAGATGAACAATACGAACTGTTCCGCCGATATCTGGACACGCGCCACGCGGATGGCGGCATGGCCGATATGGATGTCTTCGAATTTGCCGCGATGATCGAGGAAACTCCGATCCGCAGCCGGGTCGTGGAATACGCGGACCCGACCACCGGTGACCTGATCGCCGTAAGCCTGACGGACGTCTTGGATGACGGGCTTAGCATGGTCTATTCTTTTTACGACCCGAACCAGCCGCAAAGCTCTTTGGGGACGTACATGATCCTCGATCACATCGACATCGCCCGCGAAGCTGGCCTGCCATACGTCTATTTGGGGTATTGGGTACCCGGAAGCCCCAAAATGGGATACAAGGCCCGCTTCTCCGGGCTCGAAGCGTACGTTCGGGGCGAATGGATCAATGTCGGCAATCCGTCGGAATTGCCGGACTCCAGTCATCATCCACTGTCCACTGCCCCCATTGCCGAACAGGTAGCCAATATCCAACTACCCGACCGCCACCCGACCAAGGGCTGAGGCAAAATGCGCCAAAGTCTCCACGCGGTGACGCTGGTGGTCCCGGATTATGACGCAGCCATCACATTCTATACGAAAACGCTGAAATTCACCGTGCTGCAGGATATTGACCTGGGCGCCGGAAAGCGATGGGTGCGCATCGCACCGCCAGGATCAAAGCAGGGATCGCTACTGCTTGCTCGCGCAGACAACCCTGACCAGTCCGCGTCAATCGGCAACCAGACCGGCGGGCGCGTAGGCTTCTTTCTGGAAACCGATGACTTCGACCGCGACCACGCCAAAATGAACGCCGCAGGTGTTCACTTCGAGGAAGCCCCCCGACACGAGCCCTACGGAACGGTCGCCGTCTGGCGCGATCCCTTCGGAAACCGCTGGGACCTCATTCAGTTCACCTGATCCGTCCCTTCATCTGGCCAAAAATATCCCGGGGTTGAATTGGCCGCAGGCCAAGAAGGGGCTGGCCCCTTCCCAAAACGCCAAAGCAAAGGGGGCCAGCAGGCCCCCTTTTCATTTTCACTGAATGACACCCAAAGATCAGTTCGGGATCAGATCCGGAACGATTGTCACAATCGACGGGAAGAACCACAGGATCGCGATTCCGACCACCTGGATCAGCACGAAAGGAATGATCCCGCGATAGATATGCCCCGTCGTGACCTCCTTCGGTGCAACCCCCCTCAGATAGAACAAGGCAAATCCGAAAGGTGGCGTTAGGAACGAGGTCTGCAGGTTCACCGCGACCATGATCGTGACCCATTTCGGATCAAACGATCCGCCATAGATCACCGGGCCTACGATGGGGATCACGATGTAGATGATCTCAAGGAAATCCAGCACGAACCCAAGGATGAACAAGACCAGCATCACGATCAGGAAAACCGTAAACTCGTTGTCAAAGCTCCTGAGGAATTGCTGAATGTAATGTTCCCCACCAAACGAGATCACCACAAGGTTCAACAATTGCGACCCGATCAGGATGGTGAAAACCATCGAGGTCACCTTGGCGGTTTCCCGTACCACCGGCGTCAGAACACCACTGGTAAACAGAACCCAGCACCCATAGATCAGGCCGAACAGGGCGAACAGGTAAGCGCCATATGCGATGAAGAAGGCAATCCAGGTTTCCGCCGTCACACCGCCCTGGTTGATGCGCAGGTCAAAGTTGACCCCCATGAGCAGGGCAATGATCACGGCAAATGTCGACCAGATGATCACCTTGCCGGATCGTCCCTGATCCTGCAGTTTGCGATAGGCCGCCAGCATGATCGCACCACCAGCCCCCAGCGCAGCCGCCGGAGTTGGGTTCGTCACACCACCCAGGATCGAGCCGAGAACCGCGATGATCAGAACCAGCGGTGGGAACACCACACGGATCAGATCATTGGTCGCGCACCGCGCCGCAGCTTCCTTACAGCCATACATGGCCAGCGCAAACGGCACCGCCAACAGCAGGAAGGTCGCCCCGGACGATGTTGTCGGCGCGATCAGAAGCACATCCACCAATAGCATCAGCAACAGGCCAATGGCCCCAACGATCAGGGGCTGCGTAGACTGCGACGGTGCAATTCCCCGTCCCATGACCAGCGTCAGACCCAGCAGAACAACCATCACGGCGACACCTGTTCCGATCGGTGCAGCCGCTGCGATTTTGGCTTCCTGAGCAGCGGCCAGTTCCTCTTCGGTCAGTCGAGTGGCTTCGCTGGTTCCGCCTGCAGCGTCGATAGCCTCTTGCTCGGCCACGGCCTGATCCCAGGCGGATTGACCATGCAGGTCGATCATCGAGGCCTTACATTCCGCAGACACGTTGGTACGCAGCGATGCGCCCTCTCCAATGTCAGAGAACGCCGAAACGCTGATGTTCTGGCTGCCGATGATACCGGCGCTACTTAGCATTACCGCGCCCACGATCAGGGCGACCGGCGCGCCCAGCAACCAGGTCAGACCTTCGGCGCGAGTAATCACTTCGCCACTGCCGCCCGACAGTTCAACAGCCGGAGCCTTATCGGGGTTAAGCAACGCATATCCGAACGCATAGAGCGCATAGAGCAATGCCAGCATGATCCCCGGCAGCAGCGCCGCCTGGAACAACGTGCCGACCGAAACCACCGCCGGCTCACCCAGATAGGTCAGCGCGTCGGTACAGCCCGCTTCAACTGCGCGGGTTTCCTGAGCGGTTGAATACAAATCTCCCGCCAGAGTTCCCAGCAGAACGATCACGATCGAGGGCGGAATAATCTGCCCCAACGTACCCGAAGCGGCGATCACACCCGTCGCCAGTTCAGGCGAATAGTTGTTCCGCAACATCGTCGGCAACGCCAGCAGGCCCATGGTCACCACGGTGGCCCCGACGATCCCGGTCGAGGCCGCAAGGAACGCGCCCACAACAACAATCGACACAGCCAGACCGCCCGGCAGCGGTCCGAAAACGCGCGCCATCGTCGTCAGCAGATCGTTTGCAATCTTCGAGCGTTCAAGCGTGATGCCCATCAGGACGAACATCAGAACGGCCAGCAGAGTTTCGATCGACTGCCCCGCCAGAACACGTTCATTCATGCGGTTCACGATGAACGAGACGTTGCGGTCAAGGGCCGTTTCCCAGCCCGATACAAAGACCGGCTCAGCTATGCGCGGTAAGTCCGGGTATCGGAACACCGATATCACATCTGGCTTGATCCCAGAATTCACCACATCCCGATAGGCTTGTGAGCTGGTATCAATCGCCTGATGTATCAGCAGCCCGGCACTGTCCAGCGCCGCAATGATCCCGAATGAGATGATCCCCGCCCCACCGATGGCAAAGGCCACCGGAAAGCCGGACAGAATGCCTCCGAAAAGGCAGAAGAACACGATAATGAGGCCTATCTCGACGCCATCAAGTCCGAATAACATAGTCTGGGTCCCCGTCCCTAATGTGCGCCTTCGTAGGCTTCTTCACCCTCACCAAGGCTGTCCTTGTCGAGGTATTTTCCAACGCTGTCTGGCCCTTCCACATATTCCAGATACGACCGGTACAGGAACGCGATGGCGTGCAGGAACACCATGCCCGCGAAGGCCACCAGAAGGATCTTGAACAGGAAGTAGGCGTTAAACCCATTCGGGCTGAAGCCGATGGTTTCCACGTTCCAACGCAGCGCGCGGGATTTCAGAACCAGCTTGTCCAGTGTATCGCTGGCCGAGGGCTTCGGCACGATTAGGTGCCGCCACATGAAGTACCATCCGTACATCCATGTCAGCACCGCCATCGGCATCATGAACAACAACGCACCCAGCATGTCGATCACACGTTTGGCCCGGTGGCTGATGCCTGCATAGATCAGGTCAACCCGAACATGTCCGCCCTGCACGAAGGTATAGGTGCAGCACAGGCACACGACCATTGCGTTATAAAGCTTCAGTTCTTCGGCATACCAACTGATATCCATCTGGATCGGGATACCGAAACCAAAGGCCATATCGGGCCGCGCGAACACCCGCTGCATGAAAACTATGACGATTTGCTGGATGACCATCAACAGGCCCGCCCACGCAAAGAAGCGTCCGGTTGTGTTGGCGAACCCCTCAAGGCCGCGCACCATGCCCCACATGAAGTTCCGATAATACAGACCGATGGCGGTCAGAACCAAAAAGATGGTGAAGATCACAAAGAAGAACTCGACCGACCCGCCATAATAGACAAAGCGCATGATGGCTTCTTTGTCCGACCAGTTCAGCCAGAGTTGCGGATGCGTGATGGCATATCCGAAATTATAGAAGGCTTCGGCAATGTTCTGAATGAACCAAACCAGTCCATTCCACAGGGCGCCGAAGAACGAGATACCGTTTTCGTCCTGCATGTTGTCCCCAGGTCGCGTCAGTTGCACCGCAGCTTATTGTTGGCTTGTCCGAGCCCTGCATGTGCAACGGGAAAGGTTTCCCCGCACCTGGCGGGGAAACCAATTGAGTTTAGTTCCTGCGATTAGCCGCGAACGCGGTCGCGCTGTGCAGTGTAGGCACCCGACGACAGGTTCAACCAGGCCGAAGACGCCGCCATCGAAGCCATCGCGCTGTCGTGGATCTTCTTGAACAGCTCGTCGCCCATGTTTTCGTCCAGAACTTCCTGGCTGGCGGTGCCGAAGGCATCCCAAACGCTGTCCGGGAATTCCATGACCTTCACGCCGCCCGACTGCAGACGCTGCAGGGCGGCACCGTTGTTGGCCAGGAATTGCGCCAGGTTCCACTGGTGCGCTTCGGCGGCAGCGATCTCGATGATCTTCTGCTGTGCGGGTGTCAGTTCCTCGAACACGTCGCGGTTGGTCGCCAGCGACAGACCTGCGCCCGGCTCGTGGAAGCCAGCGGTGTAGTAGGTCTTGGTGATTTCCTGGAAACCGGCCTTTTCGTCGGCCCAAGGTCCGATCCACTCGGTCCCGTCGATCGCGCCGGAGGACAGTGCCTGATACACTTCCGAACCCGGGATGTTCTGAACGGACGCGCCCAGTTTACCCAGGGCTTTACCGCCCAGACCCGGCATGCGGAACTTCAGCCCGTTAAAGTCTTCGGGGCTGTTGATCTCTTTCGAGAACCAGCCGCCCGCCTGCGCACCGGTGTTACCGGCCAGGAACGACTTCAGGCCAAAGATCTGACCCAGCTCGTCATGAGCTTCCATGCCGCCATCATGGTAGTACCAGTTCACCAGTTCCTGCGCGGTCATGCCGAACGGAACAGCGGTGAAGAAGGCATAGCCCGGGTGCTGACCCACAAAGTAATAGTCCGCCGCGTGGTACATGTCGGCCTGACCCGACGATACCGCGTCGAAAACTTCGAACGCGCCAACCAGTTCACCGGCTGCTTTGATGTCAACGGTCAGGTTGCCGTCAGACATTGCGGTGATGCTGTCGGCGCAACGCTGCGCGCTGTCGAAAACACCTGCCAGACCACGACCCCACGAGGTCACCATGGTCAGAGTGCGCTTGCCCTGCGCGTAAGCCGGAGCCGCCAGCGTTGTGGCCGCAGCTGCCGAGCCGCCCAGAGCAGATGTTTTCAGAAATGAACGACGATCCATATGAGTGTTCCTCCCCTACATATCCAATACCCCAGCCGATGCCGGGGGCAGTCGTTGTCAGTGCGCGCCAGCCTAATGACCCCGAATTGAATGTGAATACCTACTACTACGTAGGAACCGCGGTTTTTTGGCGGCTTGGGTCGTGAATTTGACGCCAAACACCACAATTTTCCGACCTATGGCCGGGAAGAACGATCAAAAGTCCAAAAATTTTGCAATTTGCCGCAGGCTTGCGTATCGATTCGACCATGAGGGGATTCCGAAACCTGATTTCGCTGACCTATGGCCAGAAATTGTCGCTTGTCGCGGCGATTCCCTTGGTCGTGGCCGTCGCTGCGATAGCACTGTTCGTGACGTATGAATCCCGTGCAACGGCCGAGCGCGAGATTCAGGCGCTGGAACGCAGGCTGATCGAGGCCAAGAAGGAAGAACTGCGCAACTATGTAACCCAAGCCCGCAACGGGTTCGCTTACATCTATGGCCGCGCATCAACTGACGACAAGGTGGCGCAGAACCTTGTGACGCAAATCCTGTCGGCGATGATCTACGGCAAGGATGGGTTCTTTTTCGTTTATGACTATGACGGTAACAATCTGGTCAGCCCGCGCCAAACCCAGTTCATCAACCGAAACTGGGAAGGCCTGACCGACAGCGACGGCACGCCCGTTGTTGATGAGTTCATTCGTCTCGCCCGTCAGGGGGCCGGATGGCACAGTTTCATGTGGCAAAAGCCCTCAACCGGGGAAGAGGCGCAGATGATCGCCTATGTCGTCGGCCTGCAAGATTGGCGCTGGGCCGTGGGGACCGGTGTTTTCATAGACGATATTGTTGCAACGGTGGCCAATGCCCGCGCCGAGGTCGAGGCCCGCGTGCAGCGTACCTTCATGTATATCGGCGGCATCGTACTGGCCGCCGTGCTGATCGTCTTTGCCTCGGGCATGTTGCTGAACTTCCGCGAACGCAGGCTGGCCGACGCCAAACTGAAAGAGCTGACCCAGCGTGTGTTTGACGCGCAGGAAGAAGAACGCGGTCGCGTGGCCCGTGAGCTGCATGACGGGATCAGTCAGATATTGGTCGGTGTGCGCTATGCTTTGGACAACGCCCGTCGCCGCTTGGCGCGGGGTGATGACGCAGGCGCACGCGTTCCGTTGGAGAAAGGGATCGACCACCTTGGCACTGCCATCACCGAGGTCCGCCGCATCAGCCGCGACCTGCGCCCGGGCGTTTTGGACGATCTGGGGCTTGGCCCGGCGCTCAAGGCGCTAACCGACGATTTCCGCGAACGCACCGGGATTGAGACCGAGTTTTCAACCGTTGTCTTCCGTAACCGTCTGGATCAGGACAGCAAGATCGCGCTGTATCGCATCGCCCAAGAAGCCCTCACCAATATTGAGCGTCATTCGGGGGCAACGCGCGTTACAATTGATTTGCGCGGCCATAAGAAAGGCGCGACAATGCGCATTACCGATAACGGTCGTGGTCTGCGTAGCGACCCCGGACAGGCAAGCGCCGGGATCGGATTGCGGAATATGCAAGAGCGTATCGAACAGCTTGACGGCTCATTGCGTATTCTGTCATCACGCGGCCCACGCAGCGGCACGGTGATCGAGGCCAGCCTGCCCCTGAGTCATTTGTTGCCACCACGCGAAGACGCGACCCCAAACCGAAAGGCCGGTACATGAGCGACCAAACGATCCGGGTCCTTATTGTAGATGACCACCCGATGGTTGCCGAAGGGATTCAGTCAATCCTTGAAAGCTATGACGAAATTCAGGTCGTCGGAACGCTCAGTAGCGGACAAGAGGCGGTGGAAAAGGCGACAGACCTGGCCCCAGACGTCATTCTGATGGACCTGAATATGCCGGGGCTTGGCGGGTTGAGTGCCACCGAGATCATCCTGGAACGCCTGCCCCGGACCCGCATCCTTATCCTGTCAATGCATGACAGCCCGGAATACATCTCGACCGCGCTAAGTCATGGTGCCAAGGGATATGTCCTCAAGGACGTCCCAACCGAAGAGATCAAACAGGCCATCGACGCCGTAATGCGCGGGGAACAATACCTTTGCACGGGTGCCAGTGGCTCGTTACAGCCCAAGGGCGAAAGCACCCGTGAGGCGCTGACTGGGCGCGAACAGACAATCCTGCTGGAGCTCGCCCAAGGCAAGTCGAATAAAGAAGTCGCTCAGGCGCTGGATATCTCTGTTCGCACCGTCGAGACGCACCGCAAGAACATCAAACGCAAACTGGGCATATCATCGACAGCCGGTCTTACACGCTATGCGCTGGAACACGGCGTCCTACAAGGCACAAGCCCCGGATTTTGATCCCGCAGCGCGCAGCGCAGCGACGCCCAACCAGCGGAGGCGCGCCAAAGGCGCGTCGACAATGGGCGGGAGGGCCTTCTGCCGACCAGCATCAGTCAAGCAGACTGTCTCGCCTTACCCCTTCCCGCTCCAGGTGATGCGGCAAAACACGGCCATATAATTGCCGAGTTCGTTCGACCCCGCCGCACATACCTTCGGCCTCGACAAATGAAAAAATCCCCACATACCGGCTGGACGACCCTTTGACAGGCGCAACGCGGTGTAGAGAGTAGCGCCCTTTGAATATCTGCAGGTCGCCGGGTTGCAGTTCAAGCTTGCGCACCCGCGCTCTGTTCCCGTCCAACACCGAAGCGACCGTGTCAAAATTCTCGTCCGAAGAACTGCGCAGGTTCGGCACATACTCGAACGCGCCGCCCTCCTCTCCGTTTTGGATGGCCAATGTCACGGTGTAGTTGTTGGTGTCGAAATGCCAAGGGAAGCCCTGCCCTTCCTCAACGACATTGATAATGACGTCCGCCAGCGGGTCATCATAGCGAAAGAACCGATCCTCGGCCTCATCCAAGGCCGCGCGGATGAAAGGTTGAAAGCCCTCAAATTCATAGATTCGGCGCAAAGGTCCGGATGTTTTGAAATTATCAGCCGGCACAAAGGCATTGGACCGATCATAGAACCGCCGGACAGGATGATCCGCCGCCAACCCAGGATCATCCTTCGTGAAATAGGCGTTTGTTCGATTGAACGAGCGATGCGCTTTTGGGGCGGTCGCCCGCGCCTCTTGCAGCAATTGCGCCAACCCTTCGGCGTGCACAAAACCCGGCAGGACGGCGCATCCGTCCTGATCCAGTTCACGCCGCAAATCGCCGATCAATTGATCATACGCCCGCGAGCCCGGACAATCGATCGGATACCGTCCCAGATCCACAAGATCGTGCAACATTTCCCGCCTCCTCTGCCTGCAAAGACAAAGTCAGCGTACTCAACCCAATCGGCCGATCATGCTTGTTTGGGACATTGCCACGACGCTTTCCGACACTGTTATTTTTGCGATGCACATGCAGACGACAGGAAATCTTCTCGAATCTTCCGGCCAGGCGCCAATACGCGCAATAAAATGTCGCAAAATTCATCGCTCAAGATACAAAATTGGTACGATTGCCTGTTGACGCCCCCTTTTACCGCCCATAATGTCCCTGCACGCAAAAAAGGAGCCTCTGGCGATGAAAGCGCTAGTCGTAATCGTAGGAAACACGCGCATGGGCCGGTAACGGTAAACCATAATCCAACCCATGCGCCTCCGAAAATCTCGGGGGCTTTTTTTTGGCAAAACGCAAGACACATGTCGCGAACGGAGCAAAGCAGATGACACGTGAGATGACCGGCGCAAAGATGGTGGTTCAGGCCCTCAAGGATCAGGGCGTGGACACGGTATTCGGATACCCCGGCGGCGCCGTGCTACCGATCTATGATGAGATTTTTCTGCAAAACGACATTCGCCACATTCTGGTGCGTCACGAACAAGGGGCCGTCCACGCCGCCGAAGGCTATGCGCGGTCGACCGGAAAACCCGGCGTTGCGCTTGTGACCTCGGGTCCCGGTGCCACTAACGCGGTGACCGGCCTGACCGATGCGTTGCTGGATTCGATCCCGATCGTTGTTTTGACCGGTCAGGTGCCGACCTTCATGATCGGCTCGGACGCGTTCCAAGAGGCTGACACCGTCGGCATCACCCGCCCCTGCACCAAGCATAACTGGCTGGTGAAGGACACGGATTCGCTGGCCGAGACCATGCATGAAGCTTTCCACGTCGCCACCTCGGGCCGCCCCGGTCCGGTGCTGATCGACATTCCAAAGGACGTGCAATTCGCATCGGGTGAATATACCAGCCCGAAACCCTCGACCTCGCATTACCAACCGGTAATGAAGGGCGATCTGGAAGAGATCACCGAACTGGTAGCCGCGATGGAGACCGCCAAGAAGCCCGTCTTTTATACTGGCGGTGGCGTGATCAACTCAGGCCCTGCGGCCAGCCAGTTGCTGCGTGAACTGGTGGATTCGACCGGCTTTCCCATCACCTCGACCCTGATGGGTTTAGGTGCATATCCAGCTTCGGGTGAAAACTGGCTGGGCATGCTGGGCATGCACGGCCTTTATGAGGCCAATCTGGCGATGCATGATTGCGACCTGATGATCAATATCGGCGCTCGGTTTGATGACCGGATCACGGGGCGGATTGATGCCTTTTCGCCGAATTCGAAGAAGGCCCATATCGACATTGATCCATCGTCCATCAACAAGGTGATCCGTGTGGACATCCCGATTGTGGGCGACGTCGCGCATGTTCTTGAGGATATCCTGAAGGTCTGGAAAGCGCGCGGTCGCAAGACCGATGCTGCGGCAGTTTCCAAATGGCAGGAACAGATCAGTGACTGGCGCAAGGTCAACTGTCTGGCTTACACCAACAGCGCAAAGACGATCAAACCGCAATATGCGCTGCAACGCCTTGAAGAGCTGACCAAAAAACACGACCGCTATATCACCACCGAGGTCGGCCAGCACCAGATGTGGGCCGCGCAGTATCTGGGCTTTGAAGACCCCAACCGCTGGATGACATCCGGTGGTCTGGGCACCATGGGCTATGGCACCCCGGCCTCGATCGGTGTGCAGATGGCCCACCCGGACGCGCTGGTGATCAACGTCGCGGGTGAGGCTTCGTGGCTGATGAACATGCAGGAGATGGGCACAGCCGTTCAGTACCGCCTGCCTGTGAAACAGTTCATCCTGAACAACGAACGTCTGGGTATGGTCCGCCAGTGGCAGGAGCTGCTGCATGGCGAGCGGTACTCGCATTCGTGGTCCGAAGCGCTGCCCGACTTCGTTAAACTCGCCGAGGCCTTCGGAGCCAAGGGTATCTTGTGTTCCGACCCCGCAGATCTGGATGACGCGATCATGGAAATGATCAACTATGACGGCCCCGTCATCTTTGATTGTCTGGTGGAAAAGCACGAAAACTGCTTCCCCATGATTCCGTCGGGCAAAGCCCATAACGAGATGCTGCTGGGCGAGGCCGAGACGCAGGGCGTGATCGACTCCAAAGGTTCGGTTCTGGTTTAACAACATTCGTCGGAATTGACCGTGCGCCCGACGCCCGGTTTTCGCAAGATGATGAAAGGGACGTAAATGTCTGCCCTACATATCAAAAAAGGCGCCACCCGCCATTCGGCCTATAACCTACGGCCCACCTTTTCAGACGTTCAGGAACGTCACACGATAGCAGTTCTCGTCGAGAATGAGCCCGGTGTACTGGCGCGTGTGATCGGGCTGTTCTCTGGTCGCGGCTATAACATCGAAAGTCTGACCGTGGCCGAGGTTGATCATACCGGCCATCTCAGCCGTATCACCATCGTCACCACCGGCACCCCACAGGTGATCGAACAGATCAAAGCGCAGTTGGGTCGGATCGTGACTGTGCACGATGTCCACGACCTGACTGTCGAAGGCCCCTCGGTCGAGCGGGAATTGGCGATCATCAAGGTCGTCGGTGAAGGCGACAAGCGCGTCGAAGCCCTGCGTCTGGCCGATATTTTCCGCGCCAACGTAGTCGACAGCACCTTGAATTCGTTCATTTTCGAAATCACCGGCGCACCGGACAAGATCGACGCCTTTGCCGATCTAATGCGCCCGCTGGGATTGGTCGAAGTGGCCCGCACCGGAGTCGCAGCCCTGCTGCGCGGTGACTGATAATATCCACCCCGCCCTTGGACGACCCCGTGGGCGGGGTATCTGTTTCCAAAATCCGCACCTAGCAGGATTTCGGGATTCCCTTTTCCGCCCTCTGCGGAAAACCGCCATAAAGATCAAACAAAACGAACTAAAGCCTATTGCGTTTACGCTTTTGCACGCTAGCCTCATGGAGTAGCGTGGCGTTGGGATGCGCCCGTTAGCGTATTCAGTGAAATTAAGCGCAATACCATTCGTTGGCCCGTGCGCTGTTTGTTACCCTGCAAAGTCACAATAAGAACCTGGGACACAAATGACGAATAACACTCGCAGCCCGGCGGAACTGCGCAAGATGTTCGGCGCAAATCTACGGCGATTGGCAAGGCAGTACCCCTCGGTTTCCGAACTCTGCCGCCAGCTTGGAATAAACCGGACGCAATTCAACAGATATCTCGGCGGTGAAAGCTTTCCGCGCCCGGACGTTCTGGACCGGATTTGCAATTTCTTCGAGGTCGACGCGCGCATTCTTCTGCGCCCTATTGACGAGATCGACTTGCCTCCGGTCCACCCAGCAGCCTCGGCGCTGACTGAATTTCTGGGTTCCGGCCCCGGGACACTTACGGAAAACCTGCTTCCGGCGGGTTTCTATTTTGTCTCCGAGACAGGGCTGGACGAACCCCATGCGACCCGGCACAGGGTCCTGCATGCGCGCAGGCTACCGCAATGCACACTGGTCCGAAGTTATGAACCACCCTCAGGAGAAGATAGCGTTGCGTCCAACCTGCGTGAGGTTCAGGGTATTGCAGCATGCGCTGGCCGCCAGATCTATATCCTCATGTCCAGCCGCGCATCGCAGAACAGTCGAATTTACCTCGTGAAACGCGGGAACGACGCGCAATCTGATCAATGGCGAGGCGTTGCGATTTGTCTGTCAAAAACCACCGCGAATGACACAACAATGCGCAGGCTTGCGCTGCGCTATCTTGGCCCCAAACCCAAGGCGGCGCTTTCAGCGGCAAGGGCCGCCCGACGCGCTGAACGAACAGCCGAAGAAATAGTGGCCTGAACTGGGAACTTAATCCGGCTCTACCGTTTCTGCCTGAGTAATCAAGCGGTAGAGATGCCAACTTGCATGGCCAAGCAGCGGCAACACCAAAAACAAGCCCAGAAACCAGGGCACCATCGCCACAAAAGTCAGAACAGCCACGAACACGCCCCACCCCAGCATGACTGGAAAATTTGCGCTGACATAGCTGTAACTGGCAATCATGGCGGTCACAAAGTCCAATTCCCGATCCAAAAGCATCGGAATCGACAGCACCGTGATCATGTAAAGAACGGTTGCGAAAACCGCCCCGACCACCGATCCCACTGCCAGCATCGTAAGTCCATTGGGCGTCAGATACACCTCAAGCGAGGTGGATACGTTGGTCATGGTGGACAATCCCATGAACAGGGCAAAGATCATATGACCCAGAAAGAACCAAAACAGAAACATCACGACGATGATCGCACAGATAGATGGCAGTTGACGCCGACCTTGTTGTGCAACCACCCCAAAGATTGCCCCGAATCCCAGCGGCTCGTTCTGCTCTAGCCTGTGCGACACCTCATACAATCCAACAGCGGCAAACGGACCGAGCAGAGGAAACCCAATCGCGGCCAACACAAGCCAGTAAGACGTTTGCGTCTGAATCGTGACCCAGGCAATGGCCCAACCCGCCACCACGTAAACGCCGGCAAACATCAACCCGAACATCGGCGCGCGACGAAAATCCACCCAGGCCCGGCGCATGGCCTCGCGCAGCATGTCCGTCGTGACGGGCCCCATCTTCGGAACGCCAAAAGGCTTTTCCATTCTCAGTCTCTCCTCCCCTTATTCCACCCGAATTCGTCAGGCGGGTCGCTTCTGCGGCCATTTCGTAGCTTTGTGATACGCAGCCCCAATGGACAAAACACGCGCGTCCGCACCACGAGGTCCAAAAATCTGCATACCCATCGGCATCCCGTCGGGCCCAAACCCGGCCGGAACCGACAAACTTGGAAGTCCGATCAGGCTGACGGGCACAACAACTTGCATCCACCGATGGTAGGTATCCATCTTTTTCCCGGCGATTTCGGTTGGGTACGGCGTATCCAGATTAAAAGGCCAAACCTGCGCAGAAGGCAGGGCTAAGACATCAAATTCGTCAAACACCTCAACTGCGCGACGGAACCAATCCGACCGCACGAGGCTTGCCCGATGCACCTGCATTGCAGTCAACCCCAGCCCGCGATCAAGCTCCCACTGGGCTGTATCCTTCAGCATCGACCTGTGCTCGGTAAGCGGTGCAAGACCCGCGGCCACACTCCATGACCTCAGAGTCTCCCAGCTTTTCCACATCCTCTCGGCCTCAAATGGCGCATCCACGGCTTCAACAGTGGCCCCTAAGCGCGAGAAAACCTTCAGCGCATCCTCACAAAGATCGAAAATTCCATCCTCATACGGAAATGCGCCGCCCCAATCCCCCAACCAGCCGATGCGCACCCCTTTCAGATCAGCCGGTGTAACCGGTGATACGGCCTGAACTGGCGCGCTCAGAGGCTGCCGCTTGTCGGGGCCGGAAATCACGTCCAGCAAAAGCCCAAGATCCTCAGGGCTTCGGGCCATAGGCCCCAATGTCGATAGTTGGTGCAGAAATCCATCCCCAACGGGCTGTGCCGGCACGAGCCCCCACGACGGGCGGAACCCGTAGACATTATTCCACGCAGCCGGGTTGCGTAGGCTGCCCATCATGTCCGACCCATCCGCCAACGCGACCATCCCGGTGGCCAACGCAACAGCAGCACCTCCAGATGATCCACCGCAGGATCGTTCCGAGTCATAGGGGTTTCGTGTAGCCCCGTAGACAGGGTTAAACGTATGCGACCCAAGCCCAAATTCGGGCGTGTTAGTCTTACCGATCAATATCGCACCAGCATCCCGCATCCGCGCCGCGATCAGGTCGTCCTCGTCAGGCACATCATCCTTGAATAATGGCGACCCCTGCGAGGTCGGGATCCCCGCCACATTCACAAGGTCTTTGACAGCGACGGGCAACCCATGCAGCGGTCCTTTGATCGGCCCCTCATCCAAGGCCCGCGCCTCTGCCATCAGATCATCTTCGTCGCGCAAAGCAACGATAGCATTCAAAGCTCCGTTGACCTCAGCGATTTTGTCCAGGGTTGCGCGCATAACGGCGACTGCTGAAACACGTCGCCCGGACATCTCTGCCAACAATGCAGTCGCGCTCGTTTGTCTTAGGTCCATTCGGGGCTCTTTGGCATTCGCATCACTCTGTGGTGATCAGCCTAACGGGGGCGCCCTGTCAATAAAACCCACTGTTTAGATGTATCTTTCCCGGTCACCCGGAACCTGGGGATCCCCTTCATCTGGCCCAAAATATCCCGGGGGAGTCGCGGCTTGCCGCGGCGGGGGCAGCGCCCCCTACCCAGCTTAATCGCCCTGCGCCTCGGACCGGCTTTTGCCCGCCACGTTCAGCGCCAGCGTCGCCGCCATGAACTCATCCAGATCACCATCAAGTACACCTTTGGTGTCCGAAGTTTCGTGGTTCGTCCGCAAATCCTTGACCATCTGATAGGGCTGCAACACGTAAGACCGAATCTGGTTACCCCAACCTGCGTCACCCTTGGCCTCGTGCGCGGCGTTGATATCGGCGTTCCTGCGATCCAGCTCTTGCTGGTACAAGCGCGATTTCAGGGCCTTCATCGCAATATCGCGGTTCTGGTGCTGCGATTTCTCGGAACTCGTCACAACAATGCCAGTTGGGATGTGCGTAATCCGCACGGCAGAATCCGTGGTGTTCACGTGCTGACCACCTGCGCCAGAAGACCGATAGGTATCAATTCGAATATCCGACGGATTCACCTCAATCTCGATATTGTCGTCCACCACCGGGTAAACCCAGACCGAACTGAACGAGGTATGCCGCTTGGCCGCCGAGTCATAGGGCGAAATCCGCACCAACCGATGCACACCGCTTTCCGACTTCAGCCAGCCATAGGCATTATGGCCGGAAATCTTGTAAGCGGCGGACTTAATCCCCGCTTCTTCTCCGGCGGTCTCAGATTGTAGCTCGACCGTGTAACCCTTCTTCTCGGCCCAACGCACATACATCCGCGCCAGCATTGACGCCCAGTCGCAGCTTTCTGTGCCGCCCGCGCCCGAGTTAATCTCGAGAAAGGTGTCGTTGCTGTCCGCCTCACCGTCCAACAGCGCCTCAAGCTCTTTCTTGGCGGCTTTGGCCTGCAAGGACTTGATCGCAGACTCGGCGTCTTCGACAACCTCGTTGTCCTCTTCCATCTCGCCCAGTTCGATCAGTTCGATATTGTCGCTCAAATCCGTCTTGATCGACTCATATGTCTCGATCGCGTCTACTAGCATCTGACGCTCGCGCATCAGTTTCTGCGCGTTTTCCGGGCTGTCCCAGAGGTTGGGGTCCTCAACCCTCGCGTTGAATTCCTCCAACCGGTGCGGCGCAGTTTCATAGTCCATGCGCTGCGCAAGCAGCTCCAGAGACTTTTCGATTTCCGCCACGATATTCTGGGTTTCGGCGCGCATGGTTACGTCCCAACTTGCTCAATCAGGCCTGCGTGATAGCAAGTGCGTGGGGTCACCACAAGACGGCGTGACCCCGAATACTGCGCATCGTTAATATAGCCCGCCGCCCTGCAACTCACCCTGGCTGGCATTTGGGCCGACGGTGACTGTGTTGCCTGTCGATGTGGTCACCTGACGGCCTGAGCTGTGGACCTCTTCAAACAAAGGCAGATCTGATCCCATTGCAAAACCGCCGTCGTAAACGCGGTCGATAAAGCCATCTACGCCGTCACGGAAATACTCGGCCACAACGTATTCGCCGGTTGCATCCGCAGGCAGGCGCGCGCCGCTGAAGCGGTCAATCTTGATGAAATGCCCACCCGGGGGAACTTCGAACGGGCCTCCACCATACTTTTCGACAGCTTTTTCCATAAAGCTCTGGAACACCGGGCCGCACATCGTGCCACCGTACGCCCCCCGCCCCATCGGGCGCGGGCGGTCATATCCAATGTAGCAACCAGCGACGATGTTTGATGTAAAGCCAATGAACCAAGCGTCCTTGGATTCATTGGTCGTGCCGGTTTTGCCAGCCGTCGGCACCGGAAGATTGACGTGGCTCGACGCTGTACCGCGATCGACAACGCCCTTCATCATCGAGGTCAACTGATAAGCTGTAATCGCATCCATGACCTGACTACGGTTGGTTTCGATGGTGGGCGACTCGTCCGGTTCCAGCCAGCTTGAGTTACAATCCAGACATTGCCGGTCATCGTGGCGGTAGATTGTCTTACCGAACCGATCCTGAATCCGGTCAACCAGTGTCGGTTCAACCCGCTCGCCCCCGTTTGCGAACATCGCATAGGCTGCGACCATCTTGTAAAGCGTCGTTTCCTCGGACCCCAAAGAGTTGGCAAGGAACGCACCCATCCGGTCATACACACCAAAGCGTTCGGCGTATCCGGCTACCACCGGCATCGTGACCTCTTGCGCCAAACGAATGGTCATCAGGTTCCGCGACTGTTCAATCCCGGTGCGCAGCGGAGTCGGGCCGTAGAACTTGTTGGACGAGTTCTTGGGCCGCCACAAACCTTGCGGGGTATTCACCTCAATCGGGGCGTCCACAACGATCGTTGCCGGGCTGTATCCGCTGTCAAGCGCCGCGGCATAGACGAAGGGCTTGAAGCTCGACCCCGGCTGACGTTGCGCCTGCGTCGCTCGGTTGAACACAGAGTCCTGATAAGAGAACCCGCCCTGCATCGCCAGAACACGCCCCGAGTTTACGTCCATCGCGACGAAACCGCCCTGTACTTCGGGCACCTGTCGGGCGGACCATTGGCCCTCTTCCCCGGCCATGACCAGGATAACGTCACCGCGCTTGAAATTGTCCTGAAAATTACCCTGCATCCACTGAATGTCAGAGCGCGGGACAGTGCCGTCTGCCGGGCCGTCTTCAATACCCACGGTCAATGACTGATCGGCGACATTCAAAACGACGGCAGGATACCATTGCGTTGGCAGGACCACGTCACGCGGGACTTCGGTGATGGCCAGCGCCTCGCGCCACTGCACCTCATCCGTCAGCTTGTCTTCAGGGATCACCTCGCCCGTGCCACGCCATTTACCGCGGGAACGGTCGTATTTTTGCAAAGCTACACGCAAGGCACGGGCCGCCTCGACCTGCATCTCTTCGTCAACCGAGGCGCGGACGGTAAAGCCACCGGTGAAAAATTCGCCCTCACCAAAATCCTCACTCAATTGGCGGCGGATTTCGTCGGTGAAGTAATCACGCGGCGGCAAAGCGGTGCGGAAGCTTTCGAAATCACCGTTCTGGACCGAGCGCAGAGGCATGTTGGTTTCTGCCTTATAGGTCGCCTGATCAATATACCCGTTCTGGTTCATCTCACGCAGCACATAGTTGCGGCGGGCCAACAGGCGGTCTTTCTCGCGCACCGGGTGGAAATCGGACGGTGCCTTGGGCATGGCGGCAAGGGTTGCCGCCTCATGCGGGGCAAGTTCCTGCAAAGTTTTGTTGAAATAGGTCTGGGCCGCTGCGGTCACACCATATGAGTTCTGACCCAGAAAGATTTCATTCATATACAGCTCAAGGATCTGTTCTTTGTCCAGCGTATCCTCAAGCCGCGTGGCGAGGATGATTTCCTTGATCTTTCGCTCGGCCCGACGGTCGCCGGACAGCAAAAAGTTCTTCATCACCTGCTGGGTGATCGTGGACGCCCCGCGCACATTCTCACCCTTGGATTTCACCGCTTCGACACCCGCCGCAATGATACCGCGCGGGTCATAGCCCTGATGGGTGTAGAAATTCTTGTCCTCGGCCGAGATAAACGCCTGCTTCACCAGATCAGGGATTTCCTCGGACGGTGTGAACAGGCGGCGTTCCTGCGCGAATTCGTCGATCAACTGACCCTCGCCGGAATAAATCCGGCTGATCGTCGGCGGCTTGTACTGCGCCAGCGATTCATGGCTGGGCAGATCGCGCCCATACATCCAAAAGACCGCACCAATCACCAGTGCGGCCATAAAAATGCCCAATGTCACGAGGCTGAAGATCGCCCCGAAAATGGATAGAATGAAACGGATCACGTTACTGCCTTTTGCTCGCGGTGCCGCCTATATAGTGATGCCCCTGCCCGGGGTCAAAACACGATGGCCAATATTAGCCGTTTTGCGCCGCAGGGTCACTGCCCAATAAGTGACCGTCTGACCAGATCATCCTGACGCCAGCGCTCCAGCCCGTCGCGAATGCCGCGCGCCATACCGGTACGCCATTCAGGGTTTCGTATGTTCTCAAGGTCTCTGGGGCTGGACAGAAACCCCAGTTCAATCAGAACAGATGGGATGTCAGCCGCCTTTAACACCGAAAACGAGGCCGTTCGGATCGGGCGGTTGTTCATCGGCCCACCCTGCTGTGTCATCCCTTCGGCCAAAGCTCGCGCAAGCGCGTCGGTGCGCGGCTTGGTTTCCCTGCGGGCCATGTCCAACAAAACATCCGCCACTTGATCGTCCGAACCGCTCAGATCAATTCCAGATATCAGATCGCCGCGATCATGACGCTCTGCCAGTCTGAGGCTGGCCACATCCGACGCATCCTCGGACAGAGTATAGACGGCAGCACCGTGCGCCCGCCCCTCGGACAGAATGTCTGCATGCAACGAGATAAAGACGTCAGCACCTGCCCGATGCGCCAGCGTGATGCGGCGCTCCAACGACACGAACTGATCGTCGACGCGTGTCATGACCACGTCGTATCCCCCAGCACGCAACAGCATTTCGCGCAGCTCGCGCGCAAAGGTCAGCATGAGGGTCTTTTCGTTCAGACCATCAACCTCGGCACCGGGGTCGATCCCGCCGTGCCCAGGATCCAGCATCACCCGAAGCAGGCGCGTTCCGTCCTCATCCCGCGCCGGAGGGGTAACCGATGCTTCCGGCAGATCCCAACCGGGCTGGCGCGGCGCGCCCGCACTGGCGGAAAACGTATCAAAATCAGTCCCTTTCAAGTCCAAAATCAACTGCGCCTTACCCGTTACCGGATCGACGCGCATATCCGAAGTCTCAACCGCCAAAGGCGCGCCAAGCTCCAGAACCATGCGCGACCACCCGGGCACATAGGCCCCATACTGCACCCCACTGACTCGATCCGTTTGCAAAAAGCTGTCGCGGTCCAGGCCGGTCCAGTCGACCTCCTGGAAATCCAGAACCATTCGATAGGGATCGCGCAGGGTGAAAACCCGGTATGGCACGCCCTGACTGAGACCAAGTTGCACCTGAACTCCGGCGCGCCCGTTATCAGCGACACGGCTGTCATCGGGCAACACGCGTGCAAGCGCGCTGAAATCATGCGCAACGGCAGCACCTTTCAGCGCCCAGATCAGCGCAATGGCGAATAGAATCCTGCTCATGGCCTCAAGTTTTCCCGAGATCGTTTGACGCCCAGCTTAGCCGAACAACGCCCGCTTGTGAACGCCCCGCGCTCAACCCACCGACACAGAGCGTTCAGCCATGAACCGCTGCAGACGCAACAGGCCTTCTTCTATGTCTGCCGTCGATCTGGCGTAGGAAAACCGCAATGTCGTATGGCCACGCACAGGATCGAAATCGAGACCCGGAGTGACCGCCACACCCGCCTTTTCAAGGATTTCCGCAGCAAAGCTACGGCTATCATGCGTCAGGTCGGACACATCGGCATAGACATAAAATGCCCCGTCAGGCGGTGCGATGTTCGTGAAGCCTGCCTTGGGCAACCCCTTAAGCATCAGGGCGCGGTTGGCCCGGTAGACATCAAGGTTTGCCTGCAATTCATCTTCGCACTCCATCGCGGCCAAAGCCGCAACCTGACTGGCGTGCGGCGCGCAGATGAACATGTTCTGGGCGATCCTCTCGACAACGCGCACCTGATCTTCGGGCACAACCATCCAGCCCACACGCCAGCCCGTCATCGAGAAATATTTCGAGAACGAATTGATCACATAGCATTCATCCGTCACTTCCAACGCTGTGACGGCCTTGGCCTCATATTCCAGCCCATGATAAATCTCATCACTGATGAACGAGGCGCCCTGCTCGTGCGCGGCCCCGATAAGCGCCTGCATCGCCGTATGATCTAGCATTGTCCCAGTTGGATTGGCTGGCGACGCGACCATAAGCCCCTGAAGATCAAGCCCCGAGAAATCTGACGGCACAGGCTGGAGACGGTTTTCCGGCGCGGTTGGCAGATCGACCGGCACAAGCCCCAGAGCCTTCAAAATCTGCCGGTAGGACGGATAACCCGGCGCGCCTATACCGACACGATCGCCGCTGTCAAATAGCGCCGTGAAGGCCAAAAGGAATCCGCCTGATGAGCCCGGCGTGACCACAACACGCTCGGGGTTGAGGTCGACGTTATACCATTCACCAAACATCCGCGCGATCCGCTGCCGCAGAGCCGGAAGGCCCAGAGCAACCGTGTACCCCAGTGGCCCTTCTTTCATGGCCTTTGCCAGAGCATCAGTCGCCCCTTGCGGCGCACCGGTTCCCGGTTGGCCAACCTCCATGTGAATGATGGTGCGTCCGGCCTCTTCAGCCCGGCGCGCGGCCTCCATAACGTCCATCACGATAAAGGGATCGACCCCGGACCGGGTTGAGTTTCTCATGCCCATCTCCCATGTTGCAGCCATGGCTTTTGAACGCGTATCCAGGCTGGCGTCAATCCCGGCCCTGTTGCTGATCGCAGTGACATGGTTTTCAAGCGCCATTCAAACCGCAGCGCAAAGCCTGATCCGTGACCCCGATATCGAATACGGGCTGCGTGAACTGGCATTTCCCGTCTTGCGCGCAGCGGGGCTGAACACCAATCGTGTGCAAATTCTGGTGGTGAATGACAGCACGTTCAACGCCTTCGTCATCGACTATAACGCGATCTACCTGAATTACGGTCTGATCCTGACGGTCGAAAGCCCGGAAATGCTGCAGGCGGTGATTGCACACGAAGCCGCGCATATCGCCAATGGCCATCTGGCACGGCGGGTGGAGAACCTGAAAGCCGCGCAAAAGAACGCGCAGTTGGGAACCGCACTTGCCCTTGTGGTGGCCGCTGCGGGCGGTGGCGAGGCTGCTGCTGGCATCGCGGCGGGCACCTCCGGCTCGGCCCTGCGCAGTTTTCTGGCACATACCCGTGCCGAAGAATCTTCGGCTGATCGCAGTGCTGCCAGCTATCTCAGATGGGCGGGTATCTCGCCCAGCGGAATGGTTGCGCTGCACCAGAAATTTGCGGGACAGGAACTGTTAAGCACAATCAATCAAGACCCCTACATGCGCTCGCACCCCACCAGCCGTGAGCGCCTGCGGGCTGCCGAAGCTTTCATGGAAGAATTCGGAGATAAAGCGCAACCCAACCAAAGTGCTGATTACTGGTTCGCGCGCACAAAGGGTAAACTGTCGGCCTTTCTACGGTCACCGACCTGGACCATGCGCCGGGCTAAGGAAGAAAGCGCGCGGGACATCCGCCTCATGCGCGAAGCGGCGGCCTATCACCAGAACCGCGATCTGGCGAACGCCAGAGCCGCAATCAACCAAGCACTGGATATTCGGCCCGATGATCCATTTTATTACGAACTCAAAGGGCAAATATTGTTGGAAAACCGCAAGGTACAGGACGCGGTTGCTGCATATGGCAAGGCAGTGGATCTGGCCCCCAACAATGCGCTGATCCTTGCCGGATACGGTCGGGCGCTCCTGGCGCAAGGTCAGACCAATAACGCCTTACAAGCCCTTGAAAAGGCAAGAAATAGAGACTACCGAAACGCCCGATTGATGCAGGATTTGGGCGTTGCATATGCGAAAGTCGGCAACAAAGGCATGGCCTCGGCCGTGACGGCCGAAAGATATGCCTTGCAAGGTCGGCTGGCAGATGCAGGTGTTCACGCAAGACGGGCTGTCGGGCAATTGCCCGAAGGCTCACCTGGTTGGCAACGTGCACAGGATGTGCTGATTGCCTCAGAACAAGCTAAGAAAACAAAAAGGAAACGAAAATGATCCTCAGACACGCTGCGCCAGCCCTGCTGGGGCTTTCGTTGATCACAGGCCCCGCTCAGGCATTGGACCTGAACGCCATGACCGAGGCTGAAAAGCAACAATTCGGAGAACAGGTTCGCGAGTATCTTCTGGAAAACCCGGAAGTGATCATCGAGGCCATCAATATCCTTGAGCAGCGAAATGCAGTGGCCGAAGCACAGGCCGACAAGGAGTTGGTGAGCGCCAACGCCGATGAGTTGTTCAATGATGGATATAGCTGGGTTGGCGGCAACCCGGACGGCGATATCACCCTGGTCGAGTTCATGGACTATCGCTGTGGCTATTGCCGCCGGGCCGTCCCCGAAGTGGCCGAGCTTTTGTCAGAAGACGGCAATATCCGGTTGGTTATAAAAGAGTTTCCGATTTTGGGCGATGCATCGGTCCTGTCATCACGCTTTGCCGTTGCAACCAAACATGTGGCTGGCGACGACGCTTACAAACAGGTTCACGACGCACTTCTGGAATTCGGCGGCGAGCCGTCCGAAGTGACCCTGCGCCGTATCTCGGACGGGTTGGGTCTGGACAGCGACGCAATCCTCGAAGCGATGAACAGTGATCAGGTGACGAATGAGATCAACCAAACGCGCGAGTTGGCGCGGCGCATGCAGATTTCCGGCACGCCTTCGTTTGTTCTGGGAACCGAGATGCTGCGCGGATACCTGACGGCTGACCAGATGATCGAGATCGCAAACGTCGTGCGCGCCGAACAGGGCTAATTTGATTGGAGGCGGACCATCACCCGCCTCCGCTCATTCTTTGTGCAACACGCGCTTAGTACGGAAAGGGCGCGTCGCATTTCAGCCAAACAACCCACCTGTTCGTGCCATCCGACCGAAATTGCGCGGCAGGCAAGGACGTTCCCTTGATACCTGCGGGAACGACATCACGCCCCTGCTTCTGACTTTCTGCGAGAACGGCGCTAATGTCCTGCGGGTTCGAAATCCGGCGAACACCGTTGTTGGGGGTAATTGGACCAGAGCGGCAATACGTCGAACGCGCGACATGCTGTGCAAGGCTCATCGCGGCTCGAGAGTCGCTTCCGTCCCACAAGGATGCCGCAACCCGTGCAGCCAATGCCGGGTCTGCCAGCACCAGAGGCGTGTCCTTGGGCGGCTTTGACTGTCCGCCGGGCCCGAGGGTCACGATGATGCTTGTGACTGTACCACTCTGATTATACGGCGCGAGATCAGCCGAGAGATAGCGCAACTTGGTGTTTATGGCGTTTTCCGGGACCGGAACATTCACGTCCCGGGGATACCTGTCGTACTCGTCTGATCCACTGCTGCACGCCGTCAGAATGGCACAGGAAGCTGCGGCCACGCTTAAAAGAAACTTCATTTGAAAATGCCTTGAACTGCTCAACCTAAAGGACGTTTTTCAGGTTAAGTTTGGCAAAAGAATGACGTCTCCTGCTGACAGGCAAGGTTTTTCGTTAGAAACAGTCCGCCCTAAACGAAAACCGAAACGACGCTATTCCGCAGCTTCTGCGGCTGCATCCAGTTCGGCGGCCTTCTTCTCGACCTCTTCTACGATGTGCTCGATCATCTGATCGTTAGACATCTTGTGACTGGCCTTACCCGCAAGATACACCATGCCAGAACCGGCTCCACCGCCGGTAAAGCCAACATCGGTCATCAGCGCCTCACCCGGCCCGTTCACGACGCAGCCGATGATGGATAGGCTCATGGGCGTCTTGATGTGTTCCAGTCGCTGCTCCAATGCTTCAACTGTCTTGATCACGTCGAATCCCTGCCGCGCACAGGATGGGCACGAGATGATGTTCACGCCGCGATGGCGCAGGCCCAGAGATTTCAGAATCTCATAGCCCACCTTCACTTCTTCGACCGGGTCGGCGGACAGGCTGACACGGATCGTATCGCCGATACCCATCCACAGCAGATTGCCCAGACCGATGGCCGATTTGATTGTGCCGCTGACCAGCCCCCCGGCCTCGGTGATGCCCAGATGGATGGGGGCGTCGGTGGCCTCGGCAATACCCTGATAGGCGGCGGCTGACAGGAACACGTCGCTGGCTTTCACGCTGATCTTGAAGTTGTGAAAGTCGTTGTCTTGTAGAATGCGGATATGTTCCAATCCGCTTTCGACCATCGCGTCGGGGCACGGCTCGCCATATTTTTCAAGCAGGTGCTTTTCCAAAGACCCAGCGTTAACCCCGATGCGGATCGAGCAATCGTGGTCACGCGCGGCCTTGATAACCTCCTGCACGCGTTTTTCATCACCGATGTTGCCCGGATTGATCCGCAGGCAGGCGGCACCTGCCTCAGCAGCCTCGATCCCGCGTTTATAGTGGAAATGGATATCGGCAACGATCGGAACCGGGCTTTCGCGCACGATTTCCTTCAGGGCCTTTGAGGACGCCTCATCAGGGACCGAAACCCGAACGATATCCGCTCCTGCCTCGGCCGCCGCCTGAACCTGCGCCACGGTCGCCGCGACATCCGTCGTCAGGGTGTTCGTCATCGTCTGCACGGCGATGGGCGCATCGCCCCCAACCGGAACACTGCCAACCATGATCTGACGGGACTTGCGGCGATAGATGTTTCGCCACGGGCGAACGTGATTAAGGGACATGGGATCGGGTCCAAGGCAGCCTGAGTTGCAGCTTTAAATAGTTCGCCTGCCAAGGCTCCGCAATGGCAAGATCACTCAGCCGGGTCTTGCAGCGCCTCAGCCTGCAATTCGGCGACCAAACGCTTAAGGGCGCTATTCTGTTCAGCCTCAAGATCGGCAACATCGTAACGCTCAGCCACGGCATCCTTGGACAGGATTACGCCTTTTGCGACCGTTCCAGGATTTCCAACAGGGCCAAAATGTTCACCGTTCATCGAGAAATATACCGAACCGGACGCCCCGGCGCGCAGTTGCGGAGGTTCTTCTGTAAGCGGAACTTCGAACGTGTTGCCCTGCTCGACCGTGCCAAGAGTGCCTTCGAATATGATACTGCCATCCGCGGCTGTAACCCGCATCCATGCCGGGTTGACGGCTACGATTTTGAGCGTCGTGTCCAGTTGTTCAACCACCTGCGGCAGTGCCGGGCGTTCGACAGTGTGCACCTCGGCCACTTCGATCTTTGGCGGCTCTGGCGGAAGGAATGTTCCGACCGAACGCGGATCAAGTGTCGAAATCGGTGCGTCACGTGCGACAAGCACGGGAACATCCAGGGCCTGTGGCCGATACAAACGATCCAGTGCTTCGGCGCTGGGGGTTTGAATGGTCGCCACCTCTTCCACTGACCCGACAGCACGCGCGACATTTAGCGGGTCAAGGTCGGACAGAACGACAGGGGCTTGTTCAACCGGGCTAACCTGCACTTGCTGGATTTTGTTCAGAACTGCCCACCCGCCGTAGCCAATACCGCAGATCAAAGCCAACAGCACGGCGGACGATCCAATCGCACGAGGTTCAATTTGGCTGACCAGAGACTCTTTGCCTGGAATATACGGCGTATTGGGCGAAATGAACGGGTCACGGCCCATCGGACCCCGGGCGGGCAAGCCGCCCACCGGCTTACGGACAACGGACGCCTCTGCGGACATGCCGTGCGCGACCTCAAATCCGCTTTCTTTGCAGAAGGCCGTAAATGTCTCATCAGGGTTCATACCCAGATAACGCGCGTAAGAACGCACGTACCCGGCGATGAAGCCGGGTGTGTCGAAGGCATCTGGATCAGAGTCTTCTATGGCTGCGATGTAATTGGCCTTGATCCGCAGTTCTCGCTGAACATCCAGTAGAGATTTGCCCATAGTGGCGCGTTCGCCGCGCATCATATCACCAAGTCGCACCTCATAATCGTCATAGCCTTTCGGCCGGACGTCAACGTCGTCTTCGGATTCGCGCTGAGATCTGCGCCCAATCATCCCTGCTGCCCCATTTTGCCTACGCGTGTTTTACGCTAGCGCCGAATCACTGCCTAAATGATTCGATCACTGATTTTGTTAGCGTAAGCTTAACACGCGACAAACAAGTTGCACACTTTGGCGTTAGGTTAACCAGCAAGTTCGGCGCGATTTAGCGCACAATGTGACCAAAGTTCGTCCATCGCGACCACCAGACGGTTCATTTCGTCGGGCCCATGCACCGGCGACGGGGTGAATCGCAAGCGCTCGGTTCCACGCGGAACCGTCGGGAAATTGATCGGCTGAACGTAAATTCCATGGTCGTCCAGCAACCGATCGCTCAGGATTTTGGTGTGGACCGGGTTACCGACGATCAGAGGAACGATGTGGCTGCCGTGGTCAATCAAAGGCAGTCCCAGCCCCTTGAGGCGCAATTTGAGGATCTGTGCCTGAGTTCGATGCAGTTCGCGCAGTTCTGTCGCACTCTTCAGATACGCGACAGACGCCGCTGCGCCTGCTGCCACCGCAGGCGGCAGAGAGGTCGTGAAGATGAAGCCCGGCGCGTAAGAGCGTACGGCGTCGCACATCTTTTCACTCGCGGCAATGTAGCCACCCATCACGCCAAAAGCTTTTGCCAATGTACCGTTGATGATGTCGATACGATGCGCCAAACGATCCCGCTCTGTCACACCGCCTCCGCGCGGGCCGTACATGCCGACAGCGTGGACCTCATCAATGTAGGTTAACGCGCCGAATTCATCCGCCAAGTCGCAGATTTCTTCGATCGGGCCAAAATCACCGTCCATCGAATACACGGATTCAAATGCGATCAGCTTGGGCGCCTTGGGATCGTCAGCCTCAAGCAACTCTCGCAGATGGGCGACATCATTGTGGCGGAATATGCGCTTGGCACCTCCATTGCGGCGCACACCTTCGATCATTGAGGCGTGGTTCAATGCATCAGAATAGATGATCAGACCCGGAAACAGCTTTGGCAGCGTGCTCAGCGTTGCGTCATTGGCGATATAAGCGCTTGTGAACAGCAGCGCCGCTTCTTTTCCGTGCAGATCAGCAAGCTCGGCTTCAAGCTGGTTGTGATACACAGTCGTCCCCGAGATGTTACGCGTGCCGCCCGAACCAGCTCCGGCGGCGTCAACGGCCTCGTGCATCGCGTTTAGTACGACCGGGTGTTGCCCCATACCCAAATAGTCGTTGCCACACCATACGGTGATATCCTGCTGCGACCCGTCAGGACGCGTCCGAACAGCATGAGGAAAGTGGCCATTGCGCCGTTCGATATCAATGAAAGTCCGGTAGCGGCCTTCGTCATGTAGCCTTGCGATCGCTGAATCAAGCTGAGCACTATAGTCCACCGGTTTCTCCTTACTTGCCCGACCTTGTTCACAACGGTCGAACGTCTTTCATGGCACCGTTTCCGGAAGATCCGAAATTGCACCGATGCACTCAATTTAAGCTCAAGACATATAACGAGCTAAGAGAATGCGTATTTGATTTGCATCAAATATCTTTTTGCATCCCACTCGACAAGTAAAGTTTCGGCAAACAGACGCGGGGAAACGACGCAGGCAATACGGAAAATCCACCTACTATTTTCGCCTCCCGCCCTACGATCGTCAAAAGCGCACTGGACGGCGCCGATAGCGCTGATAGGGTTCCGCCAAATCATCATGGCAGGAGACCCCCATGTCGCTGGACTCTGTTCTGGACCGTATCGACGCCGATCTTCAAACCTCAATTGACCGCCTGATGGAACTGCTCCGCATTCCTTCAATTTCAACGGATCCGGCCTATGACGCTGATGTCAGTCAGGCCGCCGACTGGTTGGTCTCGGATTTGAAATCCATCGGAGTTGCGGCGGAAAAGCGGGAAACCACCGGGCATCCCATGGTCGTGGGACATATAGGTGAGGACAGCGACGCGCCGCATGTGCTGTTCTATGGTCACTATGACGTGCAGCCCGTCGACCCTTTGAACCTGTGGAATCGTGACCCGTTCGACCCGGCGATCGAAGAGACCGAGAATGGCCCGGTTATCCGGGGCCGAGGCTCATCCGATGACAAAGGTCAATTGATGACCTTCGTCGAAGCATGCCGCGCCTGGAAAGCCGTTCACGGCACCCTACCCTGCCGCATCACGTTCTTCTTTGAAGGTGAAGAGGAATCCGGCTCACCCTCACTGGTCCCGTTCCTGCGCGAAAACGCGGCTGAACTAAAGGCAGATCTGGCCTTGGTCTGCGACACGTCAATGGTGTCGCGTGGCGTTCCCTCCATCGCATCTCAACTACGCGGAATGCTCAAAGACGAATTCACAATCATCGGACCCCGGGTTGACCTGCATTCGGGCCACTATGGTGGCCCCGGCCTGAATCCCCTTCGCGAATTATCTAAAATTGTGGCGTCCTTTTACGATGAAGAAACTGGCCGCGTCGCCGTTAACGGTTTTTATGAAGGTGTCCACGACGTTCCAGCCGAACAGCTTCGCCAATGGGAAGGCTGCGGGTTTGATGAGGCCGAATATCTCAACTCAGTTGGATACACGCAGCCACACGGCGAAAAAGGGTTTTCCGCGCTTGAACAGCAATGGGCCCGCCCAACGCTTGAGGTAAACGGGCTTTGGGGTGGATACAACGGTGCCGGGTCAAAAACGGTTATACCGTCGCGAGCCCATTGCAAAATCACCTGCCGTCTTGTCGGCGAAATGGATCCGGATGACTTGCGCGACAAGATACGAAAACATGTCGAACAACGCCTGTCGACGGATGCAAAAATCGAATGGGATAACGACCTAGAAGGCTCGCCCGCTTCTGTCATGAATCTGGACCGCCCCGAATTCGAAGCAGCGCGGGGTGCCTTATCCGATGAATGGGGCCGCGAGGCCGTCTTCACAGGTATGGGAGGCTCTATCCCGGTCGTCGGCTATTTCAACACCGAGCTCGGACTGGACTCGATGCTGGTTGGTTTCGCCAACGACGATGACGCGATCCATTCCCCCAATGAGAAATACGACGTCAAAAGCTTCCACAAGGGCATCCGATCGTGGGCGCGCATTCTGGACGCTCTGACCAGATAGACTTTAATGCGAGGCTCTGCCTCGCGCTCCGGGATATTTGGGGCCAGATGAAGTAGGGATCCCCCGCTTCATCTGGCTAAAAATATCCCGGGGGAGTCGCCCGGTACGGGCGGCGGGGGCAGAGCCCCCATTGGCGGCCCATCACATATGGATTACCCGGTCATACGCGTCCAGTACGCTTTCATGCATCATTTCCGACAGTGTCGGATGCGGGAAGACCGTATTCATCAGGTCTTCTTCGGTTGTCTCCAACTGACGCCCGACAACATACCCCTGAATCAACTCCGTGACTTCGGCGCCGATCATATGTGCACCCAAGAGTTCTCCGGTCTTGGCGTCGAAAATAGTCTTGATCATCCCTTCAGGTTCGCCCAATGCGATCGCCTTGCCGTTGCCTATGAAAGGGAAGCGGCCAACTTTGATATCATAGCCTAGCTCTTTGGCTTTCGCCTCGGAATACCCCACTGACGCGACCTGCGGCTGGCAATAAGTACAGCCCGCGATGCTTTCTGGCTTGACCGGGTGCGCGTGCTTGCCCGCGATCAGGTCGGCAACCATGACCCCTTCGTGGCTGGCCTTGTGCGCCAGCCACGGAGCGCCTGCGATATCACCAATGGCGTATAGGCCATCGACCCCGGTCCGGCAGTATTCGTCCGTCACCACATGTGTCCGGTCAATCTTGACGCCCAATGCTTCGAGGCCCAACCCCTCGACATTGCCGACGATTCCGACCGCTGAGATTACAGTGTCAAAGTCATGCTTTTCCACTTTTCCCTTGACCTCAATATGTGCGGTCACCTTGCCCTTGGCACGGTCCAACTGTTTGACCATCGCCTTTTCCATGATGGTCATGCCCTGCTTGGTAAATGCTTTTTTGGCAAAGGCGCTTATTTCTGCATCTTCAACGGGCAACACGCGATCCATCACCTCGACCACTGTCGTATCTGCCCCCAACGTGTTGTAGAAGCTGGCGAATTCGATACCGATCGCACCGGATCCGATGACAAGCAGTTTCTTGGGCATGCGCGGCGGCTGCAATGCGTGCTTGTAGGTCCAGACCAGATCGCCGTCCGCCTCAAGGCCCGGCAATTCACGAGCGCGGGCGCCTGTGGCCAGAACAATATTCTTGGCCGTCAGCTCTTCGGTTCCCTTGTCGGTTTTGACCGAAACCTTGCCTTTGGCAGGGATTGTCGCCTCGCCCATCACCACGGTGACCTTGTTCTTCTTCAGCAGATGACCAATGCCGCCGGACAACTGCGCGGCAACCCCGCGTGAGCGTTTGACAACAGCGTCCAGATCATAGCCGATCTTGTCCGCCTTCAGTCCGAAATCCTTGGCCCGTTCCATCAGGTGAAATACCTCTGACGACCTCAGCAGCGCCTTGGTCGGTATGCATCCCCAGTTCAGGCAGATGCCGCCAAGATGTTCACGTTCTACTACAGCGGTTTTCAGGCCCAGCTGGGCCGCGCGAATAGCTGCGACATACCCGCCGGGACCGGCGCCAATTACGATCAGATCAAAAGATTGTGCAGCCATGTTTCCCTCTCGGCGCAGGTCGATTCAGAAATTAGTTTACCATTAAACTAATTTCTTTAACGCATCAATACATTGCCCCCGCGACAAAAGCAACGCAGGGTCAAGTGGCGCCAAATGCACTGATTTGAGCCTATACCCAGCGGCCTTCTATGGCTAGAAGTTAGGGGCCAGTCGTCGATGGCAATTGTTTAACCCAAGAAATTAAAGAGGCTTATCATGGCCAGAACGCTTAAAGATCTGTTACTTGCATTGCTGAACGCCACACTCATCCTGGTAGCGCTGTGTCTGTTTCTGGGGTGGAAACTGGCCTCAACGGTCGAAGGCATCACGACAGCCTTCGCTGAGAATATCCAGATTGTTGCTCCCCTCAAACAGGAACTCCAGGGGGTACGAGGTGAGTTGGCGGCTTTACGCAGCGACTTGTCCTCGATTCAAATTGGCGAAAGCCTTGCGAATAGCGCAGCGGCACAGAAAATCTCGACCGCTTTAGCCAAGCTCGACGATTTGGAAAAAGAGCTACAGGCAAAGCAGGCCCGGATTTCGGAACTGACTGAATCACCAGACGAATTGATCAATACGGCCATTGAGGCCTCGGCCGACGCAATCGCCGACCGGATCATTGAAATACGTGGATGCGTGCCTGCGTCTTAACCGGCGGCCTGCAACTCTCGGACCGTCGCGCCATAGCCGCCCATGTCCACATACGCCGCTTCAGGCTCGGTCATTGGCCGCGACAGCGCTTCGTTGCGGTATGGGAACCGCCCGAATTGCCGGATTACCTCACGGTGTGCACGCGCATGTAAAAGATTACTCGAATCCTTGCTGACATTCTGACACATCAACCGCACACAGCGTTCCTGATCACACAGATTTTCCGAATGCATCAGGGGAAGATAAAAGAACTGCCTTGCGGGCTCGTCGATCTTCAGATCCCACCCCTTGTCCACAGCACATTTGGCCGCTGACAAGGCCGCACGGTCAGATGCAAACGCCTTGGCGCTGCCTCGGAACATGTTGCGTGGAAATTGATCCATCAGGATGATGTACGCCAACGCACCACTGGGACAGGTCAGCCAAAGGGAAAACTTGCCCTCATTTGCTGCATCCCACATGGTATGGAATTTTTCGCGGATTTCAGCGTCAAGCGCATCGTCCTGCAAATACCAACCCTTGGGACCGACTTCATCCAACCAAAAACTCAGTACGTCTTCAGGCCCTGCCATTGCCCTAAACTCCGTCTGTTCGCCTCCCCCAGGGACGTAACGTCATTTAAGGACGTTTTACAGGTTTGTTACAGTAACATATTGCAACACTTGCGACATAAATCCGTGTCTTAGGCAATATCTTGCGTGTCCTGCTCGGCTTCCGCCGCCTCGATGGCCACTTCCTGCGCTACTTCAAACGCAACGGGTGAGGCTGTGGGGTAAAGCGGAGACATCGTACCCGTTTCGTCGACCGGGATCGCGGCGCGTTGTGTCATGCGATACATTGCGTACCCTGCGGTTATGACCAGCAACATCGCAATGAACAGGAAAAACCCCTGAGGGCCAAACACGGCGTCGCCCATTAACCAACCGGTGATCAGCGGCCCGGCAATCGCACCCAACCCGTTGATAAAAACCAGACCGCCAGAAGCGGCCGCCATATCCTCATGCTCGAGGAAGTCATTGGCATGCGCAATCAACAGGGAATAGAGCGGATTCGACATCCCACCGATCACGAAAGCGGCAATCAGCAGGATCGGAAATGTCGTTCCGAACAACATGCCGGCAATCGACCCTCCGGCCCCGGCGATGGCGACCAGCATGATAAGAAACCGGCGATCCATGCGGTCGGAAAACCAGCCAAGCGGATACTGCAAGACGACGGCCCCGACGTAGAACGCGGCGATAAAGGTCGAGATTTCGACCAACGTCAGCCCAGCCCGTGCACCATACACCGACGCCATACCGAACTGAGCCGAGAACACGCCGCCCAACAGGAACATGCCGACACAGCCGAGCGGTGACTTACCCATCAATTCGCGCAGGGTCATCGGCTTGGTCGTGTCAAAGGCTGGTGTAGGTGAAATTGACAACAGGATCGGCCCGAAGGAAATCGAAACCAGAATCGACGCGATCACGAAAGTCTCATAGCCCGCGGGGTCTCCGACCAGCATCAAGCCTTGCGCCGTAATGATCCCGGTCATCTGGACGATCATATACAACGACAGCGCCTGCCCCCTGTTTTCGTTGCTGGCGGCGTTGTTCAGCCAACTTTCGGCCGTAACGTACACGCCGGAAAAGCAAAACCCGATTACGACACGGCCCAGAATCCAAGCCACAGGTTCGGTCAGCATTGGATACATGATCATCACGGCCGAAATGAACGAAGCCAGCGCCGCAAAGACACGGACGTGCCCCACGCGCCGGATCATCTCGGGCGCCAAGCGCGATCCGCCGAGGAAACCCACGAAATACGCCGACATCACAAAGGACATCTCGAGAGTCGAGAACCCCTCAATCTCGCCGCGAACACCAAGGATCGTGCCTTGCAAACCGTTGCCGACCATAAGCAGGCCCACGCCAAGAAGAAGCGCCCATGCGCTGGACAGGACCTGGATCATTGGGACCTCCGCGAAAAATCGGTCTGAATTACGGATTCGTTTTGATATGAAAAACGGCTCTGGGCATGCTTGTCTACGACATAACCGTAATGCGATCCCGACAACGCGGCGGTCACGGTATCAAAAGCGACGCATCTCCGTAGGAAAAGAACCGATATTTCTGGTCGATTGCGTGGGCGTAGACATCGCTCATGCGAGTCTGCCCCATCAAGGCCGACACCAGCATAAGAAGCGTGGATTTCGGCAAGTGAAAGTTGGTCATCAGCGCGTCGGTGACGTGAAATTGGAAGCCGGGATAGATGAATATGTCTGTCTCGCCTTCCCACGGTTCGATCCGGCCAGAGCGCGCGGCGCTTTCGATCAGGCGCAGCACAGTGGTTCCAACTGGTATAACCCGTCCGCCAGCGGCCTTGGTCTTTTGGATTTCGTGGGCAGCCTGCGCGCTGACCCTGCCCCATTCAGCGTGCATTTTATGCGTAGTCACGTCTTCGACTTTCACCGGCAGAAAGGTCCCCGCACCGACATGCAGTGTGACATGAGTGATTTGCACACCGCGCTCGTCCAACGCGCGCATAAGCGCGTCGTCGAAATGCAGCGACGCGGTCGGTGCAGCCACCGCACCCGAATTTCGGGCCCAGATTGTCTGGTAATCTGTCTTGTCTTGATCGTCCGCCGGACGCTTGGCCGCAATATAGGGCGGCAAGGGCATCGCACCGGCATGTTCCAGCGCGGCATCAAAGTCCTCTCCGGTCAGGTTGAACCGCAGAAACGCCTGCCCGTCATCTACCCGCTCCAAAGTGGCGCTGAGTTGGTCCGAGAACCTGATCTCTTCGTGCAGCTTCACCTTCTTCAGCGGTTTGATCAGCGCGGCCCACGTTCCATCGGCTTGCGGGTCTAGCAGGGTTGCTTCGATCGCCGCTGAAACGGGGCCCTGTGCGCTGTCACGGTGCCGCCGTCCGTTCAGGCGCGCCGGGATCACACGCGTATCGTTAAGGACAAGGCGATCCCCGGGCTGCAACCAATCGGGTAGATCAAACACATGCGCGTCCGAGATTGCGTCGCCATCGACCACAAGCAATCGCGCCGACGAACGCGGCGTTGCCGGGCGCGTGGCAATCAGATCTTCGGGCAGGTGGAAATCGAAATCGCTGAGTTTCATGCGCGCGCCATACAAGGCCAGACCGGATTCAGCAATAGCCCAGATCAATGATCCTTCGGAGGGGAGCCAAAGGTCTTTTTCGGCTCATCAGGCTTTACAGGCAGGGAATTCGGGCCGTCGGTCACAGTTGGAGCCGGGGCGCGCAAGAGGTTGCGCAAGAACAACGGCGCAAGGCCCGACAAGGGGTTCACAGACACTTTGGGCGAAGTCAGTGGGCCCGTTAGATTATAATTGAAGCCAATAACGCCCTCACCCTTTTTGGTGAAAACGCTGCCGATCGCGTTGACCAGATAAATCGGCGAAATCGCACCCCGCAGATTCAGCATTCCCGCGACCGTATCTATCGTCCCATCAAAAGACAGACCCATGGACGGGCCAACCGCGCTTCCGCTGAGGACTTTGACCTCGGTCGGCGTAATGCGCATCCGGCTTTCAATGGTCGAGAAAAAGATACCCTGCCCCGCCATTTCATCCAACAAACCAACAAGGCTGATCGCGTTCAGCAAGGCGGCCATCGCAGGGGCATCCGTGATCCGCGTATTCACGATCTTTAGGTTAACGTCATAGTTCCCGGGCGCGCCAACGGGCTCGAGGCTCATATCGAGCGAGCCGCCACGTGCCTGAGTGATGACCCCTGCCGATCGCAGCACCTCACCGGCATCGGACGACTTTAATTCCACGGCGCTGCGCCCACCGCGCGGAGTGACCTGTCCGCGAACCGACGCGCCTCCGTTCACGCCGGCGGTGAATGCGCCAGTGATGCCGCCCGACGTCTGGAATGATCCGTTGAATCCCGTCAGCGCGACCGATTCTGTGACCTGCAAGCGGTCCAGCACGACGTCCAGTGCAGGCCCGCGCCCGCCGCCTCCACCACCGCTGCTACCTTCGCCGAAAGTGGCACCACCCAAATTCATGACACCGCCCAGCACGCGGATATCCGGCAAGGACGACCCACGATTCACCAGCTCGGCAGGGACGGCCAGCCAGTTGCCCAGATCGAAAGAGCTGAACTGAACCTTGTTAAAATCCCCCCCTTCGCGAAACGAGATCGAAGCCGTGGTACGCAAACCCGCCGCGTCCAGCTTAAGCTCATCCACACGCAACTGATCGCCCAGCGTGGCGTCGACATTCAATGTTCCGGCGGTCTGTCTGCCTTTGCGCCAGCCAAGTTCGGGTATGGCCAAGGCAACACCAACCAGATCAGAGGTCGCTGCCAGCTTTATTGGGTCGCCTGCTCCGATGCCGATAGAGACCTGTGCGGTTCCCTGCCCCGTCAGCATACCCTGCGGTAATCCGGCTTTCAGCTCGGTCATCAGACGGGGCGACAGTTCGATTTCACCGGTAACCTCGCTGCGTTGTGGGCCTGAACCACCGATGGGTTGGCGCCATGTCACGTCAACCGGAACATCACCAAACAGACCATACCCGCCAATCTCGACCGAATTCTGATCGCCCTGTACATTCAGGCGGTCTGAACTGACCGAGAATCCCGGCACCAACCGGTCGCTTGCAACGTTGTCGATTTCGCCGGTGAAGTGGAACTCTGTTTCTTCGAATTTCAAACCTTTCTTCATAGGCAACGCCAGAGTACCCGACAGGTTGACCTCACCCTGAGCCAGATCCACAGGCAGCCCGGCTTTCGTCAACAACTCCAGAGGTTTGCGATCAAGCAGCGACAGCGCCGCAGTCGCTGAACCCCGCGCTTTTATCCGGGCAATGGCCGGTGACGGGCCCTTGATTGTTGTATCGGGAATGATGAACGACGTGCCCGAAGCATCGACCGCCCCGCCAGCATCGGCGATCACCACCCCGCTTTCGGCAGATGCGGTAAACCGATCGTCAAGCAAGCTGACCCGACCCTGCGCGTCCTGAATGGGGGGTAAAGTCTTGGCGTAGCGGATTTTGGCGTTTTCGAACCCAAGCCCCAAGTAAATGTCCGGCTTGCGCCCCGGTTGCAGTCGCAATGCAAACTCGACGTTCCTAAATTGGCCTTCATACAGGTTTTCAGACACCCAGAGCCGTGGTTTCGGGGCCAGAATTTCAGGCCAGTAATTCAGCAACCGGTCGGCAGTCATTGTATCCAGATGCGCATCCAGCGCCGCCACCCATCCATCCGGGCGGCCGATCAAATTACCCGAAGCACGCAAAGTGTGGTCTGCGTCGACCAGCGTCAGTTGCCCCAATCGCACCTCGAACGGTGCCAGCTTCAGTTGGAAATCAAGATTTGCCCGTGCGGATTCAAGTGACTCGGGGAAAAGACCACCGGGATAGATATCAATTTTGTTCAGATCCAGTTGCGCCGTTAGGCTTTCCAATGTCCCGTCGTCAATCCCCTGCAGATAAGCCGAGCCGCTGGCCTGAACCGACCCCAGATCGGAAACGATCGAGACTTCGTTGAAATCCAGCACCTGCGCAGCGGGATCATAGGTGAAATAGGTCCGCGCAGAGTCAAATCGAATGGGTTGTGTCTCGGGCGTCGGCTGGATGACACCTGCGGCAATATTCAGTGTCGCGAACAGGGGGCCCAATGCGGCCTGATCGTCGACGCTGCCGCGAAGGGCGCCGGAAATCGGCGCGTCAAGCTCTTGCAACCACGCCAGCGCAAGGCTTTGTCCTGCGATATCCTCAGCGGGCAGATCGGTGATGGAAATGCCGAAACTTGCCTCGGGCGTGCCCAAAACGCTGGAATAATTGGCCTCGATCGAGCTGGCATAATCCCGGCCGGTCAAAACCGAAAACCCGGTGGCAAGGCGCATTTCGTCCCCGCTGCGCGCAATCGAAATATGCCCTCCGTCGAACACCCAGGCACGGCCCAGGCGCAAATCCTGATAGTCCAACGTCAGGTTCTGCAACTCAACCGATCTAAGGCCCGACAGGATCGGAGAAAGAAATACATCGTCGGATTCTTCGATCAGTTCAGCCAGTGTGGGTGCCTGCTGTACAGGCGAGCTGCCGGTGCCGACCGTCAGCGATAGCGCGCCATCTTCGCCGCGCGTCAGGGCGATCTGGGCATCTTGCAGGACTATGCGCCTTGGCCGGATTTGCCCCCGCAAAAGCCCCCGCATCGACAGGCGTGTGCGCAAGTCCGACACTTGAGCGATTTGCTGTCCGGCGGCATCGCTAATGGTCACATCCGTCAGGCGAAGCCGGGGGCGCCACTGCTCATTTACAAAAAAGGTGGCATCCCCGAAGCGGATTTTCAGCCCGCCCAGCGTTTGATCAAGCCGCTTTTCAGCCTGAACCCGCATCCAGTTCGGGGCGTGCAGTTGCTGACCAATCAGAAAGAACCACCCTGCAAAAGCCATCGCAGCAAGCGAAAGAGCGAACCACATCGTCCAGCGAAGGGCAGTACGACGACGCGACCGACCGCGCCGGGGTTTGCCCGGATGGTCTGCACTTTTGTCTTCGTGCTGCACCAATTTTCTATCCACGCCTTTCAACCCGCTCGCGCCGCCCTATGATGACGGGCAGCACTTAAAAACCTTTAACGGAGTTTCCAATGCCCGACGTTACAGACACTGCCCCTGATTTCACGTTGCCCCGCGACGGCGGTGGCGAGGTCACGTTGTCAGACCTGCGCGGCGGTGCCGTCGTTCTTTTCTTCTATCCCCGCGATGATACGCCGGGCTGCACCAAGGAATCCATCGGTTTCTCGGAACAACTTCAAGCCTTTGCCGAGGCGGGCGCTCAAATTTTCGGCATTTCGCGGGACACCATTGCCAAGCACGACAAGTTTGTAGCCAAGCACAACCTGACGACCCCTCTGCTATCCGACGAGGGGTCAACCGTTTGCGAGGACTATGGCGTCTGGGTGGAAAAGAACATGTATGGGCGCAAGTCGATGGGGATCGAACGCTCGACCTTTCTGATCGACGCCGACGGCAAGATCGCCCGTGTCTGGCGCAAGGTCAAAGTTCCCGGTCACGTGGATGAGGTACTTGAGGCTGCGCGCGCGCTCTGACCCTCTTTTCTGCAACCGCCATCCAGTCTAAGACCCGCGCAAACGCAAAAGCGGAGAAACCCGGTGTCGAAAACACTGACCCAGATGGCGACCGAAGTCCTGACCACTGCGGAAGGGCGCGCAAAAACCGCCCTTTCCAAACGCTATGCCGCTGAATGGTTCGCGTCGCGCAAGGGTGATGCACCTGAGATTGAGATTGGGACAGCGACCCCACCGCTTTACCCGTCGCGGCCAGAAAAGCCTGAATTGCTGTCGCCCCGCGATGTTCCAAAACGCCGACCAAGAACCGAGGCCGGGCGGATTGCCCTGCTGCACGCCGTGGCTCATATCGAACTGAACGCCGTTGATCTGCACTGGGACATCATCGCCCGGTTCGGACATGTGCCGATGCCAATCGGTTTCTACGACGACTGGGTGAAATGCGCAGAAGAAGAGTCACGTCATTTCGAGATGGTTTGCGACTGCCTTGAGCAGATGGGCAGCTATTACGGTGCCCTGCCCGCCCATGCGGGAATGTGGCGCGCGGCCGAAGATACGGCCGAGGATTTGATGGGACGGCTGGCTGTGGTTCCGATGGTGCTGGAAGCCCGCGGGCTGGATGTAACCCCCGGAATGATTGACATCTTCCGCAAGGCGACGGCTGAACAGGCTATCGCTGCACTCGAGGTGATCTACGCCGAAGAAGTCGGGCACGTGGCCTATGGATCAAAGTGGTTCCATTTCCTATGTGGGCGTGAGAATACCGACCCAAAGGATGTGTTTCACGAATTGGTTCGGCGGTATTTCCACGGCGTCCTGAAGCCCCCTTTCAACGAGGAAAAACGCGCCGAAGCGGGGTTGCCGCCAGATTTCTACTGGCCTTTGACTGAAGACCTGCCTCAGCCCGGACACGACCATTAAACGTGCTCATGTTGACGTTATCGGCAATTTCCCGCCGAGAATTGGCGGGAAAAACCTACTTTGTTGGGTAAACTGGTTAACAAACTTGCCCAAAACCTGAGCTCCCTCTATGCACTTCGGCCAAGGGACGGCTATCACTCACGACCGATCCCGATCTTGGGGATGAAGAGGGAAGACGCGTGCGAACACGTCTGGCAATCAAACTACACTCGCTGCTTGAACGGCATTTTCCGGAACGCAGGGTTTTTCTGAAATCCGACAACGACACACGGTTCATCCGGCTTAGTTCGGAAACGCAGGTCGCTGCTGTTGCTGGCGTTGCGGTGATTGTTGGCTGGACCGCTGTCGCGACCGCGATCTTGCTGATGGACAGCATCGGATCGGGCAATTTCCGCGAACAGGCGAAACGAGATCAGGCCACCTATCAGGAACGGCTGAATGTTCTGTCGGCCGAACGCGATGTGCGCGCGCAAGAAGCGTTGATGGCGCAAGACCGGTTCAACGCGGCGCTCGAACAGATTTCCGCCATGCAGTCCGAGCTGCTGGCCTCGGAAAACCGCCGCCGCGAGCTTGAGACCGGGATCGAAGTGATCCAGACGACCTTGCGCGCGACAATGAAGCAGCGCGAAGAAGCCCGCACAGAGCTGGCCAAGATGAACCAAGAGGCAGGTTCGGGCGAGGTGCAGATGGCATATGCCACCAACCCTGCCCAAATGAACTTCATGACCGAGGCATTGGTCAGGACCGCGATGGAACGTGATCAGATCGCGGCCGATGCCAAGGATGCGCTGGATCAGCGCGACGAGCTGGAACTGGAAATCCAGCTAATGCAGGAACGCAGCGACGAAATTTTCCGTCAGCTAGAAGAGGCAATGGTCATCTCTGTCGAGCCGCTCGACAAGATGTTCCGCAAAGCAGGAATGCCCACCGACCGTATCATCGAAGAAGTGCGGCGTGGGTACAGTGGCATGGGTGGCCCCCTAACCCCCATATCCTTCAGCACGCGCGGTGAGGAACTGACCCCCGACGAAATCCGCGCGAATACCCTGCTGCAGCAGATGGATCAGCTGAACCTCTATCGCATTGCTGCAGAAAAAGCGCCGTTTGCAAGCCCGGTAAACTCGGTTGTCCGCTTCACCAGTGGCTACGGGACACGCCGCGACCCCAAGACCGGAGGTCGCCGCATGCATAACGGTGCTGATTTTGCAGGTGCACATGGAACGGATATATTTGCGACCGCTGACGGAGTGGTCACCCATGCAGGCTGGCAATCCGGGTTTGGACGGCTGGTAAAAATCAAGCATGCCTTCGGAATTGAGACACTTTACGCCCATAATACCAAGATCAAGGTAAAGGTTGGTCAAAGGGTCTCGCGCGGGGATCATATTGCTGATATGGGTAGCACCGGACGGTCGACCGGCACGCATCTGCACTATGAGGTACGCGTGAACGGAAAACCTGTTAACCCAATGACTTACATCAAGGCTGCGAGAAATGTTTTCTAAGAGCAAAATCAACGAGCCCGGTTCGAATGCACCAGAAGCGGCAAAACCCGCCGCACCAGCAACACCGGCTGCCCCTGCACCGTCAGAAAACAAGGCGAGCACCGCGCCCAAGCCCAAGCCTCCGGCGTCGGTTCTGTCTTCGGATCTGCACATCACCGGCAACCTGAAAACCTCGGGCGATATCCAGGTTGAAGGAACTGTCGAAGGCGACATTCGCGCGCATCTTCTGACGATTGGTGAAACCGCGACCATCAAGGGCGAAGTCACCGCAGATGACGTCGTAATCAATGGTCGCATCGTTGGCCGTGTGCGTGGTCTGAAAGTACGCCTGACCTCGACCGCACGTGTCGAAGGCGACATCATCCACAAGACCATCGCCATCGAAAGCGGCGCGCATTTCGAAGGCTCGGTCCAGCGTCAGGACGACCCGCTGAACCCTGGCCGCAGTGCCAAGGGCGGCGCAAATCCGGCGGCTGAGGTCAAGCAGTAACACCTGCTTCGCCCGAATTGAAAATTCAACGCCGCAGGGAAACCTGCGGCGTTTCTTTTTGCCTTGGACCACGGCGCACTTTCAGGTTCCAAGACGCAACCCGCCTGTATAAGCTTGTGAAATGTGGATTTTCTTTGCCTTAGTTCTGTTGATCGCAGGCTTTTTTACCTATCGCCATTGGGCCAGAACACAGGAGCGTAAGGCCCTGCTGTCCACCCCACTTACCCCTGAACAGCGCGCCATAATTGAAGCCCAGGTTCCCTTAGTGCGCCGTTTGCCGCCTGACCTGCGCGTAGGCCTCGACGGCAAGGTGAACCTGTTTCTGAATCAGGTCCGGTTTTTTGGTTGTGACGGTCTTGAGGTCACGGAAGAAATGCGTCTGGCCATCGCCGCGCAGGCATGTCTCCTGATTATCAACAACACGCTCTGGTACGATCACCTCACCACGATCCTGATCTACCCCAACGCCTTCAAGTCCCGGCAACGCAGGCAGGACGGCTATGTGGTCAGCGAAAAGGAAATCATCCGCACCGGGGAAAGCTGGGACCGGGGGCCGGTCATTCTGTCGTGGTCTCACAGCAGGCAAGGCGCATTAGATGATCATGATGGACAAAACGTAGTCCTGCACGAATTCGCACATCAGATCGACGATCTGTCGGGCGGAACCAACGGCGTTCCAATCCTCAGCGAAGGCCAGACCTTCGCCGAGTGGGAACGAGCATTTCTGGCGGCATACGATGCCCATGTTCAATCCGTAGAAAAAGGGCGGCACACGGTCATCGACCCATATGGCGCCGTCGGGCACGAAGAGTTCTTTGCGGTATCGGTCGAGGTCTTTTTTGAACGGCCCCGCGCCTTGAAGTCCGAGGCCCCCGGCATTTACGAGCAGTTGGCCACGCTGTTCCGGCTGGATCCCGTAACCTGGAATTAACCTGCCTTGGCGGAACCGGGTTCCCTAAAAATTTCACAAAACAGGTTTTTTGAATTACACTGAACCCATTGTTTTTCGGAGGGCTTTTCATGTCATCAAAACTCATGGCCGAATTCTTCGGCACGTTCTGGCTGGTACTGGGCGGCTGCGGCAGCGCCGTCTTAGCGGCAGTCGTCGCCGATGTCGGCATCGGCTGGCTGGGTGTATCTTTCGCTTTTGGCTTAACCGTTCTGACAATGGCATACGCGGTCGGCCATATTTCGGGCGGGCACTTCAATCCTGCCGTCAGTCTTGGCCTGATGATCGGTGGAAGGTTCCCGGCAAAAGACCTTATTCCCTATTGGATCGCCCAGGTCGTCGGCGCAATTACCGCAGCGGTCGTCCTGTACCTGATCGTAAGCGGCGCACCCGAATTCACTGGGGTCGGAAGCTTTGCCAGCAACGGCTATGGCGAAGCGTCCCCCGAAGGGTATTCGATGATGTCCGCCTTGATCATCGAGATCGTACTGACGGCGTTTTTCATCGTAATCATTCTGGGCGCGACGTCTGAGGGTGCTCCGGCTGGTTTCGGCCCCATCGCCATCGGGTTGGGCCTGACGCTGATCCACCTGATTTCGATCCCGGTGACGAATACATCCGTAAACCCGGCGCGCTCAACCGGTGTTGCGCTGTTTGCCGACGGCCCGGCCCTTTCACAACTTTGGTTATTCTGGGTGGCCCCGCTGATCGGCGGTGCGATTGGGGCCGTGATCTGGAAAGCCATGGGCGACGACTAAGCCCCGTCTAACAAAAAGGCCCCGGCGCAATCTGCGTCGGGGCCTTTTTTGTTACTCGGTTACAGTAACTTTTGTCATCACGTCGGGCTGTCCGATGACTGCTCCGTTGGGGCCATCGCCACGCTTGATCGCGTCGACAATGTCCATCCCGTCGGTCACCTGTCCAACAACAGTATATTGGCCGTTCAGAAACGGACCGGGCGCAAACATAATGAAGAACTGCGAATTGGCACTGTTGGGGTCTTGCGCCCGTGCCATGCCCACGACACCGCGGTCGTAATTGAAGTCCGAGAACTCGGCAGGCAGGTCAGGCCGGTCCGACCCACCGGTGCCAGCACGACGCAGATCGCTGCCCAGACGGCCATGTTCCACGTCGCCGGTCTGTGCCATGAAGCCATCGATCACGCGGTGAAAGACCACACCGTCATACTTGCCTTCGGCGGCAAGGGTTCTGATCTGTTCAACGTGCTTCGGAGCCAGATCGTCAAACAAATCAACGGTTACGGTGCCATTAGCCCCCTCGCCCTCGATCTCGATCTGCAACCCAGTGGCCAACGCGGGGCTGGCCAGCAAAGCAAATGCGGCTGCCAGCTTATACATCGGCTGCCACCTTAACGCTGATCATACGGTCGGGACTCATCGGCGGCTCACCCCGGACGATGGCGTCCACGTGCTCCATCCCGTCGATAACGCGGCCATAGACGGTGTACTGGCCGTTCAGGAAGTGATTGTCCTTGAAGTTGATGAAGAACTGCGAGTTGGCCGAGTCCGGGTTCTGCGAACGTGCCGCGCCCAATGTGCCGCGATCGTGGGGCAGTTTCGAAAATTCTGCCGGAACGTTCGGCAGCGACGACCCACCTGTACCGGCCATGCGGATGTTGAATCCGTCTTCCATATCGCCGTGCTGCACGTCGCCTGTCTGCGCCATGAAACCGTCGATCACACGGTGGAAGGCCACGTTGTCATACTCACCACCACGGGCCAGTTCTTTCATCCGGGCCGAGTGCTGGGGGGCCACATCGGGCAGCAGCTCGATGACGACATTGCCGTCTTTCAGTTCGATGATGATGGTGTTTTCGGGATCCTTGATCTCGGCCATGAGGCCCTCCTGTCGTTTATCTTGCGCAAATACCTATGACGCGGACGCATGAATGCCAAGTGACGCATTGACCTGAGGGCAAAATGCAGGAAAAGAACCGCCTAAAGCGGTTGTAACGACAAGGATGAAACGATGGGCTGGAAAACGCTGGATGATATGGACCTGAACGGCAAGCGTGTGCTGGTACGCGTGGACATCAACGTACCAGTTGTCGACGGCGTTGTGACCGACGCGACCCGCATCCAGCGCATCGTGCCCACGGTACGCGACATCCTTGCGGCGGGCGGCAAACCGATCCTGCTGGCGCATTTTGGACGCCCCGGCGGTGAACGCCGCGAGAACCTATCGCTGAAGCAACTGGTCCCGACGCTTGAGACCGCTTTTGGCTCGACTGTCCTATTCGCCGCCGATTGCGTCGGCACCGAGGCGGAACTGGCCGCCGAACAGTTGCAACCCGGTCAGGTGCTGCTTTTGGAAAACACCCGCTTTCACGCAGCGGAAACCAAGAATGACGCTGATCTGGCTGCCGGTATAGCGTGTCTGGGCGATGTGTATTGCAACGACGCATTTTCCGCCGCGCACCGCGCTCACAGCTCGACCGAGGCTATTGCCCGCATGCTGCCTGCCTGCGCTGGTCGGCTGATGCAGGCCGAGCTTGAGGCGCTTGAGGGCGCTTTGGGCGCGCCCAAACGCCCTGTGACAGCCGTTGTGGGCGGGGCCAAGGTCTCGACCAAGCTGGAACTTCTGGGCAATCTGATCGACAAGGTGGACTACCTGGTTATCGGTGGCGGCATGGCCAACACGTTTCTGGTGGCCAAGGATCTGAACGTGGGCAAATCGCTGGCGGAAACAGCGATGAAAGACACCGCAGCCGAGATCATGAACAAGGCCGAAACCTCGGGCTGTACCATCGTCCTGCCCACCGACATCGTCGTGGCCGAAAAGTTCGAAGCAGGTGCCCCTCATCAGGTTCTGCCCGCCGATCAATGTACGGATGACGGAATGATCCTTGACGCAGGCCCCGACAGCGTGGCGGCGATTTCAGACATCTTCGGACAAAGCCAGACCCTGATCTGGAACGGGCCGCTGGGCGCGTTCGAGATTGAGCCTTTCGATACCGCAACCAACGCGGCAGCGCTGAAAGCCGCGGCACTGACGCGGTCCGGGCAATTGGTCTCAGTCGCGGGTGGGGGTGACACGGTCGCGGCTTTGAATGCGTCGGGTGCGGCCAAGGATTTCTCGTACATCTCGACTGCAGGCGGCGCGTTTCTGGAATGGATGGAAGGCAAAACCCTACCCGGTGTTGCGGCGCTAGAGCAATAAATCCACTAGCCCGTGCGTTTTTGTCGAATCAGGGGATTCACAACCCGAATCACCTGTGACATAGTGCTTTCAGAGGTCCAAAAAGGACCCGTTATTGAGGCAGACTTCATACGGCGGTAAACAGAGTGTCCCGTTCCAATCGGCCCGGTTTGGGCGCAGTCGCATTCTTTATGGTGGCGTTTATGCTGGGTGTTTATTTCACCTTTGCCGCCGTGCAAGGTGACTATGGCCTGTTCCGACGGGTCGAGATTGCAGCGGAACGGGACGCTCTGTCGCGCGACCTCGACAAACTCGAGGCAGAAATTGCAGAGATGGAGAACCTGACCCGCCGTTTGTCGGATACTTATCTGGACTTGGATTTGTTGGACCAGCAAGCACGCTCTGTGCTGGGAATGATCCGCTCAGATGAGGTTGTCATCCGTTGATCCTCCACTGAATCGATCGTTTTTTTAGCAAGCCGCAACCCGATTTTCGCAAGATCGGACGCTGCGTCACATTTACCCTCGCCAGAAAGCGGCAAATGCTTTATGAGATAGTTTAACGCTAAACTATCTTGCCGAGAGGGGGAGATCGCCACAATGGCTGCGCGAAAAACCGCAAAGAAACCAAACGTTTCGTCGGAAGAACTGACCACCTACTACCGAGAGATGCTGCTGATCCGCCGATTCGAAGAAAAGGCCGGTCAACTTTATGGCATGGGTCTTATTGGTGGATTCTGTCACCTGTATATTGGCCAGGAAGCCGTTGTTGTGGGCCTCGAGGCCGCAGCCAAGGACGGCGACAAGCGGATTACTTCTTACCGCGACCACGGTCACATGCTGGCCTGCGGCATGGATCCGGGCGGCGTGATGGCCGAACTGACCGGACGTATTGGCGGCCTGTCCAAGGGCAAGGGCGGCTCGATGCACATGTTCTCTAAAGAGAAGCACTTCTATGGTGGGCACGGCATCGTTGGCGCGCAGGTTCCGTTGGGCGCAGGTCTGGCCTTTGCCGACAAGTACAAGGAAAACGGTGGAGTCACCTTTACTTATTTCGGTGATGGTGCGGCCAACCAGGGTCAGGTTTACGAGACATTCAACATGGCCGCCCTGTGGGAATTGCCCGTCGTATTCGTGATCGAAAACAATCAATACGCTATGGGGACCTCTCAGGCGCGCTCGACCTCGACCAAAGACATCTACCACCGAGGTGAGGCCTTCGGTATCCCCGGTGAAATTGTCAATGGCATGGACGTTCTGGCCGTCAAAGAGGCCGGTGAGAAAGCCGTCGCCCACTGTCGCGCTGGTAAGGGGCCCTACATCCTCGAGGTCAAAACCTATCGCTATCGCGGCCACTCGATGTCCGACCCGGCCAAGTATCGCACCCGCGAAGAGGTTCAGAAGGTCCGCGAGCAAAGCGATCCAATTGAGCATGTGCGCGAACTACTGCTGACCGGCAAACACGCGACCGAGGACGACCTGAAGGCGATCGACAAAGAGATCAAAGAGATCGTCAATCAGGCTGCCGAATTCTCGAAAGAAAGCCCCGAGCCTTCTGTGGAAGAGCTCTGGACAGATATCTACGCCGAGGCCTGACAGATGCCGCATTTCGAAATTCACGTCAGTGACGTCGAACAGGCCAAAGCGTTCTATACCGGCCTATTCGACTGGGCGTTCACACCAATGCCCGGCGGCGAAGAAGTCGGCTATCATCTGATCAGTGGCGACCAGATCGGCGGCAGCCTAGGGCTGACCGGTGGCCTGATGCAGCGCCATGGCGAAGCGCCCGCTGCCGGTAGCCCGGTGCGCGGCGGCACCATGACCTTTGAGGTCGGAGATTGCGACGAACGCTATGCGTGGGCATTGGCAAATGGCGGCGCCGAAGCGCTGCCGCCGACCGATTATCCTGGCATAGGCCGCTGCGCCTATGTGGAAGATGGACAAGGAAACATCGTCGGGATGATTACCCCGGCCCCGGAAGGAAACTGAGACATGGCAACCGAAATTCTCATGCCCGCCCTTTCGCCCACGATGGAAGAGGGCACGCTGGCCAAGTGGCTGGTCAAAGAAGGCGACACCGTATCCTCGGGCGATATCATGGCCGAGATTGAAACCGACAAGGCTACGATGGAGTTCGAGGCCGTTGACGAAGGCATCGTCGGCAAAATTCTGATCGCGGAAGGTACCGAAGGGGTCAAGGTGAACACACCTATCGCGGTCCTCGTGGAAGAAGGCGAGGACGCCTCTGCCCTGCCCACGGCTGCGCCCGCAGCCGCAGCTGTGGCTGAGGCCGCCCCTGCGGCGGTTGAGGCCCCCGCTCCTGCCGCTGCCCCTGCTGCACCGGTTGTCGATCTATCCCCGGACTGGCCTGCGGACGCTGAGATGAAATCCGAAACCGTTCGCGAAGCCCTGCGCGACGCGATGGCCGAAGAAATGCGCGGCGATGAAGACGTCTACCTGATGGGCGAAGAGGTCGCCGAATATCAGGGGGCATACAAGATCAGCCAAGGCCTGTTGGACGAATTCGGCAGCAAGCGTGTGATCGACACGCCCATCACCGAACACGGTTTTGCCGGGATCGCAGTTGGTTCGGCCTTTGGTGGGTTGAAGCCGATTGTCGAGTTCATGACCTTTAACTTCGCCATGCAGGCGATTGACCAAATCATCAACTCTGCTGCCAAAACGCTTTATATGTCCGGCGGTCAAATGGGTTGCCCCATCGTGTTCCGAGGCCCCAACGGTGCTGCCGCCCGCGTGGCCGCACAGCATTCTCAGGACTATGCCGCCTGGTACATGCAGATCCCCGGTCTGAAAGTGGTCATGCCCTACTCGGCTGCTGATGCAAAAGGGCTGCTGAAATCGGCGATCCGCGACCCCAACCCGGTGATCTTCCTTGAAAACGAGATCCTTTACGGACGCTCTTTCGATGTCCCGCAAGTGGATGATCTGACCATCCCGCTGGGCAAGGCGCGCATCTGGCGCGAAGGCTCGGACGTGACCATCGTGAGCTTTGGCATCGGCATGCAATACGCGCTGGAAGCCGCTGACAAGCTGGCCGAGGAAGGTATCAGCGCCGAGGTGATCGACCTGCGCACTATCCGCCCGATGGACACCGGCGCGATCATTAACTCGGTGATGAAAACCAACCGTATGGTGACAGTCGAAGAAGGCTGGCCGCAAGGCTCGGTCGGCAGCTATATCAGTTCGGTGGTGATGCAAGAGGCGTTCGACTATCTGGATGCTCCGGTCATCAACTGCACCGGCAAGGACGTTCCGATGCCTTATGCAGCGAACCTCGAAAAACTGGCACTGATCACCACCGATGAGGTGATCGCAGCCGTCAAACAAGTGACCTACCGGTAAGGAGCGACACAGATGCCCACAGAAATTCTGATGCCCGCCCTTTCCCCCACGATGGAGGAAGGCACCCTTGCCAAATGGCTGGTGAAAGAGGGCGACACCGTATCAAGCGGCGACCTGCTGGCCGAGATCGAAACCGACAAGGCCACAATGGAGTTTGAGGCCGTTGACGAAGGCACCATCGGGAAGATCCTGATCCCCGAGGGCACCGAAGGAGTCAAGGTCAACACCGCCATCGCAGTTCTGCTGGAAGATGGCGAAAGCGCTGACGACATCAGCGCGGCAGCTACCGCAGCCCCCGCGGCTGCTCCGGCAGCCGCCGCGGGTAACGAGGCCGCCTCTGGGGCGTCCGAGGCACCTGCCCCTGCTCCGGCAGCACCGGCCAAAGCCGACGGTGGCCGTATCTTCGCCTCGCCGCTGGCCCGTCGTATCGCTGCGCAAAAGGGTCTTGATCTGGCGCAGATCACCGGTTCGGGACCGCATGGCCGTATCGTCAAAGTAGATGTGGAAGGCGCTACAGCCACCGCGCCTGCTCCGGCCCCTGCACCTGCACCTGCAGCAGCGGCTCCGGCAGCGGCAGCCCCGGCTGGCCCGTCGGCGGATGCCGTGGCAAAAATGTACGAAACCCGCGATTACGAAGAAATCAAGCTGGACGGGATGCGCAAAACCATTGCCGCGCGCCTGTCCGAGGCCAAGCAGACCATCCCGCATTTCTACCTGCGTCGCGATATTAAGCTGGATGCGCTGCTCAAGTTCCGCAGCCAGTTGAACAAACAGCTTGAAGGCCGTGGCGTGAAGCTGAGCGTCAACGACTTCATCATCAAGGCTGTCGCAAACGCGTTGCAGCAGGTTCCGGCCTGCAACGCGGTCTGGGCCGGTGATCGGGTATTGCAGTTGAAACCGTCAGATGTGGCTGTTGCCGTCGCTATCGAGGGCGGTCTGTTCACCCCGGTTCTTCAGGATGCCGACACCAAGTCGCTGTCCGCGTTGTCGACCGAGATGAAAGACCTTGCTGGTCGCGCTCGTGAACGCAAACTGGCACCGCATGAATATCAGGGCGGCACATTCGCAATCTCGAATCTGGGCATGTTTGGCATCGACAATTTCGACGCCATCGTGAACCCGCCGCACGCTGGCATTCTTGCAGTGGGTACAGGCGTCAAAAAACCAGTTGTAGGCGATGACGGAGAGCTGACCGTTGCAACAGTGATGTCCGTAACGATGTCCGTGGACCACCGCGTGATCGACGGAGCGCTTGGCGCGGAACTGCTGCAAGCCATTGTCGAAAACCTTGAGAACCCCATGGTCATGCTGGCCTAACACCAAGAGAAACCGCAACAGCCGCGCCCGCACGTTCTGGCGCGGCTTTTTCGTGTCTGGCCGGGAAGTGAGGAAACGTGATCCGGCCAACTGTTGTTTGAGCACGCGCGGGGCGTCAAGTTGTTTGCAAATCAGACACGGATGCAAAGGTGCCCCATGACCTTCACACGGCTTACTCGGACAGGTTTGATTTTGTTGATGCTGGCTGCAATTGCACCTGCGGATGCCTATGCCAAGCCCAACAGCTATCCAGGTGAAAACTCGAAGTTCAATTCCAAAAGCGCGGCCGCCAAATGGGAAGCCGAGCGCAACAAACGGATTGAAGAGCGAAAGAAACGGCGGGAAGAAAAGCGGCTCAAGCGGTTGAACGAAAAGAACAACCGCCCGAACTGAGTGTGAGTTACTGATCTTTGCCCAGCATGTGGTCCATTGAAATTGCAGGCTGATCACAACCTGCTTCGCCGACAATCTTTGCAGGAATGCCCGCAACGGTTTTGCACGCAGGCACGGCCTGCAAGACAACCGATCCGGCAGCAATTCGGCTGCAATGACCCACTTCAATATTGCCGAGCACCTTGGCACCTGCACCGATCAGAACACCGTCACCAATTTTCGGATGGCGCTGTTCTTCTTCCTTGCCGGTCCCGCCAAGCGTGACGGAATGCAGCATCGACACATTGTCACCGACAACCGCAGTTTCGCCGATTACGATGGAATGGGCGTGATCAATCATGATCCCTTTGCCTATTTTCGCGGCCGGGTGGATATCAATCCCGAAAATCTCGGATGAACGCATCTGGAAGAAATACGCCAGATCGTAGCGCTTCTTTTGCCATAGCCAATGCGCCACGCGATAGGCTTGCATTGCCTGATAGCCCTTAAAGTACAGAATCGGCTGCAGCAGGCGATGGCAAGCCGGGTCGCGCTCGTACACAGCCATCAAGTCGGCACGGGCCGCCTCGATCAGCGAGTGATCATCCGCATAAGCTTCGTCCACGATCTCTCGTAATACCATCATGGACATTTCATTCGAGCACAGCTTGGCCGATACCCGGTAGGACAATGCCCTATCTAGACTGCGGTGGTGCAGAATACAGGCGTGCACCAACCCGCCCATCAACGGCTCATTCTCAACGGCCAATTGAGCTTCGGTCGTGATGCGATCCCAGACGGGGTCGACGGGTGTAACGTGACTGCGCGTTTCCAACATGGCTTTTGATCCTTTGCTGCGCCTAGAATGCCATTTAGAGGCAAAAACGCCAAACGCAAACCCGTGATCAGCAGGATAACGAAAATGAATGCTTCTTTGATGGCCGAATTCGAGGCCCGAATACGCAGTCGTTTAGCGGAACTTGCTGACAACTCGGAAGCAGGAAAGAAGGCGCAAGCCATTGTTGAACTGGACCAACAAGCCATAGGGCGCCTTAGCAGGATGGACGCGTTGCAGAACCAGGCAATGGCCAAGGCTCAGCAAGCCAACAGGGACGTCGAAATGAACAGATTAAAGGCGGCATTGCTTAGGATCGACGAGGGAGAATACGGATTCTGCGAAGACTGCGGTGAAGAGATCCCAATTGGTCGCCTGAACTTGGATCATGCGGCCACCAAGTGCGTTAGCTGCGCATCCGGGTGAGCCGTTTACTTGGTTATTTTTGCATTCTCACCACTCTGTCGGTGATTTTGCCTCGCTCACCATACAGGCGAAATGGCGATGTCGTGTCGCAGGCGGCGCCTTTTGTTGCTCGCGTCGCCTGAGAAGGCTTCTAAGAAGAAGGCTAATTACTTAGCCATCTAACCTACCGTAAGAAATGCTTGCAGACCGGGACCATAGCTGGCCGAAACCTGTGCCACCTGGACTGTGTAGGAACCGGACACACCGTCGGCGAGTTTTGCAGCCGACGTATATGTCCAGCGGGAATTTTGAACCAGTTCCTCACGCACCAATGACTCTTCAGCCCGAATCTGTATCAGATAAGCTTCGGACTCTTCGCCCAACGGGACGTCGATTCCGGCCCAGTCGCCTCCGTCAATTCGGGTTCGACGCATCCACGAAAACGTATCACCCGCCCCTGATCTACGAACACGCAGATGCACCGGGGCGTAGGGGCGTAAACCATTGCCATTGAACGCCTCGACTTGGTGGACAAACGACGGGTCATCATACCCACGCGTAGCCGGCCCAATTCTATAGTGCTTCGCAAGCCTGCGCTCTGACCGAAGCAGCCCGGTCTGTACTACGCGTGGGTCCAATAACACAAACACCGAACCTTCGGGCCAAACCTCGGGCATGATAGCGTCAGTTCCGAACTGCCCACGAAGCCGCCCAGACAGCGCGTAAGTTCCCTGGCCTTGAAGGTTGGCGTCGGCAAATTGGAATAATTCCCAATTGTCGGGCGTTCCGTCCCCGATCGCAGCAAGATTGGCACCGCTCAACAACGCGGAACGTGGGCGGGATTCCAAAACGCCATCAATGAGTTGGACATTTAGCGGGGCGCCTTCGTCCCAAACTCCTGCGGTTGAACGCATCAGTGGGCTTTCCGTCAAGCCAATCACCGCCTGACCAGAAACGACTTGTTCCTGCACATAATCTTCGTCAGTTGGCGCGGAATAGACGGCTGCACCTCCGGGCCACGGATTGGCCGTCACCGCCAAATATGGCGCATGCGGTGCCTCGGACCCGCTCATCAATGGCAGATCCAGAAACACAGAATACACGGGAACCGGGGCCACAAACGGATTCTCGGCGATCGTGTCGTCGGGCAAGTCCGTGGCCGCATAAATGCCGGGTTCAATCCGGACGGCGTCTGCGATTTGTAACTCGGCCTGCTCCAAGCGGTCGATACGATATCGCGTACCCTGGTCGCTTCCGTTCAAGCTGACGACATCCCCCGCGCCCACACGGGACATCGATGGAGGGAGGGCAAAACGTGCCGTTTCTCGGGCTATTCTTGCCTCACTCAGCCACCGCTCGGATGTCTGACGGCCTTCGGCGCGTGTCATTGACAAGGGCATCTCGTTTATCGACACAGCGTGCGTACGTGCGTCCGGCGGCACAGCCTCCTCGGCAACGATGTCGTGGTCTGCGTCCGATTGAACAAAACGCAGGCGAACGCGACCTGTCATCTCGGCTTCTGCTTCGCGCCGGTGTTCGATTGAACCTTCGATATCCGAACTGATCGCAAGCTTTTCCGGATCAATAGGGATCGGTGTTCGTCCGTCACGCATCTGGAACAGAAGGATGCCGTCACGCTCAATCGTGTCGAACCCGTACCGCAACATCAGGGGTTCCTTGGTCTTCTGAAACTCCATGTCCGAGGGCGAAAAGCCCATCGGCTTCCAATCCAAGCCCCCTTCCAAAACCATCGGACGCCCCGCATTCCGCGCCCCGCGATAGTTCTGTTCGATCTCATCCGACAGACGCCGGAACTGATCCTCGGCCATCACTCCATGGCCATCGCCCTTCCACACAAGCGCCCCTGAAGGCCGCGCGGCATTGTCCAACAGTGACTTGGACCACCGCGACGCGCTGTTATGCACATCAATCGCCATCGCCGCCGCCTGCATAGGCGAGAACCCATAATGATCGTCCTGAGGATGGAAGGACTTTATGTGGCAGATCGCATCCGCCGGGAACCGGTGCGTCTTGCCGCCCGCCGTATAGTCATAAGCCTTGGGCCAGCCATCCGCTCCCGGCACCACGCTCATCCGGTCGGATCGCAGAACGTGCAACTCAAGCGGCAAACCTTCCTCGGCTTGTACCGCCTCAACATAGGCATTGCCCGACAATAGCAACTGCCCGAACAGAGCCTCCATCAACTCCGCCCGCCCATGTGCCGCATTCGGTCGCCGCATGAGGTTCAGGATCGGATGCACATCAAATCGCTGCGTCTGATCCTGCAACACCAAAGGCAGCGCCGCCGCCGCCTCAGCAATCAGCTTGACCGAGCGGAACCCCACCGGATTCCCCGAAAACCCAGTCCGCGTCAGCGACACCGCGTCCCGAGGGCTCCACGCCACGCGCCCACCCGTCTGCCACGCCACCACAGGCCCCGCCGCGCTCGCCTTCGCCTCGGGCGCTGCCTCAGCCGATCTATGACGCAAGAAATCGAATACCATCTGTGCTCCTTTCTGCCGCCGCTCTGCCCGGCTTGTTGAAAAGGAGTTATGACGGAAAGAAGTTTAAGCTTCAGGAATAGGGCGTTCGGGGGTTGGGCAACGTAGAGGCGATCAGGAAACGATCCGCTTCTCCGGCTAGGTACTAATTCCTCTACAATGACCTTCCGGTCACATAGTTGTATGATGCCAAAACCAATTGGAAAACAACATCTAGCTCGACTTCCGATGAAGGAGTAAAAATCATCACAAATCCTTCCCACCCCGGCCGTTTTTGCGACCAGGGGTGCGCGACGGCCCAGCCAGCATCTATCGCGACCCGAGCCGTTTCAGGTTCAAGCGATGCGTGGAGTGAGCCATCAGGATGCACATGTGCAAATTCCCGACCACCCACTATTACCTCAGGATGCGCTAACGAAAGGTTGTCTGCCAACCAAAACCCTTTGGCTCCGGGCATTGAGATCACAGTCTCACGAACTTCCACATCAGGAATTTCATTGACGCGCCTCAATAGGTCCTCTGTTAACCCCGGAACAGGCGCAACTCCAATCTGAACATGTGGGACGCCTCGGGTTGTTTCCGGTCTCGGAGTTGTCCTTTCTGGCACTTCGATGCTTTGCGCGAGCGAAGGCTTATGAGCAATACATATCATCGCTACAGCGAAGCAAATTTGGAAAGTGCGCCGGATGCTCATAACTAGCCCCCCCCTCTCGAAATGATCACATCAACTTAGGTGCAAAGCAATGCTTCTAGGTACGTTTTGCATTCGAGCTTGGTGTCATAGTTGGGGGGGGTACTAGGCTCTCCGCTGCGGCCTCTTCACAAACTCCGCACCCTAGGCCGCCGATACAACCCCGCAGGCCCAACAACCAACTCATGCAGCGCCCAGACTAACGCGTCGACCCGGTCGGGCGAGCCCTGACCTTCGAACCCACGCGCGGTCATCTGGCACATCTGCTCCTCCAGCGCGTCCAGCCCGGCCACATGGCCCACCCGCCCCTGCTCATAAAGCGCCGCCACAGGCTCGGCCCGCGCCACCTTGCCGCGTGAGGTCCGCACAGCGCGGAACGGGACCAGAGGGTCCACCTGCCGGACGACCTCTTCCACCAGTTGCCCGCCCTGATTGACCTCGGCCACCAGCCGTTCGGCCCCGAACTCATCCATCGCGTCAATCGCCGCCTGCGCCCAGCCCGCAGGACCAACGCCCTGCACAGTGCGGTCGGCCAGCACATAGGCGCACCATTCCTCAAGCGGCCCCTGTAGTTGCGCGCCGACCACTACGATACCACAGGCATCCGCATGCGCCCCCGCTGTCACCGCAGGGTCCAGCGCCACTACGATACGATCCAAACCGGGCGCTTTATCTACCCGCGCCGCATCCAGCATCGAGCCTGTCCACAACGCGCCCTCAGCATCCGAGAGCAAAACCCCATCCAATTCCTGCCGCCCCAGCCGCGTACCAGCATAGCGCGCGCGTACCTCGGCCAGAAACGAGTCCGCCAGATTGGCCCGGTTCGCCTCGGTCGGCGCGTGGGTCTGCACGGTGGACGGAGAGGCCAGCAAATCCTTCAAAACCTTCACATTGCGCGGCGTGGTCGTCACGCAGACCCGCGGCCGCTCACCCAGACGCAAGGCAAACTGCAACATATCCCAGGTCTCTTCGGCCTTTTTCCACTTGGCCAGTTCGTCTACCCACGCGGCATCGAATTGCGGGCCGCGCAGCCCTTCGGGATCATGCGCCGAAAACGCCTGCGCCTCGGCTCCGTTGGGCCAGATCAACTTGCGTTCCGATGCCTTCCAAACAGGTCGACGATCCGGGGGCGAGCATTGCAAAATCCCGCTATCGCCAAAAATCATCACGTCGCGCACCTGATCAAATGTCTCGCCCACCAACGCCACCCGACTGGCCTCTCCCCTGTCCAGCGGCTTAGACCCTTCGACCATCGCACGCACCCACTCGGACCCTGCGCGTGTCTTACCTGCCCCGCGCCCCCCCATGATCACCCACGACCGCCAATCCCCCTCGGGCGGCAATTGATGCGGCAGCGCCCAAAACTCGAACAGGAAAGGGAGGGCACACAGCCCCCCCTCCCCGATCTCACTCAGAAATCTGTCCCTCACCGCAGCATCGGCGGAGGCGAGCCAGCCTGCACCCGATTTCAAATCGAGCGCGCTGAAGGTCGAGCGCATAGCCCCCTTGGGCAATTCCGGCTTGTCTGTGATGTTGTTCGACAAAGCTTATCTCCACTTTCTGGCAACTTCGGATCAGCCCCTCTAACTGACCCAGTTGCTTGCCTGCTCCGGCAAAGTCTGCATCCTCCCCGGCACCGATCTGCCTGCGCAGTTCTTCCGCTGCTTCGCGCAGATCGCGAATGGATCGCTCAAGCGACTGCAACAAGTCAGCCGTCTGGGTAATCCGCTCTTCCGGGGTAATCAAAGTCATGTGTGCCTGTGACCTCATGCGTGAGTTTTCTCCGCACGAGAGAAGCAAAAATCGGCCACCGGGCTTACCCGCGGCCGATACCCACCTCTTCTAGCATGACACCAAGTCTAGGATAATAAGTTCGTAAAGTCAAATAGTTACGCAACACTCACGCAACAGGAACCGACCTGTAATTTAACTATTTCTCAAGACCTTCCACCTCTGGATCACGACCCGCCATATCCTTGATAACAAGCACACCGATTGGGAAACTCGCCTATTACACAACGGCAAACTTGACATTCCCTCGCCAAACACGCATGTGCCCCGAAACACAGCGCTGCCGCGTGAGCATAGACGGTCGTATTCGACCTTACAGCGCCCAAACCTCTCCAGTTCCCCTTCACGCAGGGTTCTTGTTGCGATGGCCGGACGGCACAGGGCTCGCCTGCGCGTCCCGAGGCTTCGCGAAACCCTGTAGGCTCGTGCGGTGCGCACGTGTCGATGTATTTGTTCGTGGCTAATAGGCGGCCACGGATTGAAAAGGATGATTACTTGTTCGACTTTGACATGCTGGGCTTTGCCCCGGCCCTGAATGACGCGCTGAAACGCGCAAACTTTACGCAACCCACACCGATCCAGAATCAGGCCATTCCGATGGCGCTGCAGGGTCACGACATTATGGGGCTGGCGCAAACCGGCACCGGAAAAACTCTGGCCTTTGGGTTGCCGCTGATTGATCACCTGCTGGCGCAACCCGGCAAACCTGCCCCCAAGACAGCCAAGGCGTTGATCCTTGCGCCGACGCGTGAGCTGGTCAATCAGATCGCGGAAAGCCTGCGAACCCTGACAAAAAAAACAAAAATCCGCGTCGCAACCGTTGTGGGTGGTCAGTCCATCGGCAAGCAGATTTCCTTCCTTGCACGCGGAACCGATATCCTTGTCGCAACACCCGGTCGCCTGATTGATTTGATGGAACGCGGCGCTGTTGATCTCAGCTCGGTCCGCCATCTGGTGTTGGACGAGGCTGACCAGATGCTGGACATGGGGTTCATTCACGCCTTGCGCCGTATCGCGCCCGAACTTGGCACACCGCGTCAAACCATGTTGTTTTCCGCCACGATGCCCAAGCAGATGGAAGAAATCAGCCAGACCTATCTGACGAACCCCCAGCGCATTCAGGTCTCTCCTCCGGGGAAGGCGGCTGACAAGATCACACAGTCGATCCACTTCCTGAGCCGGGCGGAAAAGCCCGCCAAGCTGCGCGAGATTCTGTCTGAAGACGCCGATGCTCTGACATTGGTATTTGCGCGCACCAAGCATGGCGCAGAGCGATTGATGAAAGACCTCGTCGCTGACGGCTTTAACGCGGCCTCCATTCACGGCAACAAAAGCCAAGGCCAACGCGACCGTGCAATCAAGGCGTTTCGCGCGGGTGAGATCAACGTGCTTGTGGCAACTGACGTGGCCGCGCGCGGCATCGACATTCCCGGCGTGGCATATGTAATTAACTATGACCTGCCCGAGGTGCCCGACAACTATGTGCACCGGATCGGCCGCACCGCTCGCGCAGGTCGCGAAGGTGAAGCTATTGCATTCTGTGCGCCGGATGAACTGGATCAGTTGAAGCAGATTCAAAAGCTGATGAAGATCGAAATCCCCGTCGCCAGCGGCACAATGCCCGAGTTTGCAGAGCCCAAAAAACCGCGCAAACGTGGCGGGTTCCGCCGTCGTGGGCCAAAGCCACAGGCCGCCAACGCGTCGGCCAAGCCCAGATCAAACCAGCGTCGGCGGCAGAAAAGAAAACCGGCCGCATGAATTGAAAAAGGTGCCGCAACACGCGGCACCTTTTTTAGTTTCCTGAACTTTGGCGTTCGGCTTCTATCTCACGCCATTTGGCGACATTACGGTTATGCTCGTCCAACGTTTCCGCAAAAGCATGCCCGCCTGTACCGTCCGCAACAAAGAACACATAGTTCGTGTCTTCCGGGGCTACGGCGGCTTCCAGGCTTGCTAGACCTGGACTTGCAATCGGAGTTGGCGGCAAACCGTCAATTACATACGTATTCCAAGGCGTTGCGCGGCGAAGTTCACTCCGACGCAAGCCGCGGCCCAAGGTCCCTTGACCTTTCGTTACGCCGTAAATGACGGTCGGGTCTGTCTGCAACTTCATGCCACGCTCAAGTCGGTTCACGAAAACACTGGCCACTTGTCCACGCTCATGCGGAACGCCTGTTTCCTTTTCGATGATCGACGCGAGAATTAGCATTTCTTCCGGGCTGCTGATTGGCAGATCATCCTGTCGCTTTTCCCAGACCGCGTTGACGCGCAACTGCTGCCTGTCCTGCATACCCTGCAGAATGGCGTTCCTGTCAGCGCCGCGTACCACATCATAACTGTCGGGTGCCAACATTCCCTCTGCAGGAATTTCGGTAACTTCCCCGGTCAGCGCATCAATCTGCTTCAGCCCTTCGACCACCTGCCACGCAGTAACGCCTTCGGCCACCGAAACCCGATAGCGCGTATCAGCGTCATTGCGTTTCTCGGTATAGGCCGCAGGTGCCTCCTCTTCGGCGACATCGAATGACGCAATCTCATCAAAATCGAGCGTTGCGGGATTCAACTCACGCACCCGAGTCTGGATACGCGTCACACCAATGCGGTACTCAATTTCGGACCCGCAGGTACTGGCACCGCTACGCGTGATTTCGTCGATGATCTGCTCCATCGACGAACCTTCGCGCACCAGGAAACTGCCCGCTTTCAACTGCGGGGCTTTGTCCGTGTAATCTGCCGCCATACGGAAGATCATCGCGCTACTGATCGCGCCCTGATCCTCCAGTTTCTGACTGACTTCGGTCATGTTGGACCCGCGCTCGACCTGAAGGCAGATCGCGGTTTCCAGTGGGCCTTCGTTTTTGTAGCGCGACTGCCCCCAAAGGATAAGTCCGCCCGACAAGAACAGGCCGACCACCAGAATGGTCAGCATATTGGACGCCAGAGCGCGCCACATTTAGCTGGCCTTTCCGAAGATCACGCTGGCATTCGTGCCACCAAACCCGAACGAGTTGGACAGTGCCACGTTGATCTCACGCTCTCGCTTGGCGTTCGGAGCCAAGTCGATAGGTGTTTCAACAGCGGGATTGTCCAGATTGATCGTCGGCGGGGCCACCTGATCCCGGATTGCCAGGATAGAAAAGATCGCCTCAATCGCGCCAGCAGCCCCAAGCAGGTGGCCTGTGGCAGATTTGGTCGAGGACATGGTCGCGTTTGCGGCGTGTTCGCCTAGCAAACGTTCAACTGCGCCCAGCTCTATTGTGTCCGCCATGGTCGACGTGCCGTGCGCGTTGATATAGTCCAGATCCTTTGGCTCCAGCCCGGCACTGCGCAGCGCGGCCTGCATTGAACGCTCTGCACCATCACCATCCTCGCTGGGGGCGGTGATATGGTAGGCGTCGCCGGACATGCCGTATCCCAACACTTCGGCATAAATCTTCGCGCCACGCGCCTTGGCGTGCTCGTATTCTTCCAGAATGACGATTCCGGACCCCTCACCCATGACAAACCCGTCACGATCAACATCGTAAGGACGGCTCGCGGCTTTGGGGTTATCTGCATATTTGGTCGATAGCGCCTTGCAGGCATTGAAACCCGCGATGCCGATCTCGCAGATGCAGCCTTCGCCGCCACCTGCGACCATGACATCGGCGTCTCCTGCACGGATAATCCGGCTTGCGTCGCCGATTGCGTGGGCGCCTGTCGAACATGCAGTCACCACCGAATGGTTCGGCCCCTTGAAACCGTGGCGGATGGAAACCTGACCCGAGGCCAGGTTGATCAACGCGCCGGGAATAAAGAAGGGGGACACCCTGCGTGGCCCCTTGTCACGGATCAAGTTCGCCGTTTCCGCAATGGATCCCAGACCACCAATCCCCGAACCGATCAGAACACCGGTACGTAGGCGCGCCTCTTCATCTTCGGGAAGCCAATCCGCGTCCTTGCAGGCCATTTCAGCAGCCGCGATCGAATATAGAATGAAGTCTTCAACCTTACGCTGCTCTTTTGGCGACATCCATTCATCGGGGTTGAACGTCCCGTTTGTTCCATCGCCGCGGGGGACTTCGCAGGCATAGGTCGTCGTGACCCCACTTGCCTCGGCGTCGAACAGCGTGATTGGTCCCGCGCCGGATTCTCCATCCAACAGCCGTGACCAGGTTTCCTCGACCCCGCTAGCCAACGGAGTGACCAATCCCAGACCGGTTACAACGACTCTGCGCATGAAGTGCCTCTTGCCTGCTTCGTGTTTAAGAAACGCTCATACCCCGTGCCGGGGTGCGGGGGCAAGAGCAACAGCAAATTCTGCGTTGAACACCTGACGCTGCGAAAGGCAAAGAAATGCCGAAAGCGGTAACCCCAAGCCTAAAAAAATAATCCGCCCCCTCAAAATAGATGAGGAGGAGGACAGAGCATTCGGGCTTATCTTACTGAAATTCCGCCACGGGCTCATGAGCCGCGCTTGCGACGCTCAGGGCTTCTGACAAGTCAATCGTCTTGCGGAACAACGCCCGACCGACAAGTGCACCCGAGATATTGGGGATGTAGGCCAAACGAGAAATGTCATCCGCAGTACGCACAACGCCGCTTGCGATGATAGGCGTACGAGACTTTTCGGCCAGACCCGAGATCAAACCCAACTGCGCCTCAACGTCTTCCATATCGCTGTCGATATCAGTCACGAGAATGGCGGCGAAAGGCGTGTCGGCGAATGCCTCAATAAATGCCTCGGGGGTAAAGGCGCTCTGACTGCGCCAGCCCTCGGTCATGACCTGACCCTGCCAGACGTCCACGGCCAAAACGATCTGGTCCGGATGCAGCTTGGCAAGCTCTTTGACCAGATTGGGGTCCCAGGCCGCCAAGGTACCGATCACGATCCGCCCGGCGCCCTTGTCGATCCAATATTCAACTTGCTCGCGGGTCCGCATGCCACCCGCCAACTGCACGGGAATCTCTGCCGAACGGATAATCTCTTCGACCAGTTCCGAGTTCGTGTCGCGCCCTTCGATTGCGTCGAAATCCGTCAGGTGCATCCACTCAGCTCCGGCAGTGGCCCAGCCATGCGCCGTTTCTGAAGGATTCACATGCCAAATCATGGCCTCGTCCAAGCGGCCCTTGTCCAGCGTAACGCACCGGCCGCCCTGCAGTTCCATCGTGGGGTAAATCCTCATGAGCTTGCTCCTCCGCCCAATCAATCTGGAAATTCAGAATATCATAGTCAGAGAACAGGGGCCGCGTTCTTCCAGTTTCGGCAAACTACGGGCAATTTGCGGCATCGCACCTTGCGTTTCAGTGGCGCATAGGAGGTCCGTTTCGACGCAAAAGATGAACGGGTGAACCTTGGAACTCGCTTTCTCTGATCAACTCGTACCCCAGCTTTTCCGCCAGCTTCTGAGAAGACGAATTTGAAGAATTCACCAATGCAACCAATGGCCCAGGCATAATTCGATCAAACCAATCATGCGCGGCCTGCGCCGCCTCCAAGCCCAAACCCCGACCCTGCGCTTCGGGGGCCAGAACCCATCCAGCCTCAGGAAAACTGTCAAAGTCGTCGCCCAAGGCACGATTTCCATAGAAAAACCCCGCCTGCCCGATCATCTGACGATTCGATTGTTGAATGACCGCCCACTGGCCAAATCCGGCCATTTGCCAGTGCCCTGCGTTTCTAAGGAACGAATCCCACGCTTCGCCACGGGATCGAGGCGTGCCGCCGATATGGCGCACGACACAGGGGTTGCGCCAGATTTCGGCGAACCGGTTAAAATCCTCGGGCCGCATGCCGCAAAGCGTCAGACGTGCCGTGTTGATCATCGGGGTGGATCGTATCATGCCCTGCCCGCTCAGATATTTATGCCTCGCCCAAATGGTTGCGTAGGAATATCACGGCTGACAAGCAAGAATTCCGCTGGGGCACAAAAAACGGCGCCTCCGTTGCCCGGAAGCGCCGCTTTTTACTGAATTCGAAGGTCTTAGGACGCTTCAGAGATGAACTTGACGGCGTCGCCAAAGGTCTGGATGGTCTCGGCTGCGTCATCGGGGATTTCGATGCCGAACTCTTCTTCGAAGGCCATGACCAGTTCAACAGTGTCCAGGCTGTCCGCGCCCAGATCGTCGATGAAAGAAGCGTTTTCCGCCACTTTGTCTTCTTCGACACCCAGGTGCTCAACAACGATCTTTTTAACGCGATCTGCGACGTCGCTCATGTCTATTCCTCATTCCGTTTCAGGGCGTAGTGCCCGGTTCTGCCCTTGCCCGCTCAGGCTGGCTTTGATTTGCCCGATCCGGGCGGTTAAGGTCCCGGATTACCGGGAAAGTAGAAGGCCGACCATGTGGCCGACCCCTGCATTTATGCGCCGCCTATAGCACAGACAACGCCCGAGGCAAACGCTTTCGCACCTGCCCCGATCCGCGCTCACAACATGGCCATACCGCCGTTAACATGCAAGGTGGTTCCGGTAACATATCCAGCTTCGGGGCTGGCAAGATACAGAACCGCCGCCGCAATTTCCGAGGCATCCCCCATGCGACCTGCAGGAACCTGTCCCAGAATTCCCGCCTTCTGGTCGTCTGTCAGCTTGTCGGTCATTGCGGTCGTGATGAATCCCGGTGCCACAGCGTTCGCTGTAATCCCGCGGCTGGCAACCTCATAGGCCAGAGACTTGGTCATACCAACCATTCCCGCCTTGGACGCGGCATAGTTCGCCTGACCGGGGTTGCCCGTGGCCCCCACAACAGACGAGATGTTGATGATCCGGCCCCAACGCGCCTTCATCATGCCACGCAGCACGCATTTGCACAGCTTCGCGGTCGAGGTCATGTTGACGTCGATCACACTCTGCCATTCCTCGTCCGACATACGCATAAACAGGTTGTCGCGGGTAATACCTGCGTTGTTGACTAGAATATCGACCGACCCCATCGCATCGGCCGCCTGCTTCGGCAGGGCTGCCACAGCCTCGGGGTCACTCAGATTACAGGGCAGCACATGGGCGCGACCACCCAGTTCGCCAGCAAGGGCTTCCAACGGCTCAACCCGAGTACCCGACAGCGCAACAGTCGCGCCCGCAGAATGCAAAACGCGCGCGATCTCACCGCCAATCCCGCCCGAGGCACCGGTGATCAGTGCGTTCTTACCTGTCAAATCAAACATTCGATTATCCTTTTCATACGCATCCAGCGATGCGCTGTGTCTTACGATTCGGCCCGGGTCACATTCTGCACGTCATCCGGCGTGCCAACAGCTTTACCCGCGATCGCGCGGTCGATTTTGCGGATCATGCCCGACAAGGCTTTGCCTGCCCCGATCTCCCACGTTTCGGTCACGCCCTGCGCGGCCATGTACTGAACGCTTTCGCGCCAGCGGACCGAGCCTGTGACCTGTTCGACCAGCAACTGGCGGATCAGATCCGGGTCACTAACGGCCTCGGCGCGGACATTGGCGATCAGCGGCACGGCAGGCGCCTTGATTTCAACCCCTGCCAGAGCTTCAGCCATCACATCCGCCGCAGGCTGCATCAACGCGCAGTGGAAAGGCGCGCTCACCGGCAACATCACGGCACGCTTGGCACCTTTTTCCTTGGCAATTTCAGCAGCGCGTTCCACAGCGGCCTTCGCGCCCGAAACCACAACTTGCGTCGGATCGTTGTCGTTTGCAGCCTGACAAACCTCACCCTGCGCGGCTTCGTCGGCCACAGCGCGGACGGCATCCAAATCCAGCCCAAGGATCGCGGCCATTGCGCCCTCGCCCACTGGAACAGCGCTTTGCATCGCTTGTCCCCGGGTGCGCAACAGGCGCGCCGTATCCGAAACAGACAACGCACCAGCCGCTGCCAGAGCAGAATACTCGCCCAGCGAATGACCCGCCACACATGCGGCATCCGTGACGGAAACGCCCTCAGCCTCCAATGCGCGCATCGCTGCGATCGACGTCGCCATCAATGCGGGCTGTGCATTCTGGGTCAGAGTCAGTTCAGCGATATCGCCTTCCCAGATCAGGCTGCTCAGCTTTTCGCCCAATGCCTCATCGACCTCGTCGAATACCGCCTGCGCGGTGGGATACGCCTCGGCCAGAGCCTTGCCCATTCCGATGGTCTGGGCGCCCTGCCCGGGGAAAACAAATGCGCGTGTCATTGCAACCTCTTGGATGACGTTAGGTTGCGGCGGGGTGTAAACCGTGTGACCGCGCGGCACAAGCACTGCCTTGGGTCTGCGCCTTGGCACCATAGCTGTGCGCGGCCCGCTATTGTGTCCTGACTGTATGGCGATAGGTTGATCAAAGCGATACTACCTCCGGAGCATCAGATGTCCGCGACGAATACCTTCTCCAGTTATGGCAGCGTCACAAAGACCTTTCATTGGCTGACCGCCCTGTTGATTTTGACCGCCCTACCGCTGGGCTGGATCGCAAACGACATTGCCCATGCCATTTATGATCCGACGGTCCCAACCACCGAGGACGACATCGCGCGGGCTGCTCGTCTGTTTTCAATGCACAAGACTGTGGGCATCACGGTTTTCTTCGTCGCGCTCGCCCGTATCCTTTGGGCTTTCTCACAAACCAAGCCCGGCCTCTTGAACGCCGATAACAAACCCGAAGCCTTCGCCGCCGAGACCGTTCATTGGCTTCTCTATGGGTCATTGGTTCTGGTCCCTCTGACCGGTTGGGTGCATCACGCAGCGGCGGAAGGTTTTGCGCCGATCCTGTGGCCGTTCGGGCAAAACTTGCCATTCGTTCCAAAATCCGCGCATCTGGCAGAGCTCACAGCCAGTCTGCATTGGCTGTTCGTCTGGACACTTGCGGGATCTCTGGTCCTGCACATTGCCGGGGCGCTCAAGCACCATGTCGTCGACAAGGACAGCACCCTTCGGCGAATGCTGCCGGGCAACGCAAAGGCACCTGAACCACCTGCGCAACATCACTCGGCCATTCCGGCTTTTACAGCACTGGCTGTCTGGGGCGCAGTTCTGATCAGCGGATGGAGCATCGGTGCATTCGACCATCATTCCCACGCCGACACCGACACCACCGAACTGGCCGAGGTACAATCCGACTGGCAAGTTCAAGAGGGTACCCTAGCCATAACGATCGCACAATTGGGCAGCCCCGTGACAGGTCAATTCGAGGAATGGACCGCCGCCATCGCGTTTGATGAGCCGGAACAGCCCGGGCTAGCCGGGTCAGCCGAGGTGATGATTGCTATCCCATCGCTCAGCCTTGGCACCGTCAGCGGTCAGGCCATGGGCGCGGATTTCTTTGACAGCGCGCAGTTTCCAACAGCCCAGTTCAAAGCAGACCTGTACAAAACCGAAACCGGGTATGAGGCACGAGGGCCCCTGTCAATCCGTGACAAATCCGTAGATGTCATTCTGCCATTCACGTTGGACCTTGAAGGCGATCGCGCAACCGTCAACGGGCAATTAGAGCTGAACCGTATGGATTTCGACATCGGCACATCACAGCCCACCGAAGAGTCCTTGGGCTTTGCTGTTGTTGTCTCGGTGGACCTGACCGCGACACGCGGCGAATAATGAAAAACCGCCGGAGCTTATGGCTCCGGCGGTTTCGCATTCGATATCTAAGGTCGCCTTAGTCGGCTTTCTGGGCCTCGACGGAAATGCGCACCTCAACCTCATCACCAACGAAAGGCGCGAATTGGCCAAGGTCGAACTCGCTGCGCACAAGTGTCGTTGTTGCGTCGAAACCCGCCCAAGGCTTGCCAGCCATCGGGTGTTCGCCAACCTGATTGAGCTTGGCGTCCAGTACAACCGACTTGGTCACGCCATTCATGGTCAGGTCACCTGTGATATTCGCAGTATTCTCGCCAGTGACCTCGATACCGGTCGAGGTGAATGTCACCAGATCACCTTCGGCTGCGCCAAAGAAATCCTCGGTCATGAAGTGATCTTCGCGCGGCTTCCAACCTGTGAACATCTCGACAACAGGCATGGACACGGTCACGCTCGAAGCTGCCGGGTTTTCCTGATCAAACATGATCTCGCCTTCAAAACCCGAGAACATGCCGTAAGTGGTCGAAAAGCCAAGGTGGTTATAGCTGAAGATGACTTGGCTGTGGCTGGGGTCCAGAACGTATTTTTCAGCGCTCGCAAACACCGAAGTCGCTGATACGGCCAGTGCAGCAGCAAGAAGTGTGGATTTCATGACAATCTCCGCAATGTTATGGATGCAAACCTGTTGGGTTGCTCGATAACGAAAATGTGCCGCCCAAGGGCGGCACACAAGTCTTATTCTCTCACAACATCTGTTCCTTTTTGAACAGAGTGGAAATCACGCGAAGATTGTTACACTTCCGCTCAATTGACCCTTCAGCGCTCGGCTGACATCCGCCGACTGTAGCGGCAACTTCATCAGCAGGCTGCCATCGACATCGAAAAGCTCAACCTGATCGTCGGAAAATTTGGCACCACCCAGTGTGTCATAGCTACGACGCAGTACGGTCTGAGGGCGTCCATTTTCGTTCTTTTGCAACACCCGAACCTCGCGGCGGATCGGGTCGAAATAGGCATCAGGCCGCGCATCCAGAACCTGAATTGTCAGCAGACTGACCCCAACGATCAAGAAAGCAAGCGATGCAACCAGTTTGATTGGCCATACTTCCGCAGCCATGACCGAGCCCGGTGCCAGCCACATCGAAAAGGACATTACAATCAGAAAGGCGCCTACAACGCGGGCCAGAACCATCCGCACCTTCCAGTTGGGGGCGAAAGTGATGAGGACTGGAACTGATTTTTCAAAAGCCGCGTTGCTCGCGGACTGTTCAAACGTATTCGTATTAATCGCGGTCATTTTTCTCACCCTGTTTTCAGGTTGCCGACTTGGGTCCGGTGTGTGGTCCGGTTTTTGTCCCGGTATGCAATTCAATTTCGAATTGAAAAGCGTCAGGAATTGGGCAACCCAAAGGAAATAGCAGGACTTCACCAAGGCATATGTGACGGGACTTGCCCCCCGGCCATAAACGTGTATACGGGGCCATCCTTCGCTAATCGTATGAATCGCGCAGCCTCTCGTGGCAGGGTCGCGAAGGGTTGAATGGCCCCGCCTTTGAAGTGCGCCTTGATATAAACAGGAGTGCACATGCCACTGTATGAGCATGTAGTGATCGCGCGTCAGGATCTGTCCAACGCGCAGGCAGAAAGCCTTGTCGAACATTTCGGCACCGTTCTGGCTGACAACGGCGGCAGCGTCGTCGACAGCGAGTACTGGGGCGTCAAGACGATGGCTTACAAGATCAACAAAAACCGCAAAGGCCATTATGCCTTCCTCAAGACTGACGCGCCTGTGGCTGCGAAAGACGAGATGGAGCGCCTGATGCAACTGCACGACGATGTTATGCGCGTTCTGACCATCAAGGTCGACGAGCATGCCGAGGGCCCTTCGGTCCAGATGCAGAAGCGCGATGAGCGCGAAGGCCGCCGCGAGCGCCGCTGATCAACGCCTGACGAAAGGACATAAACCATGGCCGCAAAACCATTTTTCCGCCGCCGCAAGGTCTGCCCGTTCTCGGGTGAGAACGCGCCGAAGATCGACTATAAAGACACCCGTCTGCTGCAGCGCTACATCTCTGAGCGTGGCAAGATCGTTCCCTCGCGCATCACCGCCGTTTCGGCCAAAAAGCAGCGTGAACTGGCCCGTGCTATCAAGCGCGCCCGCTTCCTCGCCCTGCTGCCCTACGCCGTGAAGTAAGGAGAGACTGACATGCAAGTTATCCTGCTGGAACGCGTTGCGAAACTGGGTCAGATGGGCGACGTCGTTGACGTAAAGCCCGGCTTTGCCCGCAACTTCCTGCTGCCCCAAGGCAAAGCCCTGAGCGCATCGGACGCCAACATCGCGTCGTTCGAAGCCCAGAAAGCACAGCTTGAAGCACGCAACCTGGAAACCAAGAAAGAAGCTGAAGCGCTGGCTGAAAAGCTGGACGGTCAGCAGTTCATCGTGATTCGCTCGGCATCGGATGCTGGCGCGCTGTACGGCTCGGTCACCCCGCGTGACGCCGCAGACGCCGCGACCGAAGCTGGCTTTACCGTCGACAAAAAACAGGTCGCTCTGGTCGCCCCGATCAAAGAGCTGGGCCTTCATGCGGTTGCAGTCAAACTGCACCCCGAAGTCGAAGTTGAGATCAAGATGAACGTCGCCCGCTCGGAAGAAGAAGCCGAACTGCAGGCTTCGGGCAAATCGATTCAAGAACTGGCGGCTGAAGAAGAAGCCGCCGCAGAGTTCGAGATCGCCGAGCTGTTTGATGATATTGGGTCCGCTGCGTCTGAAGACGAAGATCTGGTGGCCGAAGAAGCTCCGGCTGAGGAAGAAGACGAAACCAAAGCCTGATTTTGGTAGTCTAACCCATGAAAAGGCTGCACGGTTCGTGCGGCCTTTTTTTGTCGGCTCGTTTTACGGGCAAAATTCGGCCAAATTTTTTACCTACGCTTGCAGTCTGACGATTGATTCCTATCATCACGCCCAGAATGACCGGAGACCTTTTATGCCCCTCCTCCTACGACGCAGCGTTTTGGCCATGCTGCTTGCCGCCCCCCTAGCCGCTTGCGGTGGCCCTGAAACGCCAACCCGCGCCCAGTTCGATCCGCCGCTTTACCCCAACGAAACGCCCGAACTGCGTGCTTCGATCAACAAATGGGCCGATCATTATGAATTGCCTCGCGAGCTTGTCCACAAACTGGCAATCCGGGAAAGCACCCACCGCCCATGGGCAGTAAACCGGCCTTATTATGGCTTGCTCCAGATCCTTCCCGCGACTGCAAGGTCAATGGGATATACCGGTACCCCCAAAGGCTTGCTTGATGCGGATACCAATCTGGAGTTTGCAGGAAAATACCTGCGAGGCGCTTGGCTTTTGTCTGACGGCGATCAGCAGCGCGCAATCTTTTTGTACGCGAAAGGGTATTACCCCGAGGCGAAAGCGCGCGGGATGCTTGTCGAGACCGGCCTGAGGGCAGAATAGCGGCGTCGCGACAAGCAAAAATCCACCGACAAAATGTCACGTTTGCCCTTTGTTTGCAGCTATTTCCCTGCGACACACCTGCCGAAGCCTCACAAATTGCTTGCCCTTCATGGCATAGGCGACACAACGTATAATTTAGTATGGACAGATATGGCTTTTCTTTGGGGAAAGAACTGCCGCCACAAAGGTTGGACAAGTGAAACTAATAGACTTGGCCGCGATCGACCATGAGGAGAAGTCGGCCGCCGACATATTAAATGCCGTCTGCCAGGAGCTCGGCTTTGACTATGCGTCTTACGCCACGTTCAATCCCGTCAAGGGGGATGTGCAGGGGTACGCGAACTATCACGATGAATGGAAGATTCACTATGGGAACCAAGGTTTTCACCATTTTGACCCCACCCTGCATCAATCCCTCCTCAGCATCGCACCTGTGGATTGGAGCCGGTTCCATCACGACGAAAAATTCCACACCGTATTTCGCGACGCGCATGATTTCGGGATTACGTCCCGCGGATTAACGGTGCCGGTGCGGGGGCCTTACGGCGATTGTGGGCTGCTAAATGTTACCCGGGACTGCTCGGATGACGAGTGGGAAAGGCTGAAAAGACATATCATGGGCGATTTGCAACTGGCCGCGGTGCAAGCCCATGACACGGTCATGCAATCCGGCCTGTTGGCCAAAGCGCTATACCTGCCCGCCTTGTCGACGCGGGAAAAAGAAATCCTGCAATGGGTCGCGGAAGGTAAGTCTCAGCAGGACATCGGCGACATCCTTTCAATTTCGCATCGTACAGTTGAAGTACACATGCGGCCTGGTCGGGAAAAGCTTGGGGCCTTGACGACTCCGCAGGCGATTGGGCGCGCAATTGGTCTTGGTTTGATAGCTCCTGGTTAACAAAACCACAAAACCCTACGGGATACCCCCAATAGCCTAAGATTCGAACATGGTTAATTTTGCCTCCACGGTAACCAGACTGTAGGGGGATGGGTATGATCATCGTAATTGATGGTATCAACCAACATAAATTCAAAGATGTCCTTGATGAAATGTACCAATTGCGGGCGCGTGTATTCGGCGACCGGTTGGGATGGGATGTAAACATTGAAAACGGGCGCGAACGCGATCAGTTCGACGATTTGCACCCTGCACATGTTGTCAGCATCAACGACGATGGGGATGTCGTTGGCTGCATGCGGCTGTTGCAGACCACGGGACCACACATGCTGTCCGATGTGTTTCATTCGATTTTGGACGGTGAACCTCCGATCCGCAGCGCGCAGGTCTGGGAAGCCACCCGGTTTTGCGTCGACACCAAAAAGTTATCGCATGGTCGTGGCAAGAACACCGTTTCATGTGTCACCAGCGAAGTCATGATCGGCTCTTTCGAATATGCGATGGCCGCCGGGGTACTGGACTCTGTTGCCGTGATTGATCCCGTCATGAACCGGGTTCTGCAACGGTCCGGCAACGCACCATACGACTATGTCGGCACTGCCAAGCCGATGGGCAAAGTGGTCGCAATGGCGGCGTTGATGGATTGCTCCGAAGAGCGGATTTCAGGAATTCGGGACTACGCGGGTATCAAACATGATGTCTTTCTAAGCGACGAGGCTGCGCTGGATCTGTTCGCCGGAACGAAAATCAAGCCAAAGCAGGCTGCAAACTTCGACCGCAAGCCACTGACCCAATTGGAAAAATATTTTGTGGAACAGATGAAAGCCGCCACAACCAAAGCAGAGGTCAAATCCGTTCTGCAATTGATTGAAACGCTGTCCGCGAGTTTCACGCCAGAGCAAAAGATCGCTCTGCTGAATACCCCCCGTGCTTTAGCTTATGAGGCCTAACCCCCTTACCTCATTCAACTAAAGCCACTCAAGCGGAGCCGTCATTACCAGACGGCTCCGCGTTTTTCTTTGCCCACCCAAGATGGGCGGAAAAGGCTTATTCCTCTTCCAAAGCCTCTACAGCTTTTTGCAGGTCGTCTTTGCTGACTTCTTTGTCAGCCACCTGAGCCAACTCGACAATGTAGTCGATGACTTTGTCTTCAAAGATCGGCGCGCGCAGTTGCTGCTGCATCTGGGCGTTCTGCTGAACGAATTCAAAGAACTGACGTTCCTGACCCGGGTACTGACGTGCCTGGTTCATGATCGCCTGAGTCATTTCGGCATCAGTCACCTCAACCTCGGCCTTCTGGCCCAGCTCCGCCAGCAGCAGGCCCAGACGTACGCGACGTTCAGCCAGCTTGTTGTGCTCGTCTGTAGGCTCGATCTCACCATGGTCGTGGCCTTCCACGTCCGGGTTTTCCTCATGCCAAAGCTGATGCGCGATCTGTTTAGCTTCGGCTTCCACCAGCGACGGTGGCAGGTCGAACGAAACCTTCTCGTCCAGCACGTCCAGCAGCACACGTTTCATCACCGCGCGCGAAGCATCCGCATATTCAGCTTCCAGACGCTCGGCGATCTGTCCCTTCAGGGCTTCCAGATCTTCGGCACCGAACTTAGTGGCCAGCTCGTCGTTTACTTCGGCTGCGACAGGCTCTTTCACTTCTTTCACAGTGCAGGTAAAGACAGCCTCTTTGCCCGCCAGATGCTCGGCACCGTATTCTTCGGGGAAAGTGACGTTGACGTCTTTTTCTTCCTCGGCTTTCACACCAACCAGTTGCTCTTCAAAACCAGGGATGAAGCTGTTGGAACCCAGAACCAGCGGGTAATCTTCGGCCGAACCACCTTCGAATTCTTCGCCGTCCACTTTGCCGACAAAGTCGATCACGACCTGATCGCCATCCTTGGCTTTTGAACCCTTACGGCGCGCTTTAAAGTCTTGCGCGGTTTCGGCCAGATTGTTCAGTGCTTCTTCGATGGCCGCGTCGTCGGCTTTGACGACCAGCTTTTCCAGTTCAACCGATTTCAGGTCAACTTCGGGGATCGCAGGCAGCGCCTCATAAGACATCTCGACATGGACGTCGTCGCCTTCTTTCCAGTCCTCGTTGGTCATCTTGACCTCGGGCTGCAGCGCAGGACGCTCACCGCTGTCTTCAAAGTGCTTGTTCATCGCACCGTCGATGCTTTCCTGCATCGCTTCGCCCAGCAGGCGCTGACCGAACTGCTTTTTCAACAGCGCCATCGGCACCTTGCCTTTACGGAAGCCTTTCATTTCGACTTCCGGCTGCGCTTCGGTCAGCTTTTCGTTGACCTTTTCATCCAGCTCAGCGGCGGATACGACGATGTTGTAGCCGCGTTTCAGACCTTCGTTCAGCGTCTCGGTAACCTGCATTATGGTAGTCCCCATAGGATTCGGGGCGCGCAAAACGGCGCGCCGGGCAAATTTGACGCCTTCTATTTGTCCTGTAGCCCGCGTGCAAGAGGCAAAGCCGGGATCAACCTTGTTTTACCGCCGAAAAAAGCAAAAAAACGCCCCGAAATGCGCCGGGACGTTTCAGGCCGTTTTACAACAGATCAGAAGCGCCAGCGCGCACCTAAGGCCCAGGCTTCGTTGTTGTCAAAATCCACAGTTCCATCGAAATCATGGCTGCGATATTTCAGGTAAGCATCGGTATTGATGCTGTCGATCCGCTGAACGACCGCGATCCCCCAGGACTTGGTGCTGGACCCTTCGTTATTGAAGTCAGAACCGTCGAAATAGTCGATGCCGATCCCGGTTTGCCCCCACGAAATCCAGTCGTCTTCATAGGCAACCTTGGCATACCAATAATCGGGGTCGCTTGCGCCTGCGGCTGTGTCATCACGTGTACCCAAGGCCGCCGTAAAGCTAAATCCGCTGGGCAACAGAACAGAGGCCGACCCGATCGTGTCCTTCCGCTCTCCGGAACTGTCATCGAAATCACGTACTGCGTAAGCAATGCTTGCGGCGAACTCTACCCCGTTGGCAAAGGTGTTCCCGTATGAAACCGCGATATCGTAATAGTCATCATCATCGCTGTCGGACAGGATATTCTGGCCGTATGCGATGGCCGCAGAAAAACCGTTGAAATCCGGGGTGTCATAGCGAATTCTTCCCCTGCGACCACCGTCGAAGTTGCTGGCCGAATCGCCAACCGTGATCGCACTCAGCAGACCGTCAGGCTGCCTGTAGAAGAACGCCCCGTTTTCATCGTTTGTGAACGAATAGAGCGTCGTACCGACATAAGACAGATCAACTTCGGCAGCGCCGTCCGACGCCATGCTGCCCTGTCCTGCCGAGAATTTTCCATAGCTTCCCCGCAGCGCAAAATCCACGTGGCGCAGATCTTCTCGTGACCAACCATCGTTGTTGGTTCCATCCTGGTTGGCCGAACCTGTGCTGGGCAGGCCAAGGCCGGTTTCGAACCAGAACGTAAACTCGTTGCTGCCATAGGGTTGCATCAGACGCAGCCCAACGCGGCTGTTCGACAGATCGTTGTCAAGCAAGCGCGTTTCCGTTTCCTCGCCATCGTCAACAGAGACAATCACCGGGTGGAATTGCCCGTATAACTCGACATATCCACCACTGTTGTTTTCATACTTAAGCTCTGCCACAGCAGGCGCTGCTGCAGACGCCGCCAAAACAGTTGCCACTGAACTAAGCACAATTCTCTGGGTCATTTCACTCACCATGAAAAAATTCCGGTTTCCGGCACTGCCCAATCGCGCACCAATCCCCATTTTTTCACAAGCATCCAGCCATTCAGATCAAGTCGCGTAAGTCGAGCGCAACCGCTGCAACCAAACGCCTGTAATATTTATATTATTTAAAATCTCAAAAGGTGTTTCGTTTATTCCCTCCCTCGCTTAAAGAGTGCCGCCCAGCCACGCGTGTTGCAAACATTCGCTGCTGATCCGCAATGCTTCGGTAAGCCAATAGCCGCCGAGATTGATTACGCTCGGCCAAATACCGCCGAAACAATCACATATTCATTTTTTTAAAAACGCAAGGCAATTGTTCGGACAAATCCTCTGCAATCAGCCCGGGACCGAATGTCAGCGCGCATTCAACATGCAACCAGGCGGCAAATTCTGCTGCCTGCATCGGGTCAAATCCCCGCGCCAAAAGCCCTGCGATGAACCCTGACAGCACATCCCCCGACCCTGCCGTCGCCAGCCAGGGCGCCGCGCGCTCATAGAATGCCCCGTTGATCGAGCACCTCCCGTCCGGAGCAGCAATGACTGTATCCGGGCCTTTGAACAACACGACACATCCCGCCCTTTCGGCGGCTTCGCGGGTGGCGTCTACTTTGGAATAGGCCGGGCCTGTGGTCGGGGTGGCTGACAGTTTCTCGGCAATATCCGGGAACAGCCGCGCGAACTCTCCCCCATGCGGGGTCAAAACGCAATTTTCATGCAGAAGGGTAAACAAGGCCGCCGGATCATCCGCAAAAGCCGTCAGCGCGTCGGCATCCAGCACCGTTCCCCGCCTTGCCTCAAGCGCAACCGGCACCAATTCCCGCGCTCGCTCAACCCCAATACCGGGACCAAGACACAGGGCATTCAGACGTTCATCCCTCAGCACATCGGACAATCCGTCCGCCCCTTCGACCCGCCGCAACATGATCGCCGTCACCTGCGCCGCCACTTCCATCTGAGCCGAGCCCGGCACCCCAAGCGTCACCAACCCCGCCCCAATCCGCAAAGCCCCCCGCGCCGCCAACCGCGCAGCGCCGGTTTTAGCCGCACCGCCCGAAAGGATAAGGGCATGACCGTGGGTGTATTTGTGCTGTCCAGTCCACTTGCCGTGGAATCCCCTACTTGCAGGATCAGGCGCCAACTGAACAATACTCTTGGCATAGGCGGGCTTTAGGCCAATATCGGAAATCACAAGTTTACCCGAAAGCCCCGGTCCTTCGCCATAATGACCATCTCCCATCAAGAAAAGTCCCAGTTTTGGAGAGTGAAACGAAACGGTCAAATCCGTTGGCAGAGCGCCGAAATTCATTCCGGAATCGCAGCACAGCCCGCTAGGGCAGTCCACTGCTACATATTTCGGCCTGCGATCCTGTGGATGAGTACCGGTGACCGTTGGAACGAACCCATTCCATGTTCGATATGTATCATCCGGCATTGATCTGGTTATTCCTGTCCCAAACAACGCATCGACAACTAGGTCATGCTCTTGCTCATCCAAAATGTCCTCGATTTCTTCATCATCCCAATCATGAACGACGTTGGAGGCTGACCAATTTGCAAAATTCTTCTTTGCATCCGGCGGCAGCTTCTCGGCGTCCCCATACAAAAACACGTCAACCTGCCACCCCAGCCCATGCAACAGCCGCGCCACGACAAACCCGTCACCGCCGTTATTTCCCGGCCCGCACAGCACCACAGCGCGCAGCGGATCCCCTTCATCTGGCCCCAAATATCCCGGGGAGCGCGAGGGGCTGGCCCCTCGCCTGTCCAACTCCGGCCATTCCTCGAAAATTGCCTCGACAACACCCTGCCCGGCGCGCTCCATCAACTCCAGCCCGGTGACTTCACCAGACTCAATTGCTGCCTGTTCAATGGCCCTCATCTGCGCGGCGGTCAGTAATTCCGTCATCTCAATCCCCCGGGTCGATTCAATGCTGATTACTTTTTGTGCAAGTCGATCAAAATTTAACCGGCGCACTATTTTCTCTTCACCCAAACAGGGGCAATTACGCAATCAGATTGCCGACCGATCTTAGACGTGGTCAGTCCCAATCTGACAAGAGTTAAAGGGAGCCCGGGATGAAGAAGATCGAAGCGATCATCAAACCGTTCAAACTCGATGAAGTGAAAGAGGCATTGCAGGACGTCGGCGTCCAGGGCCTCAGCGTGATCGAGGTGAAAGGGTTTGGTCGTCAGAAAGGTCACACCGAACTGTATCGCGGTGCGGAATACGTGGTCGACTTTCTGCCCAAGGTGAAGGTCGAAGTCGTTTTGGACGACGATCAGGTCGATGCTGCCATCGACTCCATCGTCTCAGCCGCTAAGACCGACAAGATCGGCGACGGCAAGATCTTTGTCTCGCCCGTTGAACAAGCCATTCGCATTCGGACCGGTGAGACCGGCTCGGAAGCACTGTAATCGAACGCACTCAAATCAGAGGAATAGAAAGTATGAGCAAGGACGCAGTTCTTCAGCTGATCCGCGATGAAGACGCAGAATACGTCGACATCCGCTTTACCGACCCGCGCGGCAAGCTTCAGCACGTCACCATCATGTCCGATCAGGTTGACGAAGACTTCCTGGAAGAAGGCTTCATGTTCGACGGTTCGTCGATCGCTGGCTGGAAGTCGATCGAAGCATCAGACATGAAACTGATGCCCGACACGGAAAGCGCCTATGTCGATCCGTTCTACGCGGAAAAGACCATCTGCCTGCACTGCTCGATCGTCGAGCCCGACACCGGCGAAGCCTATGAGCGTGACCCGCGCGGCACCGCCCAGAAAGCCGAAGCTTACCTGAAATCTTCGGGTATCGGCGATGTGGCTTACATGGGCCCCGAAGCTGAATTCTTCCTGTTTGACGACGTCCGTTTCTCGAACAGCATCAACAAGGTATCCTACGAAGTTGATGCAACCGACGCGTCGTGGAACACCGACACCGAGTACGAGATGGGCAACATGGGCCACCGTCCGGGCGTCAAGGGTGGCTACTTCCCGGTGAACCCGGTTGACGAAGCGCAGGACCTGCGTTCGGAAATGCTGTCGACCATGAAACGTCTGGGCATGAAAGTCGACAAGCACCACCACGAAGTTGCGTCCTGTCAGCACGAACTGGGCCTGATCTTTGACAGCCTGACCAAACAGGCCGACGAGCTGCAGAAGTACAAATACGTCATCCACAACGTTGCACATGCTTACGGCAAATCGGCCACCTTCATGCCGAAGCCGATCGCAGGGGACAACGGCACCGGTATGCACGTGAACATGTCGATCTGGAAAGACGGCAAACCGCTGTTCGCTGGCGACAAATATGCCGACCTGTCAGACGAAGCGATCTACTTCATCGGCGGCATCCTGAAGCACGCGAAGACGCTGAACGCCTTCACCAACCCGTCGACCAACAGCTACAAGCGTCTGATCCCGGGCTTTGAGGCCCCCGTTCTGCGCGCCTACTCGGCCCGTAACCGTTCGGGTTGTGTCCGTATTCCGTGGACCGAAAGCCCGAAAGCCAAGCGCGTCGAGGCCCGCTTCCCCGACCCAGCCGCGAACCCCTACCTGGCGTTTGCTGCGCTGCTGATGGCTGGTCTGGACGGCATCAAGAACAAGATCGATCCGGGCGAAGCCATGGACAAGAACCTGTACGATCTGCCTGCCGAAGAACTGGCCGACATCCCGACCGTTTGCGGTTCGCTGCGTGAGGCTCTGGAAGCTCTGGCATCCGATCACGACTTCCTGCTGCAGGGCGACGTGTTCACCAAAGACCAGATCGACGGCTACATCGCACTGAAGATGGAAGAGGTCGAAACCTACGAGCACACCCCGCACCCGGTAGAATACGGCATGTACTACAGCTGCTGATCCGGATTGGGTTTACATCTACAAGGGCGTCCGTTCGGGCGCCCTTGTTTCATTTGGGGCGATCTTCCAAACTGGGACGACAGGAGAAGATCGCATGGACACTGAATTTTCAGACTTCGTGACCACCACCGAAGAGTTAGAGCAGATAACCGGCGCTCCTCTGCCTCAGGTTATCGCCAAAGAGCTGCTTGCGCTGGATCAGATGTGTCGTGACTTTATCGCCATGTCTTCCTTCTGCGTGATCGCTTCGGCCAACCCCGACGGACATTTGGATGTTTCACCGCGCGGCGATCCGGCAGGTTTTGTTCACGTGTTGTCGGACAGTTTGATCGCAATTCCCGACCGCCCCGGCAACAAACGCGTGGATACGTTTCACAATGTTCTGAAAGACCCCCGCGTCAGCCTGATTTTGTTTGTTCCTGGCAAGATGGAGACACTGCGTATCCGCGGCGCAGCCCGTATTTGCGCGGACCCTGCGTTGCTACGTAAAATGGCGGTGCAGGATCGCCCTCCCAAACTCGCCCTGCTGATTCAGGTTCAGACCGTTTTTGCCCACTGCCCCAAATGCGTCATTCGGTCAGGCATCTGGCAGCCGGATGCTTGGGCGGACTCGTCGGATCTGCCAAACATGAACGCGATGATGGTCAAACATGCCAAAATCAACAAAACGCCTGATGAGTGGTTTGAAAGCCTGAAGGGAACAGGCGAACTGGACCTGTATTAAACTTCTTTGCGCATCGGGGAATACGGCATAGGCTTGGATACAGTATTTCAGCCGACCGGATTTTGACCTTGCTTCGATTAGCCTTCATCCTTGCCATGTCGCTTCCAACGATTGGCGCAGCAGCGCCCTGCGGAAATACCGGCGCAGGTTTTGAGGCGTGGAAGTCCGACTTTGCCCGGACAGCCAAACGCGCCGGAGTGAAAAAGCGGGGGCTGCAAGCCTTATCCCAGACAACTTACGCGACGCGCACCATCGCTGCTGATCGCAACCAAAAGAGCTTTAAGTACTCGCTGGACAAGTTCATGCAGGTGCGCGGCGCAAGTGCGATCGTCGCACAAGGCCGCAAACGCAAAGCCCGCAACCCACAGTTTTATGCAGCTCTTGAGCGTCAATACGGGGTGCCGGCGGGTGTACTGATCGCGATTCACGGCATGGAAACCGGCTTTGGCAACTTTATGGGGGACAGTCAGGTAGTGTCAGCAATAACGACGCTTGCCTATGATTGTCGCCGATCCGAGTTCTTTGTCCCTCATGCCATCGGCGCCCTTAAACTGGTCGATCAAGGCAGCATTACGACAGCGACACAGGGGGCGAAACATGGCGAATTGGGGCACACGCAGTTCCTGCCCGGTAACGCTCTGACATATGGGGTCGACGCCACAGGCGACGGCAAGGTCGATTTCTACAATATGACTGACGCATTGGCCTCAACCGCCAATTTTTTGCGCAAGAAGGGTTGGAAACCTGGCCGGGGCTATCAGCCCGGACAACCTAATTTTGCCGTCATTCAACAGTGGAACGCGGCCACTGTGTATCAGCAATCTATTGCGATCATGGCCGCCCGAATCGACGGCTGAAGGCGCCACAATTTCAAGCCAAACCTCCTCAATTCCGCCACATTGCTGCCATATACATTAAACGGCCCCTAAAATGCCTAGGTTTCCAGAGCGTAATCAATCTTGGCGTTTTCTGATTTTTTTCCATTTTCGCCTAAATCTGCCCAATATCGCTTGGTAAATTTGTTTGCACGACGGGATGCGACAAAGGAAAAAGCAGTGACACCGAAGCACAGCTACCATGGCGGTCTGCAATTCAACGGTAATACCGATGGCGCGATCGAGCGGTTCGCAGCAATCGTCGCGGCCACGCTGGAAGACTACGGTCATCTGGTCGAGCGCAAGACCGTTCGGGACACGACCGAGGCCAGCATCGTATCCAGCCAGTACCTCGTGCGCATGACTTTGGACACGCAGGTTGTTCAGACCGAAGACCGCTTTGAACGTATGGATCGTGCGGCGGGTTTGAAAACCATTGAAAGACCCGCTGTAACGCTGCCTGAAAACCGGCTTACAATCACGATCAGCCCGGTATCCGCCCTGTTGGACGACAGTGAGATCTCCGAGCTTATGCTGGTTGTGATCCTGTACCGTATGGTCGACATTTGTGCGACACAGCGGGTTGAATGGCTAACACCCAATACCGTACTGACAATCGAACAGTTCCTGAGTGCCTTTGACACTCTACCGCCCGCAAAAAAGCGGAATAGAAAACAGATTTTCGAGGCAGTTTCCGGCCCTTTCGCGGGGCAGAAAATTAATGAAGAAGTCCTGGACGAGCCACAAAAAACGGCGCTGAAACCAGCAGCCCGGCCGATCCAGTTGTCGGATGAGCAGTTGCTCAGCATCGCTTTTCGGACAGAAACAGAAACAACCGAGCAGTCATCAGATCGGGACGACACGCCCCCCCTCGACCACGACCAACCCAGTGATATCCTCCGGCTTACAAGCTGGGGGCTCACGGGTGCCGTGGCTAGTGTGTCGGTCCCGATTGCGGCGTCCATGGCCGCTGTGAACCTGATCAGGGGCGAAGACTTTCGTCTGAACACGCAGGTACTTGCCTATACGGTCGCGATATCCGCTCTCAGCACAAGCGGTGCGTTCGCCGGCGTTGCCAGCGCCTTGGGCATGTAGTTCACACTCCAAAGACCCTCCTAGGAGGCCCCGCCATCAGGCGGGGTTTTCCATTTTTGGCAGGCTGCTTGCCTCCAGAACATAGGTATGAATTGAAAACACCACCGCTCGGGTCTTGGGCAGTCGCAATAGGGTTTGCCGTTCACTGCGTAAATACCGGGCGTCGCCGGGCGTCGTTGTTTCGCGCCGTGCGTTTTCACTTCGGGGTTGGTGCAGCTCGGCATCCTCATACCACAACGCATTGAACCGCCAGAGCGGACGGTCAGGTTGAATCCCGTCGAACAAACGCTGGACACGACGCGCGATATTCTCGTCATAACTCGCAACCGGCACGTGGATATCGACCAAGGGGCGCATGAACTTTTCGGACAAGCGCCAACTGGCAGGAAAACACAGAATTGCACCCGTCAGTACATGCTCATCCCCATGTTTTTGCAGAATGCAGATGTCCTCTTGAACCAGGCGGCACAAAGTATCCATCGGATTTTTATGGTCGACCGACACCTCTTTGCCATCCGGTCTAACGACGTGATCCGAACACCCCGGATAGGCGTGTTGCAGCACGAGGTCCAGAACCTCCTGCGCTGCGGGTTCGGCGGAAGTATCCAACGCCAGAACATCGTCGCGCCTTTCCCTTAGCAGGGCTTCCCGGTGCTGCATCTGGGCGGCAAAGGCGTCATCGCGGTGCAGCCAAGTGTCCAGCGACGTTGGCTGAATGCCCGGCAAAGGCCGGGGAGTCAGCGGGTCATAAGGGATCGAGTTTTGCAGTATGATCGTCATGAGATTCACCTATCACCAGAAGCCCTCCCTGTCGGTCAAAAAGCGACGAACAGGTCGTCGCATTTTTTCCAGACGAGACAGTAATGTTTCTCCACGGTTTACGAACAAGCAGGGAGGCCCAACATGAACGAACACTATCGGGACAACCGCAAGATCGACCCGACAAAAGGAGCCACTCTTGGGGACGGCACCCCGAACGATTTGGACCGGATCGAGATCGGCCCCACCCAACTCGCCTTCGCCGAGTGGGAGGCAGCGGGCCTGAGCCTACCCAACCTGAGCCAGATGCGAGAGTTTCGGTGGAAACGTTTGACGCAGGCAATCGTGGACCGGGGGTATGGCGGTTTGCTGATGTTTGACCCCCTCAACATCCGCTATGCGACCGACAGCACGAACATGCAACTTTGGAACACCCATAACCCGTTCCGCGCGGCTCTGCTGTGCGCCGATGGCTACATGGTGATCTGGGACTACAAAAATTCACCGTTCCTTTCGACGTTCAACCCGCTGGTGCGCGAGCAACGATCCGGTGCTGATCTGTTCTACTTCGACCGAGGCGACAAGATTGATATCGCAGCAGATGTGTTTTCAAACGAAGTACGTGTGTTGATCGAAGAGCATGGCGGCGGCAACAAGCGGCTGGCAGTCGACAAGATCATGCTGCACGGCCTGCGCGCGCTTGAGGCACAAGGGTTCGAGATCACGGAGGGCGAAGAGGTCACCGAGAAAACCCGCGCGATCAAAGGCCCTGATGAAATACTGGCCATGCGCTGCGCCAACCATGCCTGCCAAACCGCCGTGGCCGAGATGGAGAAATTCGCCCGCGCCAATGTGGGCGATGGAAAGACGTCCGAGGATGACATTTGGGCCGTTCTGCACGCGGAAAACATCCGACGTGGCGGTGAATGGATTGAAACCCGCCTGTTGGCCTCGGGGCAACGCACGAACCCGTGGTTTCAGGAATGCGGGCCTCGGATCACGCAAAAGAACGAGATCATCGCCTTTGATACCGACCTGATTGGATCTTACGGCATCTGCATCGACATCTCGCGCACTTGGTGGGTTGGGGACAAGAAACCTCGGGCCGATATGGTCTATGCCATGCAGCACGCGCACGAGCACATCATGACCAACATGGAGATGCTGAAACCCGGCGTGATGATCCCCGACCTGACCGCCAACACCCACAGGTTGGACGACAAATTTCAGGCTCAGAAATATGGCTGCCTGATGCACGGGGTCGGACTGTGTGATGAATGGCCGCTGGTTGCTTACCCGGACAAGGCGGTGGAAGGCGCTTATGATTACCCACTGGAACCCGGCATGGTGCTATGCGTCGAAGCCGCAGTCGGAGAGGTTGGTGGTGACTTTTCAATCAAACTCGAAGATCAGGTTTTGATCACCGAGGATGGGTACGAAAACCTCACCACCTACCCGTTCGATCCGATGCTGATGGGACAAAGCTGACCCCTTAGCCAGGCCAGTTTGAACGCCGCACATTGCCGTGCCAGTCTTCGACTTCCGTGCCAACCGACGGGGTCACCAAAGGTTGCGACGAATATTGACCGGCAGCGAAGCCGATAATCCCGGTCAGGACAATCGCGATCAAAATGTCAGGACGCGGGGCAAATCCGCGTGATGCTGTGATGCTGTGATGCTGTGATGCTGTGATGCTGTGATGATATGCGCCATGATACCCTCCTTGGCTGCAAACTAATGACAGGCAAAAGATGAGGGTGAGAGGTCAATTTTAAAAACGAATATTTATTCGCATAAACATCACAAACATTTATACTTTAATTTGCTCCCCAACATCAGACGTCCCCGACCTACCACTGTCGGCTCACCTTCCCGTTACGCTTCCTACATAGGGGTTGAGCAGCCCACTTGTTGACCACAATATTGACGGCATCAAGAAGTGTAAGGAGCCGCCATGCCTACGGAACGCATCACATTCGCCGGTCACGACGGCAACCAGTTGGCGGCTCGCCTTGATCTTCCGGACGGACCAGTTCTGGCAACAGCCTTGTTCGCGCATTGTTTTACCTGTTCCAAGGATATTCCTGCGGCCCGCCGGATTGCGGCGCGCTTGGCGGGTATGGGTATTGCCGTTCTGCGTTTCGACTTTACCGGCCTTGGCCATTCGGAAGGCGAGTTTGCAAACACCACTTTCACGTCGAATGTCGAGGACCTGATCGCCGCAGCCCAGTATCTGGCCGGGCGCAACATGGCTCCGTCGTTGTTGATTGGTCATTCGCTGGGGGGCGCAGCCGTATTGCGCGCGCGCGCGGGCATTCCCACCGTCAAAGCCATCGCAACACTGGGTGCCCCGGCCGATCCGGGGCATGTGTCGCACCACTTTGAAAACGCCCTACCCGAGATTCAACAGCAAGGCTCTGCCGAGGTCACGCTGGGCGGGCGCCCTTTCCGTATTGGCAAAGCCTTCGTAGACGACATCTCGGAATCCGCTTTGACACCTGCCATTGCTAATCTGAAAGCCGCGCTTTTGGTTTTGCACGCCCCGTTGGATGAAACGGTCAGTGTAGACAACGCCAGCACGATCTTTCTAGCAGCCAAACATCCCAAAAGCTTTGTGACGCTGGACGATGCGGATCACCTGATCACACGAGCAGCGGATGCTGAATATGCCGCTGACGTAATCGCGGCATGGGTCACACGTTATGTTCCTCTGTGCCCGCCAGCCCCTCCGCCGGGCGCGCCCGAAGGTGTCGTGCGCGTGACCGAGGCTGATCCTGCGGGGTTTCTGCAGGATATCCAGTCCGGCCCCCGGCATCACGCCGTAGCCGACGAGCCCGCCTCGTACGGAGGCACCGATCAGGGCATGTCGCCCTACGGCTTTGTGTCGTCAGGGTTAGGGGCCTGCACCTCGATGACGATCCGCATGTATGCGCGGCGCAAGGGCTGGCCGCTGACCGGCATCACTGTAGACGTCTGCCACGACAAGGTTCACGCACAGGACGCTGGTCTGGTCAGTGACGGCAAAGTCGACCTGTTTCGGCGGAAAATCCGTCTGGAGGGTCCGCTTGACGAAACCCAACGCGCGCGCCTGCTAGAGATTGCCGACAAGTGCCCTGTACACAGGACACTTGAGGGCTCAGCTCAGATCACAACCGAGCTCCTGACCTGACGAACTCAGCGCCGTGGAGCCGGACGGTGAATTGGCGGTCGCGCCGCAGGTGGGCGCGCGACCGGCGGGCGCGGACGCGCCGGTGGTTTGGCCACGGGTGGTCTGGGGCGTGCGGGCGGCTTGGCCACGGGCGGTTTGGGACGCGCTGGTGGTTTGGCCACGGGCGGACGTGGACGACCTGGGCGGTCTACGTCAATGTCGATGTCCACGTCGTGATAATAATCGTTCCACAGCATCGAGTCGTAGAACGGATCGTACCCATACCCAACCCCGACCGTCACGCCATCACAAGCCGACAGGGTAAAACTTGCAGCACCAAGACCCAGCGCCAGAATAGACCGTTTCAACAGTTTATGTGTCATCCGAGCCTCCTTACTGCGCGGACCGGAACGATGCGAACACAGCGTTCAGATCGTCCACATAGGCCGGATCAGCGCCGTCGCGCAGTACGGCTATGATCACCGCGACACGGTCGCGCGGCAGGTCAATCACGGTAGCGGTAAAGTTCACGCCACGCCCCTCGCGCGCGCCTGTCCCTCGGATCACTCGGGCAGGCAAACCACCGATCTGCGTAGTGACGGTCTCGGAAACGTCAGGGTCTTTTACAAGGAACTTGTCTATATCCTGCAAGTAACGAAGCCCTCCGTCGATTGAGGCGACACCGGCAGGCGAAACAAACCCCATCCACGCGCCGTCATCGGTCACGGGGCGAACGCCAATCACGCGCGCAACGGCGCGCGGGTCGCCCAGTTCGGTATCCTCAATCTCGCGCGGGCCGCCGGTACGGACGGCCCAGAAATCAGGGACTGCAAAACTGAACAGGGCACGCCCTTGGTCTGTGTAAGTGATCGGAGTATCCGCAACAGCCGGAGCACCGCCCAACAGCAATGCCGCGCACGTGGGCAAGACGGCAGCCAATCGAATATGCATGTCTCAAAAACCTTTTGTTTCAGTCAATTCAAACTGAACTGTGGCGGTGCGACTTGTCCAGTATCTGAATGCAACAAAAAACCCGCGCCGGGTCTTCCCGGCGCGGGTTCATTCATTGCGAATATGCCGTGGATCAGGTGCGGGCGTCGCCGACCAGCTTCCACAGGCCAGGGATCAACAGCGCAGCCAAAGCCAGCTTGATCGCGTCACCCACGAGGAACGGTGTCAGACCCCATTCCAGGATTGGCTTGTCCCAGCCATAAAGCTGACCCAGCCACAGCAGGCCGGGGACATAGATCAGGACGTTGGCCAGAACCAGTGCCAGCGCCAGCTTGCCAACCGAACGGTCCCAGCCGCGCGCAGCCAGAGCGCCCAGCAGGACGGTCGCCATCAGGTAACCCACCAGATAGCCGCCAGTGCCACCCATCATGTAAGTCAGGCCGAATTTTTCAGCCGAAGACCCGGCGAAAACGTCAAAGCCCAGCGCCCCAACCAGCAGGTAACCCAGCATCGTCACCAGACCCAAACGGGCGCCATAGGCGGTGCCGATGGTCAAAACAGCAAAAGTACCCATCGTGATCGGCACAGGCCACATCGGTACTTTGATTTTCGCGGCAACGGCCAGGGCAACGATGCCCAGCGCAACCAGAACAACCTGCTTGACACGCAGCGCTGTTCCCTCGCGCGGACCAATCGCGTTGGCCAGAACATTTGCATTCATCTTCACTTCTCCCAATTCGGAACGAAATTCTGCGACAGCAATGCCCTGTCGTAGCTAATTCTGCAAGATGATTACGCTACCGCAGCATAAATTCCGTGTCCATTTCATAGGATTTTCGAGGTCCGGACACGATCCACCGCACCTTCCAATGCGGCCAGTTCGAGAAATCGTACTCTGCATCATAGCTGTCCGGCGGGCAGTCATGGTGATCCGACGCAAAGGTCTTTCCCAGCTTTAGCGTGTGGAAAAAGCGGCCGTCGTCGAAATGCACGGCGATACCATCGCCGCCATCACGCCAAAGATAGCGACGCGTTCCCTTCATAGCTGGTTGCCCCGGAAGGCGCAAAGTAACGTCTTCATCATAGACCAGCCCATCGTCGGACCAGCTCAGAATTGCTGTTCCGTCTGCGCGCACGACGTGCCCTGCCCTGGCATCGCGAATGACACGGGTCAGGCTCCAGCGGCCCTCAAAGTCCGAAAGGCTTTGCGGCAAGGTCATTTAGCGTAAGTTCCGTCTGTTAGCTCGCCATTGCTGTCGACAAACCGAATGATATGCCCCGAACGGAGCACGTCATAGCAGGCCCAAAGCTCTGACGGGGGCCAGACCGAGCAGTATTGGTCCCCCCGCACAACCCAACGCCCCGCGCTTGGACCGCCTGAGAAGTAGTTTGTCACCCCAGATGCGTCGAATGTCTGCCAGATGCCTTTGCCGTAGCCAAGCTTATGGCCGGTCAAAGCCTCCAGAATCTCATCTCCAGTCAGCGCGCGGAACTCCTCTGCGGCCAAAATACTAGGCCAGAGCAACAAAATCAGGGCAAACCGTCTCATACCTGCACTCGTACCTTGTTCCCACAGACCTGCACGGCTAAACCCCGCGCCAACGCCTCATCCCAATCACAAAAAGGTGCTGCCGCCAATGATTCCCCGCTATTCCCGCCCCGAGATGGTCGCCATCTGGTCGCCCGAGACCAAGTTCCGCATCTGGTACGAAATCGAAGCCCATGCCTGCGAAGCCATGGCCGATCTGGGCGTGATCCCGCGCGAAAACGCCGATGCTGTGTGGAAAGCCAAGGACGTGGAATTCGACGTGGCCCGCATTGACGAGATCGAGGCCGTCACCAAGCACGACGTCATCGCATTCCTGACCCACCTGGCCGAGCATGTGGGCAGCGAAGAGGCCCGCTTTGTGCATCAGGGCATGACGTCTTCGGATGTGCTGGACACCTGCTTCAACGTACAGCTTACCCGCGCGGCAGATATCCTGATCGCTGATCTCGAAGGTCTGCTGGCTGCCCTGAAACGCCGCGCTTACGAGCATAAGGAAACTGTTCGTATTGGCCGCAGCCACGGCATCCACGCCGAACCCACAACTATGGGCCTGACCTTTGCGCGCTTCTATGCCGAGATGGACCGCAACCTGTCCCGTATGCGCGACGCGCGTGCCGAAATCGCCACCGGCGCGATCAGTGGCGCGGTCGGTACATTCGCCAATATCGACCCGCGCGTCGAAGAACATGTCTGCGATCAACTGGGTCTGGTGCCCGAGCCGATCAGCACGCAGGTTATCCCCCGCGACCGCCACGCAGCCTTCTTTGCAACGCTGGGCGTCATCGCCAGCAGCATTGAAAACATCGCCATCGAAGTCCGCCACATGCAGCGGACCGAGGTTCTGGAGGCCGAAGAGTTCTTTTCGAAAGGTCAAAAAGGCTCGTCCGCGATGCCGCACAAGCGCAATCCGGTTCTGACCGAAAACCTGACTGGTCTGGCCCGACTGGTTCGTATGGCCGTAGTCCCCGCAATGGAAAACGTGGCCCTCTGGCACGAGCGTGATATCTCGCACAGCTCGGTCGAGCGCAACATCGGCCCTGATGCCACCGTTACGCTGGACTTTGCCCTGTCACGCCTGACCAGCGTGGTCGACAAACTCGTCGTCTACCCCGAAAACATGCTGGCCAACATGAACAAGTTCCGTGGTCTGGTCATGAGCCAGCGCGTGCTTCTTGCCCTGACCCAAGCTGGCGTCAGCCGCGAAGACGCCTATCGTCTGGTACAGCGCAACGCGATGAAGGTCTGGGAAGAAGGCAAGGACTTCAAAACCGAGCTTCTTGGGGATGCCGACGTTACCGCCGCCCTGAGCACTGATGAAATCGAAGAGAAATTCGACCTCGGCTACCACACAAAGCACGTCGATACGATCTTCGCCCGTGTTTTTGGAGAATAAGTAAGCCTATTCAAACAGCGAAAACGGCCCGGACCTCAAGATCAGGTCCGGGCCGTTCTTTTTGCCAGAACGTTCATTTTCGGGTAACATGTCGGTGTATTTCCGAACAGGAGACCCAAAGATGATCCGCATCCTTCTTTGCGCACTTGCACTTTCTTGCACAACTTCCGCCGCGTTGGCCTGCAGCGGCCATTCAAAGCAAACGCAATCCTGTGCGCCCGGCACCTATTGGGACGCCGATAGCCATAGTTGCGCAAAAATTGTGAATAGCTGAGAATATCTTTCCTACTTGTGAATAAAAGCGAGCGAACTGCTGGTAGCTTTTCGCCAGAACGCGCTAGTTTGGTCAGAACGGCCCAGATAACGGAGTAGGAAAATGCGCATCGTATTCGCTTCAGCTATTGTCCTTCAGGCATTCGCATTCGCACCTGCGTTGCACGCAGCAGGCGGGGACAGCGCAAGCCCTCCCAAGCCGACGAACACCACCAAGAAATGCCTGTTCGGACGCGTTTTTGACAAAGAACGCGGTCGCTGCGTCAAGCCTGACAAAACAAACTTCACCCAAGACGAACTTTATGAGGCCGTTCGCGAACTGGCTTATGACGGGCAGTTTGAGAATGCGCAAAGCATTCTTCAGGTCATGGATCAGAACGATGATCGCGTGATGACATACTGGGGCTTCACCTACCGTAAGATAGGCGAACTAGAGTTGGCGAATGCTTTCTACACCAACGCGATTCAGGCGAACCCGGACAACCTGTTGGCCCGGTCCTACATGGCACAGGGTTTTGTTTCAGAAGGAAAAACCGACCTCGCGATAGAGCAGTGGCGTGAAATCAAAGCACGCGGCGGCGAAGGTACATGGGCCGAAGCGTCGCTGCGCGAAGCGATCCGCACAGGCCTGACATATAGCTACTGAGGTTCAGTCTTTCTTTACCCGACTCTCGCTAACCTGACTGCGGAACAAAAGAGTGGCACCGCAGGCAGATGCAGGACGCGAATACTTTGGTACAGGTGGCATCGGGCGCAAACGCCCCGTTGCCCGAACAAAACCACGAAACGCCGCGTGTAGTTCCACGCAAGCTCAGCAACAGGCAAAAGGCTGCGGTCGTCGTGCGCCTTTTGTTGAACGATGGCGCGGATATACCCCTGGAAGAGCTTCCGGATGCGTTGCAGGAAACGCTGACCCACCAACTTGGCCAGATGGGCTTGGTGGACCGCGTAACACTTGACGCGGTCGCACAAGAGTTTGCTGAGGCTTTGGAAAGCGTCGGCCTGTCTTTTCCGCATGGACTTGCGGGGGCTCTGGACGCGGTGAACGGGAAAATTGCACCCACAACGGCAGCGCGCCTGCGCAAGGTCGCAGGTGTGCGTCAGGTTGGTGATCCATGGGAACGCCTGCGCCAGATCCCGCCCGAGGAATTGGCTGAGATGGTTCAAGCGGAAAGCACCGAAATCGCCGCTGTCATGCTGTCAAAACTTGAAACAGCAAAGGCCGCGCAGCTTCTGGGGCATCTTCCGGGTCCGGTCGCGCGACGTATTACCTATGCCATTTCAAAAACCGCCAATGTCACCCCCGAGGCCGTTGAACAGATCGGGTGGTCTCTTGCGGCGCAGCTCGATCAGCGCCCTGCCACAGCCTTCGCTGACGGGCCCGGGGAACGCGTAGGCGCCATCTTGAACCAATCTGCCGCCGCAATGCGAGACGGATTGCTTGTCGCGCTGGACGAAGAGGATTCGGATTTTGCCAGTATCGTAAGACAGTCGATCTTTACCTTCGCGCATATCCCTGCGCGCCTGATGCCTCGGGATGTACCTGCTGTTTTACGAGGGGTGGACCAGCCCGTATTGGTCGCAGCCCTCGCAGGCGCAGAAACCGACGGAGACAAGGCTGCTGTGGATTTTATGTTGTCCAACATGTCGTCGCGCATGGCTGAAAATCTGCGCGACGAAATCGGCGAACGCGGCAAGGTCAAACAGGCCGAGGCCGAAGACGCCATGGCACAAATCGTTGGCGCCGTTCGGGCCTTGGTGGAAGCCGAAACCATCACATTGATCGAGGAAGAGAAAGAAGAATAGGCCGACGCAACTGCGCATACCACTGGCTCTGCGTTGAATGCTTGTGGTTACGGGTTCCGGCTTGTATGTCTGACCCGGCAATTTCAAATAGTCGCCGAGACCCCCTGATGCCCGTTGAAAAGTCTGAACTCAGCCGCTTTGAGCTTGGCAAATACTACCTGACAGGCCTGTTTCTCAAGGGCGTCGTGGGAACCATGCGGCTTTTGCCTTATGAACGGCGCATCGCTACGATGGGTGCTATTGTGCGCGGTCTTGCCCCTGTAGTGGGCTTCTCGAAACGGGTCCGCAACAACCTGAACCTGACCTGCCCCGAGCTTTCCGAAGCCGAAGTGGCGCGTATTTGCCGTGCCGTTCCCGACAATGCGGGCCGGGCGATCATGGAGCATTTTTCGCCCGAAGGGTTTACTGAGCGTCAGCGCACTGCAAAAATCTCGGGCCCCGGGGTCGAGGCATTTGATGCAGCCATTGCCGAGGGAAAGCCGATCATGATGATCACGGCGCATTTCGGGCACTATCTTGCAGCGCGCGTCGCGCTACAGGCACGAAGCGGAAAAGCAATCGGTTGCCTGTACCGCCGTATGGCGAACCCCTATTTCAACGACATGTATGTGGATGCCTTCTACAAAACCGGAGCTCCGATGTTCGAACAAGGACGCCGTGGCATGGTTGAAATGGTGCGCTCGTTGAAAAAGGGTGAGATCATCGCGATCGTTTCCGATCTCCATGCCCATGGCGGAGAGGAACTGATGTTCTTTGGCAAACCCGCAGTCACATCAGTGCTGAACGCGGAACTTGCGATGAAGTACAAGGCAGTCATGATCCCCTGTTACGCCGTACGGCAAGAAAATGGGCTGGATTTTGAAATTGTGCTCCACGATCCGGTGCCGCACACCGATGCCAAAACGATGACTCAGTACACCAATGACGATCTGGAATCCGTAGTCAGACAGCACATGGGACAGTGGTTCTGGATTCACCGACGCTGGAAACCATGGAACGGGCTTGGGGTTCAACCCCAAGACATGCCCTGATCATTCCACCCGAGCAGCGGCAATGATGGGGCCGTGCCCCACCCTCTGAACAAGAACAACGGCTGGCAGGTCGGATACCAATGAGACGGAAAACTCTTGCGGGGCATCGCCGGTCCACTGACCGGCGATCTGCCAGCTTTCGACCACGTTTGCGTAATCCAGTTCATGCCCGGCCAACTCACCGCGCCGTATCGACGCGTGGCGCATCGGCGAATACTGGACAACCCGAATGTCAAACAGCGCGCCCTTTGGCACATCAACCGGGGTCACGTCGATTGTCACCTGATCCCCTGCATGTTTCGCCGTTACAGATGCCTCGGGCGCTGCCTTCAAATGCGCATCAATCAGTTTGTCCAATTCACGAGATTGCGCGCCAACGACGTCCTGCTGGCCATTGACCACCATCTGCGGCGTATAGATCATTGTCCGACCGCCCTCGCGGGCATAGGCTCTCTGCCGTGTTGTATGACCGGGGTCGGCGTATTCGTCTTTCCAACCAATATAGTCCCAGTAATCCACGTGCAAGGCCAGGCCGATGACATCCTCTCGGCTTGCAAGATCGTGCATGATCCGATCCGCAGGCGGACACGACGAACACCCCTGAGATGTAAACAACTCGACCACCACCTGATCACTTTCAGCAGCGGCTGACGTAGCCAAAAGCAGGGAAACGAACGCAGTCAACTGAGCGATTCTGGACATTTTGGTCTCAAGATTTTGTACGGTGCCCAGTCGGTTTAAACGGATCGTCGTTCAACCTCCAATCAAGGTTTCTTGAGAGTCTGGACATAGGCGCCGGGAAAAATGTGTGCAATGGTATACAAAAAACAGGGGGTTGAGCGCCTAGAACCTTGAACCGCGCGCTGTGGTAATGCAGATAACCATCAGCGAGTCCCAAAATCCAAGTCATTTGAGAGGGAGGCCAAAATTATGCCCATCAAAGTCGGACAGGATACCGCCAAGACACGTCGCAGCCTGAACGTGAATGGCAAGTCCATCTCTTATTATTCTATCCCCGCGGCGCAGGATGCCGGTCTGGGTGACTTTTCCAAATTGCCAGCCGCGCTGAAAGTGGTGCTAGAGAATATGCTGCGGTTCGAGGATGACGGGTTTTCCGTGTCCGTCGACGACATCAAAGCCTTTGCCGAATGGGGCGCGAATGGCGGTCAGAACCCGCGTGAGATCGCCTATCGCCCGGCCCGCGTGCTGATGCAGGATTTCACCGGCGTTCCGGCGGTGGTTGATCTGGCCGCGATGCGCGATGGCATCAAGGGCTTGGGCGGCGACGCGCAAAAGATCAACCCGCTGAACCCGGTTGATCTGGTCATCGACCACTCGGTCATGATTGATGAGTTCGGCAACCCGCGCGCGTTCCAGATGAACGTGGACCGCGAGTATGAGCGCAACATGGAACGCTATCAGTTCCTGAAGTGGGGCCAGAATGCCTTTAACAACTTCCGCGTTGTGCCCCCCGGAACCGGTATCTGCCATCAGGTGAACCTGGAATATCTGGCCCAAACCGTCTGGACCGACACCGATCAGGACGGCAACGAAGTCGCCTACCCTGACACGCTGGTTGGCACCGACAGCCACACCACCATGGTCAACGGTATGGCCGTTCTGGGCTGGGGCGTTGGCGGGATCGAGGCCGAGGCTGCGATGCTGGGTCAGCCGATCTCGATGCTGATCCCCGAGGTTGTGGGCTTTGAACTGACCGGCGAGATGGTCGAAGGCACAACCGGCACCGATCTGGTACTGAAAGTGGTCGAAATGCTGCGCGAGAAAGGCGTGGTAGGCAAATTCGTCGAGTTCTATGGCGAGGGTCTGGACCGTCTGCCGCTGGCCGACCGAGCGACCATTGCGAACATGGCCCCGGAATACGGTGCAACCTGCGGCTTCTTCCCAATCGACGGCGAAACGCTGCGCTACATGCGTAATACCGGTCGCGACGAGGATCGTATTGCGCTGGTCGAAGCCTATGCCAAGGAAAACGGGTTCTGGCGCGGCGCGGATTATGCGCCGATCTATACCGACACCCTCTCGCTGGATATGGGGACTATTGTCCCCGCGATCTCGGGTCCGAAACGTCCTCAGGACTATGTGGCGTTGACGGATGCGAAGGCCGCGTTCACCAAAGAGATGGCCGAGATTTTCAAGCGCCCGATGGGCAAGCAGGTTGAGGTCAAAGGTGAAAACTATGGCATGGAATCGGGCAAGGTCGTGATCGCCTCGATCACTTCTTGCACCAACACGTCGAACCCCTACGTGATGATCGGCGCGGGGCTTGTGGCACGCAAAGCAGCGGCATTGGGTTTGGATCGCAAGCCGTGGGTCAAAACCTCACTGGCGCCGGGGTCGCAGGTCGTGTCCGCCTATCTGGAGGCCGCGGGTCTTCAGGAAGATCTGGACAAGATCGGATTCAACCTTGTTGGTTATGGCTGCACCACTTGCATCGGTAACTCAGGTCCAATCCAGAAAGAGATCTCGGAAGCCATTGCCGAGGGCGATCTGGTCGCTACTTCGGTTCTGTCGGGCAATCGCAACTTTGAAGGCCGCATTTCGCCCGATGTGCGCGCCAACTATCTAGCCTCGCCGCCGCTGGTCGTGGTCTACGCACTTGCCGGCACTCTGGACATTGACCTGACGTCGGAACCGATTGGCCAGGACATGAATGGCAACGATGTCTTCATGAAGGATATCTGGCCGTCGACCCAAGAGATTGCCGAACTGGTTGAACAGACAGTGACGCGCGAAGCGTTCCAGTCGAAATACGCCGACGTTTTCAAGGGCGACGAGAAATGGCAGAGCGTCGAGGTTCCGCAGCAGGAAACTTATGACTGGCCACCCGCGTCGACCTACATCCAGAACCCACCCTATTTCCAGGGCATGGGCGCTGAGCCGGGCACCATCTCGAATATCGAAGGAGCCAAGGTTCTGCTGATCCTGGGTGACATGATCACCACCGACCATATCTCACCCGCTGGGTCGTTTGCGACGACAACGCCAGCTGGAAAGTATCTGATCGACCGGCAGGTTCAGCCGCGCGAGTTCAATTCTTACGGGTCGCGCCGCGGCAACCACGAGATCATGATGCGTGGCACCTTCGCCAATATCCGCGTCAAGAATGAGATGTTGGATGGTGTTGAAGGCGGCTACACCAAAGGCCCCGATGGGCAGCAAACCACGGTCTACGAGGCATCGATGGCTTATCAAGAACAAGGCGCCCCACTGGTTGTCTTTGGCGGTGAACAATATGGCGCGGGTTCTTCGCGGGATTGGGCCGCCAAAGGAACAGCATTGCTGGGCGTCAAGGCCGTAATTGCCGAAAGCTTTGAGCGCATTCACCGTTCGAACCTTGTTGGAATGGGCGTGATCCCGTTCGAATTCACCGGCGGTGACACCCGCAAGACGCTGGGCCTGAAGGGCGACGAGACTGTTTCGATTGAAGGATTGGACGCGGTCGAGCCCCTGCAAGAGGTGCCCTGCACAATCGTTTACGGTGACGGCACCGAGAAAACCATCACTCTGAAGTGCCGCATCGATACCGCGCCCGAGATCGAATACATCGAAAACGGCGGTGTGCTGCAATATGTTCTGCGGAACCTCGCCAAGGCGGGGTGATCGTTGGGTAAGCCCGAACAATAAAGGACGCCTGCGGGCGTCCTTTATTCTTGCGAGGCTCTGCCTCGCGCTCCGAAGTATTTTTCAACAGAAGAAGGGGCGAGGTTTAGTTGGCTGCCGCTTTTTCTAGGGCCGGTCGGATCGTGCTTTCGATCACGCGCTGCGTTATTGGTCCGGGAAACCGCAAGATGATCGTGCCCTGCCCGTCTATGACATAGGTTTCAGGCACGCCGTAAACGCCCCAGTCAAGGCCCAACCGCCCTTGTTCATCCCGTCCAATCCCGGCATAGGGATCGCCCAGTTCGGACAGGAAGCTTTCGGCATTGTTCAACTGATCTTTGTAGTTGATTCCATAAACCGGGATACCCTCATCCGACAGAGCTTGCAGATTAGGATGCTCGACCCGGCAAGGCGCGCACCAACTGGCCCAGTAGTTCACCAACTTGACCTCGCCATCGCGCAGCGTGGCGTCATCAAAGCTGGCTTTGCCGGGAAATTCGGTCAAAACGACGGGCGGCGCCGGATGCCCCTCCAAAGCCGATGGGAGTGTTTCATCAGACCCGCTTTGCAATTGCACTAAGGCTGTGATCGCGAAAATTCCAAAGATCACTGGCGGAGCGATCATCAACGGCGAGATTTTAGCCATTTCGGGTCATCCTGTCCTCGACCTTCTCAAGTTCGACCCGAACCTTGCGCCCTCGCATTACGCTAAATGCGACCAGCACCACCAACAGGCCGATGGATACGACATAAGACCAGATAACCGTATCGGCGTATTTTCCAAGATCAGGGATCATCCGTTTACCCTTTCCCGTGCCAGCAGTGCCTTGATCCGGCGCGCGCGAATTTCCGTACCCGTGCGGTACAGCACCAGCGCAATGAACAGCAGGACAAACCCGATGATGCACAGAAGCAGCGGGTAGAAATAGATGTTGCTGACCTTTTCTTCTGTATCCACTCCGGTAATCGCAGCAGCGCGCATTACCGAAGCCCCCTGATGCAGGCCCTGGTTCCAGAAATTCACCGCATAGCGGCTGAGGATCGCAAAGACCGAGCCCACCAGACACAGGACCGATGTCAGGTCGGCGGCTGTATCAGGGTCTTCGATCGCTTCCCAGAGGGCCACGTAGCCCAGGTAGAACAGGAACAGGATCAGGAACGAGGTCAGGCGCGGATCCCACGCCCACCAGGTACCCCACATGGGTTGACCCCAGATTGCGCCCGTCGCCAATGCGATCAGTGTCATCACGATGCCGATGGGGGCAGCCGCGCGGGCCGCCAGCGCGCTGACATGGTGACGGCGTACCAGCCAGACCAACGAGGTTACCAGCATCATCAGCCAGCAGTTGATCGCCATCAGCGCCGCAGGAACGTGCAGGTAGATGATCTTGACGGTCGAGCCCTGTTTGTAGTCATCCGGCGTAAAGAAAAACCCCCACACCAGCCCCACCACGATGCTCGCGACAGAGGTGATCCAGAAAAACGGCATTACCCGTTCGCTGGTGGCAAGGAACTTGCGCGGATTGGCGTATTCCCAGAGGGCGTTGGCTTTAGCTGCGATAGACATGGGCCTTATCTAGTCCGAGTCGGTTTCGTTCTCAATTGACCTTGGTCAATCTTTAAATGGGTCACCGAAGGTTGATACGCAAAACGGCGGCGCTGGCAAAGGGCAACAGCGCAATTGTCGCGGCGGTGATCCCGGCCAGCATGAGCAGTGGGGTCTGTGTCTCCATCCCCGTGGCACCACGCCGGGCGACTTCGGCGCCAAAGATCAGCGTGGGGACATAAAGCGGCAGGACCAGCAGCGACAGCAGCAAGCCGCCACGTTTCAGGCCCACGGTCAGGGCAGCGCCGAAGGTTCCGATAACGCTCATGGCCGGGGTGCCGATCAGCAGCGAGATGACCAGCCAGAAATACCCCGGCACCGGCAGGTTCAGCAGAACGCCCAAAAAGGGTGCGGCCAGAACCAGCGGCAGGCCAGTGGTCAGCCAATGGGCCAGAGCCTTGATCGTCACTACCGATTCCAGTGGCAGCGGCGCGGTGGCCAGCAGGTCAAGCGAGCCGTCCTCCCAATCCAGCGCCAGTAGGCGGTCCAGCGATAGCAGGCAGGCAAGCAGCGCGCCTAGCCACAGGATACCCGGCGCGATGGTCGACAACAGCGAGGATTGCGGCCCGACTGAGAACGGCACCAGCACAGTGACAATCAGGAAGAAGGCCAGTCCCAGGCCAAACCCTCCGCCCGCGCGGAAGGCGAGTTTCAGGTCACGCAGCAGCAGAGCGATCACAGGAAACCTCCGTCGAAATCGTCAATAAGTTTGGGTTTGGCCTTGTTGGGGCCGACATCCAAAACCTCCCCGTCCAGGCCGAGGTCGATATGGGTGGCGATCAGGGCCGAGCCCCCCTGCCCCAGATGCGCACGTACGGCATCAGCGAACATTTTCACCGCATTTTTGTCCAGCGATACGGTGGGTTCGTCCAGCATCCAGATCGGCCGCCCCGTGACCAGCATCCGGGCCAACCCCAGCCGCCGCTTTTGTCCGGCCGACAGGTTGCCCGCATGCCGGTCCGATAGCTCATTCAGAGCAAATGCGTCCAATGCAGGCTGTATACCCCTTGTGCCAAAAACCGATGCCCAAAACGCCAAATTCTCGACCACTGTCAGAGTTGGCTTAATCCCGTCTGAATGAGAGGCATAGGCGATCTGATCCTCGCCCCCCTCGATTTGACCTGCGATAGGAGGTTGCAGCCCCGCAAGTGTCCGAAGAAGGGTTGTCTTCCCGATCCCGTTCGGGCCGCGCAGGATAAGCGCCTTGCCGGGCTGAAGCGCAAAGTTGAGCCCTTCGAGCACGGGAACGCCCCCTCGGGCGATGGCCAGTTCAGTTACAGTCAGTGTCATGTCCTTCGCTTAACGGATTGCACGAACGGACAAAAGGAAGGATTTGCAGCAGAACTTGAATAGGGTTTGTAGTGACACTGGAGGAAGCGAGGGGCCTGCCCCGCCGCCAATGGCGCTTGAACCAAAGGCGCGCCTATGCCGGCTCCCCGGGATATTTTTGGCCAGATGAAGACGGATCCCTTAGACAGGGATTAGGGCCAGCGCGACGCGGCGCCCCTCGGACAGCAGTACATTATACGTGCGGCAGGCAGCGGGAGAGCTCATGATCTCGACCCCGATGCCCGCGCTTTCAAGTTTGGTCCGGAGATCGGCCGGAATATGGACAAGTTCGGCCCCGGTACCGATGAACAGTACATCTATGTGATCGGCCAACGCCAACAATGCGGCTTCGTCCGAATAGCCATTCCAAACCGTTGTCCCCTGAGGGCTGGTCAGAACCGTCCCTTCGTGGACCTCACCGCCAATCCGGAAGAACCCCGGGCCATAGCCGTCAATGGGTACTGCGTTGTTATACGTGATCTCATTCAGGCGCATGGATGCGTTCTAGCCCCAAAGAGGCAGGCCGGACAAGGCCGCAAGCGCGATCGCAAGATAGGCAGCAATGCGATAGGCCTTTTCACGCGAGGGTCGAAACAGCCAGCCACCGAGCCAATTGCCCAAAAAGTTCGGAATCGCCAGCAGAAATCCCAATGCAGCCGCGGACAACGTGACCAATCCCATGCCGGACAAATAACCCAAGATCAGGAAATCGAAGGCAAACAGAAAAAGCAAAATAGTGGCGCGGATAACTTCAATCGGCAGAGGGCGAGACATGTAGAAAAGAATGACGGCTGGCCCTGGCAGCCCCGCCACACCGCCCAGAAAACCTGCCGCGGCACCGATACTCATAACCATCTTTCGACCGACGCGACCGTGATAGCGCAGCCCCGAAATCAAGATCACCAGCATTGCAATCGCCAGAATACTGACCGTATAGCGAAAAACGTCCGGCTCAACTTGCGTCAGCAGCCACAATCCCACAGGCAGCAGTATCGCGCAGCCTCCGACAAGCCGAAGCAAGTCGCCCCGATCGACAGCCCCCCAAGCGCGGCGCAAATTCGGCAGGGGTCCGAAGATATCCATAATGGTTAGGCCGATCAGCGCCCCAAACGGGCCAAGGTAGGGCGTCGCGATCGGTAAAAAGATCAGCGCGGTTCCAAAGCCGGAAAAGCCGCGAACTATACCGCCCAGAAAGGCCGCGAAAATAATGACGGCCAGCCCCGTCGGGGACTGGCCGAAAACATCAGGCATCGACGTTGGCAAACTGGTTGCCCGCCGTGTTCGAGGGCTTGGACCAGTCGCGTTTGACCCCCAGCCACAGCAGGATGGTCGACGCCACGAAGACCGAGGAATACGTCCCCACGATCACACCCCAGATCATCGCAAAGACAAAGCCTCGGATGACGTCCCCGCCCAGTACGTACAGCGATATCAGCGCAAGCAGGGTTGTGACCGAGGTCATGACCGTCCGGCTGAGGGTTTCGTTGATCGAGATATTCAGAACCTCTTTCAGCTCTTTCTTTTTGTATTTGCGCAGGTTTTCACGGACGCGGTCGAAGACAACCACGGTATCGTTCAGCGAATAGCCCACAATGGTCAAAAGCGCCGCGATGATGGCAAGGTCGAAGCGGATTTGCAGTTCCGAGAAGATACCGATTGTCAGGATCACATCGTGCACAAGTGCGGCGACCGCACCCAATGCGAACTGCCATTCAAAGCGCAGCCAGATATAGACCAGCACAGCCCCAATCGCGAGGACAACGGCGATCACAGCAGTCTGGATCAACTCACCCGAAACCTTGGGGCCGACGGATTCGACGGATACGAAAACAATGTCCGGGGCCGCCCCTTTCAGCGCTGCTTCTACGGCCGTGACGGTTGCGGCCGAAACAGCCTCGGCATCGGCTTGCGCCTGAATACGGATCATTGCGACGTTTTCGTCTTCACCGAAGGTCGGATCGAAAATCTCTGTAATAGTTACATCACCCAATTCCAGCGGCGCAATGGCATCGCGATAAGCGCCTACGTCGATTTCCTGCGCTGATTGGGTGCGGATCGTAGTGCCTCCTCGGAAGTCGATACCGAAGTTCAGCCCTTGCAACAGGAAGGACGTGAAGGCGATCACCATCATCAGACCGGATATGCCAAGCCAGATCTTCCAGCGACTGAAGAAATCGAACGAGGTGTTTTGCGGGACAAGTTTCAGTCTCATGATCAAACCTCGATCGTTTTCGGGCGGCGGCGTTCAAACCACATCACGATCATCAGGCGCGTCACGAAGATCGCGGTGAAGACCGAGGTGAGGATACCCAGACCCAGAGTGATGGCAAAGCCGCGCACCGGCCCGCTGCCCATGGCAAACAGGATCACGGCAGTGATGAAGGTGGTCACGTTTGCGTCCAGAATGGCTGACAGCGCCTTTTCATAGCCCAGTTCGATGGCGCGGGCGGGGCCTTTGGCGGATTTCAGTTCCTCGCGGATACGTTCAAAGATCAGCACGTTGGCGTCCACCGCCATACCGACCGTCAGTACGATACCCGCGATCCCCGGCAGGGTCAGCGTGGCCCCGATCATAGACAGCAGGCCAAACAGTAGTCCCACGTTCAGGATCAGCGCGATATTGGCAAAAACACCAAACAGACCATAGCTGAGCGCCATAAAGACCAGCACGGCGACGAATGCCACGATGGTTGCGACCTTACCGGCGTCGATGCTGTCTTGCCCCAGTTCCGGGCCGATGGTGCGTTCTTCCAGGAACTCCAACCCGGCTGGCAAAGCACCTGCACGCAACAGAACAGCCAAATTGGTGCTTTCTTCAACGGTGAAGTTACCGGTGATGATCCCCGATCCGCCCGGAATATGACTTTGGATTACGGGGGCCGAGATCACCTCATCATCCAGAACAATAGCAAAGGGCGCACCGATATTTTCCAGCGTATAGTCGCCGAATTTGCGGGCTCCGGACGTGTTGAACCGGAAGTTCACCGCAGGGCGACCGTTCTGGTCGAACGCAGGTTGCGCATCCACCAATTCTTCGCCCGTCACCACGGGCGCAGCGTCAAGCGTGTAATACACGCCATCTTCGTCGATGGACGGGACAACTTTCTCACCCACACCAGCAACCGCATCGGGGTTGGTGCCACGGCTGACAACCGGGTTAAACGTCAGTTGCGCGGTTGTGCCGATAATCTCTTTCAACTCACCCGCGCTGCCGATGCCCGGAACCTGAATCAAAATCCGGTCTGTGCCTTGGCGCTGAATCGTCGGCTCTCGGGTGCCGACTTCGTCGATCCGGCGGCGAATGATCTCAAGCGACTGACGCACTGTGCGGTCGTCCGAGGCAAGCTGTTCAGCCTCGGACAATCGCACAATGATCGTGTCACCCTCGGCCCGCGCTTCGATATCCGTGGCGCCTACGCCGGTCAGAGTCTGCACCTGACGGGCCAATCCGCGCACGACTTCCAGCGTGCGAGGCATGCCTTCTGGCTGGCTGATGCGCACCCGAATCTCGTCCGGAGCCGAATCCTGCCGGCGAATTGTGCCAACTGTGCCCCGCTCATCACGCAATGCATCGCGGATTTCCGGCCACATCGCATCCATGCGAGATTCGTAGACATCGCCAACCTGCACTTCGGCCAGCAGATGCGCGCCCCCACGAAGATCAAGGCCAAGATTGACCAGAGATGACGGCAACCAATTCGGCCATTGCCCCGCCTCGGCCTGCATCTCGGGGGTGTCGATGCCAAGCTCAATTGCGGCCTTGGCATCGTTGGATTGCTCGACGCGCGTGTAAAACGCATTCGGCAGGGCCATCAGCAGACCGATCACACAGACCGCCCAGATCAGAACCCGCTTCCAGGTATCAATTTGCAGCATTACCCTGCCTTTTCAACGAGATGTCGTGCGAAGTTACTTCGCTGGCTCGGTCTTGTTCAGAACCTGCGCAATGGTCGATTTGACCACACGGACCTTGACGCCTTCTGCGATCTCAACCTCGATCTCGTTGTCGCCTTCCTTGACCTTTGACACCTTGCCGATCAGGCCACCCTGGGTGACCACCTGATCGCCCCGGCGCACGGCTTCGACCATGGCCTGATGTTCCTTCATCTTCTTCTGCTGCGGACGGATCAGCAGGAAATACATGATCGCGAAGATCAGGATCAGCGGGAGAAACTGGGCGATTGCGCCACCTTCCATGGGATATTCCTTTTGGTTTGGTCTTGCGGAAGCGCTCCGCAAATTTGGCGAGAACCTATTCTTTGAACCGCCTGTTTGCAAGGAATGGTGGCGCAGGTTTTTTCAATGATTGGCTCATATTAATCACAGTGGCAGGCCGAAGTTGCGACTGCGTTCTAGGAACACCGGATTGGGTAGATATAGTTGAGCCGTGGGAGGGCGAATGACGCAATTAATCCATACCCTTGGCCTGTTTCGCCAACTGCTGATTGCAGTCTTATTCTTCGCGTTGCTGGCACCCTTTGCATTTGCGCAGGAAACGGACACGCAAACCGAAATTGCCGAAGAACAATCTGATACGTTCAAAGCCCCCGTGATTGTGGATGGCGATACGCTGTTTTTCCTAAGGGGTTCAAGCGCCCTTCCCGCGCAAGAGCGTGCCGAAACCGTTCAGGACAACATCGTCAAAGCGGCCGAATCCTCCGACAGCCCGACCGTGACGATTGCCTACGAGGAAACGGATCTTGGCACCCGCATCCTTGTTGACGGTTTTGCGGTTTCAGTGGTCACCGTCGCCGATTCCGAACTGGAACAAATGGAGCTGGACGTTCTCAGCTTCCTCCATGGTGAAGCGATCGAAGATGCAATCGTGGCATACAGGGCCAATCGGACCGACCAGGCGCGAGTGTCCGGCGCAATCGAAGCCATCGCGTGGACTGCCGGTTTTGCAGCATTCGTCGCCCTGATCCTTTGGATACATCGACGGATCAGACGCCGAACCGTAAAATTCGTGAAGCGTCATCTGAGAGATGTCGAGACCGCCACAGCCAAAAGCGTTCAGGCCGAAGCAATCGCAGCCTTAGTACGGTACGGGCTGAACTTCGTCCTGCTCGTGATTTTCTTCCTTGGGTTCTACTACTACCTGTCTTTCGTCCTGCTGGCCTTTGCCGAGACTCGTTATTTCGCCCAATTATTGCTGACGTACCTGACCGAGCCGGTTCTTCTGATCTTCAAGGGGATCATCAGCTATATCCCCAACCTGATCATGCTTGCGCTGATCTCGTGGGTGGCGATGTACATCATCAAGGGAATGCGCGTTTTCTTCGATGCCGTCGAGGCTGGCACATTCGACATGGGCGATTTCGAGCGTCACTGGGTCAACCCGACCTTCAACATCGCCCGCGTCGTCGTCATCCTGATCGCGCTTGTATTTGCCGTGCCTTACATCCCCGGTTCAGATTCTGCCGCCTTCCAAGGGCTGACCATTCTGGTCGGCGCGATGCTTTCGCTGGGTGCGAACTCGGTCGTATCAAACATGCTAGCCGGGCTGTTCGTGATCTATCGCCGGTCAACCTCAATCGGGGATCGGATTCAAATCGGCGATCACATCGGCGATGTCGTCCAGATCAAGCTGATGGAAACACATCTGAAGTCGATAAAGAACGAGCTAATCTCGATCCCCAACGCGCAGCTTATGAATTCGGATGTGGTGAACTTCTCCAAGAAAACCGACGGCAGCGGGTTGCTTTTGCACACCACCGTGGGAATCGGATACGAGGAACCGCCTGAAAAAGTTGAGGCCATGCTGATCGAAGCAGCAAGCCGCACCAAGGGGATCAAGGCCAAGCCGGAACCTTTTGTTTTATGGACGGCTTTGGCCGATTACGCGATCAACTATCAGATCAACGGATATTCGACGCGCGGCAGTATTATCCCAAAGATCCGCTCGGACCTGCATCGCAACATCGTCGCTGTGTTCAATGAGAACAACGTGCAGATCATGACGCCCTCTTACATGGCTGACCCGCCCGAACCGAAAATCCCGACCGAGGACTGGAACGGGCATCTGGCGCATGAAACCCACGAGGACACCGATAAGTCGTAACCGGTGCTACACCCCGCCTTTCAGATGGTGCATAAGCGGTTTCAGTGATTCACGCATTCAAGGACCTGAACCATGCACGACATCCGCGCCATTCGCGAAAACCCAGCCGCCTTCGACGCCGCACTTGCGCGCCGTGGGGACGCGCCGGTGTCGTCAGACCTGTTGCGGTTGGACGAAAGCCGCCGCGCCAAGATTTTGGCGGCTGAGACCGCGCAGGCCGAACAGAACAAGGCCAGCAAAGAAGTCGGCGCTGCCAAGGGTCGCGGTGATGAGGCCGAATTCGAGCGTTTGAGGGCTCTGGTCGCCGAAAAGAAGGCCGAAGTCGCCCGGATGCAGACCGAAGCTAAGGATCTGGACGCGCTGTTGACAGATCAATTGATCCGCATCGCCAACCTACCCGCCGAGGATGTGCCCGAAGGCGCAGATGAAAACGACAATGTCGAGGTGAACCGCTGGGGCACCCCGCGCGAACTGGACTTTGCCCCGAAAGAGCATTTTGAGGTTGAGGCCGTCCAAACCGGCATGGATTTCGAGACCGCTGCCAAACTGTCCGGCTCGCGCTTTGTATTGCTGTCGGGCGGCGTTGCACGCATCCACCGCGCGTTGGCGCAGTTCATGCTGGACACGCATATCAACGAAAACGAGTTGACCGAGGTCAACGGTCCCGTTCTGGTTCTGTCCGAGATGATGCAGGGCACTGGCCAGTTGCCGAAATTCGGCGAAGACAGCTATCAGACCCGTGAAGGTTGGTGGCTGATCCCGACCTCCGAAGTCTCGCTGACCAACATCGTGAACGACACGATGATCGAGGAAAGCTACCTGCCCCGCCGCTATACCGCGCATTCGCTGTGCTTCCGGTCCGAGGCAGGCAGCGCGGGCAAGGACACCCGCGGGATGTTGCGCCAGCACCAATTCGAGAAAGTTGAGATGGTCTCGGTCACGCACCCGGACAATTCCGACGATGAACAAAAGCGTATGTTGCGGTGCGCTGAAGGGATTCTTGAGAAACTGGGCGTCCCGTATCGCACCGTGATCCTGTGTACCGGCGATATGGGCTTCGGCGCACGCCGTACCTATGACATCGAAGCATGGCTGCCCGGTCAGGGCACGTATCGCGAGATCAGCTCGGTTTCGACCTGCGGCGATTTTCAGGCCCGCCGCATGAATGCGCGCTTCCGGCCCGAAGGTGGCGGCAAACCGGAATATGTCCACACGCTGAACGGCTCGGGCCTGGCGGTGGGGCGCTGCCTGATCGCGGTGCTGGAAAACGGCCAGAACGCCGATGGCACCGTCACCCTGCCCGAGGTGTTGGCCCCCTATCTGGGTGGCAAGCTGACGCTGCAACTGGACGGCACATTGGCATAAGAAAACCGACGCGCCACAGCCGCCGGTTTCTATTCGATCAAAGGCGAGGAAGGCCTACTTCTTCGCCTTTTTCTTATCCTTCTTCTTGTCGCTCTTTTTGGCGTCTTTCTTCTTGTCGCCCTTTTTCTTATCGTTGTTTTTCTTATCGTCTTTCTTCTTACCGTCCTTTTTGGACTTTTTATCCTTTTTCGCCTTGGCCTTTACCTTGTCCTTGGCTTTCGAGAACACAGCCTCCATTTCGGCGCGCTTCTTGGCAGCTTTCTCAGCCTTGGCTTTGGCCTTTGCCTTCTTCTTGGCTTTAGCCTCTGCCATCGCAGCCGCTGCTTTTTCTTCGGCTGCTTTACGGGCCGCTTCCTCGGCTCGCTTTTCTGCTGCGGCGGCGGCCACGGTTTTACGCGCGGCTGGCTTTCGGGCCGCAGTTTTTCGCGAAGGCGCACGGCGCGTCGCCGGCTTCGCAGCGGGTTTGGCTGCGATCGCCTGTTTCGCGGCGGCGATCAGCACTGGAGCACGTGCCGCACCTATTCGAGGGACTTTGACCAGAGCGTCGGGGGTTGCCTTGGCGATGGCTTCGGCAGTTTTGAAGCCATTGGCGGTCAGCAATTGGCCAAGCGCCTCACCTACACCATTTACGTCGGTCACTGCGGTCATTCTTTGTCCTTTCAGTTTCTCCCAGCACATACGTATATACGCTGGATATACGCATCCACAAGACAGGGTAACACGTAGATCCCGATCGGGCGTCAATTACTGTGGGCAAGCCCGGCAGACCGATCCTTTTTGGGAAACGGAACAAGGCGCTTTGCGTCCTCATCCCACAATTTCAGGTTCAGGGCCGCGACCGCCTCGGGGAATTTGATCCGCCGCGGGGTGTATTCCGGTGGCAGGTTATAATGACATGCACGCAGTCGATACGACGGAATACGTGCGTTGAAGTGGTGAATATCGTGTAACGTGATGCAGGCCACGGCATTGTCAAACCACCAGCCGAAATCCAGCGCCGACGATCCTTGCAACGCTGCCAGCTTGGGGTCCAAATCCGGGCGGCGGTCCCAATAAGTGTCCTCGAAATTGTGTTGCAGGTAGACAAGGAACACACCCAACATCCCGCCCAAAAGGGAAAATATAAGCCAGACCAGAATACCGGTCATCCCTGCGATCAAGTAAAGCAGCCCAAGGAACACAACAATTGACAGGTTGTGCAACAGGACACCCGTGACACCAAACCGGACTGTATTCTTGGGCCAGCGGTACCGGATGAAATAGGTAAACAGCGCGCCCACCGGGACAAGGATAAACGGGTTGCGGTAAAGGCGATAGAACAACCGCGCCTTCCAATCCGCCTCATTCCACTCGCGCACAGTCATCGTATGAATCTCGCCGGTCTCGCGATGTTCGAGGTTGCCGATGCCCGAATGATGAAGGTTATGGTTTTGCTTCATCACTTCAAACGGAGCAAATGTGAACGGAGACAGCCCATGCCCGGCCCATTCATTCTGTTGACGCGTTTCAAACAGGGAATGGTGCCCACAGTCATGTTGCAGAACGTAAAGACGCACAGCCGAGAACGCGAAGACGATTCCGGCGGGGACCATGATGTACCAGCGATCCACATAGATGATCGCCAAAGCCAGCGATGCAAAATACACCGCAAAAGTCCCGAAGTAACTTAGCGCGGCCAGACGATTATCTTGCACCGCATATTGCCTAGTGTATTCCCTCAAATCCATCACGTCCGCTCCCCACGATGGCCCGCTTCAATATGGGTTCGAAACTATGTGCGGAAACTCCGCAAACAAGCAGCGCGTGCGAAAACAAATGCACGCACCTGAATGCTAGCGCGGGGAACTCGGGCTGTCACGCCCCTGAGCCAAAAATGCTGAAAATTGGCGCAGTTACGCGCGGCCCTTGAGATGCTTTGCCAGCGCGCCCGCGTTTTTCTTGCGGCGTCCCTTATAGGGGTTCTTGTCGCCCTGCCCACGCAACGTCAGGCGGATCGGAGTGCCCGGCATATCAAAATCCTCGCGCAGTCCGTTGACCAGATACCGGTTATAGCTTTCGGGCATCTTGTCAGGGTGCGAGCACATGACGACAAATCCAGGTGGGCGGGTTTTGGCCTGAGTCATATAACGCAGCTTGATGCGACGGCCTTGCGGTGCTGGAGGTGGATGTTGTTCCAGCATTGCAGTCAGCCAGCGGTTTAGCGCAGCGGTCGGCACACGACGATTCCACACGTCATGGGCGCGCAGGATGGCGGCACGCAGACGTTCCAAACCCCTGCCCGTCTTGGCTGACACGGTAATCAACGGCGCGCCGCGCAATTGCGGAAGAAGGCGTTCAAAGGATTCTTTGAGGTCGCGCAGCTTTTCTTGCTTGTCCTCTTCGATGTCCCATTTGTTCACGGCGACGACCACAGCACGCCCTTCGCGCTCTGCCAGATCCGCAATTCGCAGGTCTTGCTGTTCAAACGGAATAGCCGCATCCAGCAGGACCACCACGACCTCGGCAAACTTCACGGCACGCAGACCGTCCGAGACCGACAGTTTTTCCAGCTTTTCCTGCACCTTGGCCTTTTTGCGCATCCCGGCGGTGTCGAAAATGCGCATCGGGGTGCTGTTGCCATCTGGGTCGGCCCAGTCGATCCGAAGGCTGATCGCGTCGCGGGTGATCCCGGCCTCGGGGCCGGTCAGCAGGCGATCTTCACCCATGATCTTATTGATCAGCGTGGATTTCCCGGCATTCGGACGGCCCACAACGGCGACCTGCAACGGCTTGTCAGCGGAGATGAGCGGCGTTTCGCCCTCGCCATCCTCATCCAATTCGATATCGGTTTCCGGCGCATCATCCTGCGCCTTTTCAGCCGCAGCGTCGGCCAGAGGCATCAATTGCGCATAAAGGTCTGTCATCCCCTCGCCATGCTCGCCGGACAAACGCACCGGTTCGCCAAGACCAAGGTTATAGGCCTCAAGCACACCTGCATCCGCTGCGCTGCCCTCTGCCTTATTGGCCGCAAGGATAACGTGCTTGGAGCGTTTGCGCAGGATTTCGGCGAACATTTCATCCGTCGGCGTCAGCCCCACCCGCGCGTCGATCATGAACAGGCACACGTCGGCCATATCCACGGCGCGTTCTGTAAGGCGACGCATCCGGCCCTGCAGGCTGTCGTCAGTCGCATCCTCAAGCCCAGCGGTGTCGATCACGGTGAACCGCAGATCGCCCAAGCGCCCTTCGCCTTCGCGCAGGTCACGCGTCACGCCGGGTTGGTCGTCGACCAAAGCAAGACGTTTACCCACAAGGCGGTTGAACAGGGTGGATTTGCCCACATTGGGGCGCCCCACAATGGCGAGGGTCAGCGACATGATACTCAACTTTCAAGACTCAGACGCGCCCTTTAGCGCATCTTTCGGTCAACGGAAAGCGTGTAGATCACCTTTGGTGGACACGACATAAAGCGTCTGCCCGGCAACAACCGGTGCCGTGGTCGCACCGCCGGGTACTTCGACGCGGTGCACAAGGGTGCCGTCAACCGGGCTGAAGAACCGAAGGTATCCATCATTGGATGCAATCACCAGACGCCCCCCAGCCATGATCGGCCCGTAATGCGCCACAATGGGGCCCCGGCGATTAGGCTTGTCCTTCACAAAGCCGGGCAAGTCCTGCGCCCAGACAACTTCACCCGTCGCAGCATCCAGACGAATAAGCTGACTGCGGTCACTGATTTGGAAAAGGCTGTTCCCGGCGGGCCAAACCGTATCGACCGCACCCTCATCCGCCGTCCATTTCCGCTCGCCCGAGCTTGCATCAAAGGCCACGGTCCGGCCCGAGTGGTTCCCGATAAAGATCGTGTCACCAGACACCATCGGACCACCGGTCACGTCAATGATCTGAGCTGCGGCCCGACCCCGCCGTCCTCCGGCGACCGAGGCGTTCCACCGACGGATACCGCCCTTGCGGAAGGTTGCGGAAACATCTCCAGACCCGAACGCGAAGACCGCGAATTCGGACGCGATCACAGGCGCAGGCGCGCCCAGCACATTGCCGACGCTTGGCGTGCCTTGAATCTGCCACGCGATGCGGCCGTCTTTGGTATCAATGGCCCAACCGGTTTCATCACCGGCCACAAGATACAACAGGCCACCATTCACCAGCGGAGCGCCGCTGCCAGTCGCATTCAGACGTTTTTGCCACCGGATTGCCCCTGATCTGGCATCCAGCGCGGTCAGCCGCCCAAATCCCGACGAGACATATAATACACCATCGGCATAAGCGATGCCGCCGCCAGTCGCGTCCGAGTCACCGTCCGAAGCAGGAATAAGATCCGTGCTCCAGACCCGCTGACCCTGGGGCGAAACGGCGGAAACCGTCGCCCCGGAATCGAGCGTGTAGATCAATCCACCAGCAACGACCGGTTCCGCCGTGATCCGCTGCTTGCGCGAGTCACCTTTGCCGATCGACGCGGACCAAACCCGCTGTGGCGTGGCCCGAAGTTGAGCGTTCGTCGTGCGAAACGCTGCCGTTCCCGGGCTTTGCGGCCAACTTGCATTCGCCTTCTGAGCCGGCAGGCTGATTGGCTTAGACCCGCGCGTCTCGACGGTTTCCGTATCCGCCGCAGGACGGATGTCTTCGCGCGGACCGGGCAGGATGACTTCGGGTTCCTCACAAGCCGCAAGAACAGTCAGGGATACAGCCGCAACCGACAATCCAACTCGGGAAAGAAGATTTGTTACCATGGTTTTCCGAACTCGCCTGCCATTATTCGTTACGCTGCGGATCATCCCTGCCGGGCTACCAACGGTTCGGGTTCACCCCCCAGTGCCACGATCAACTGGGCTGCGCGCTGCTGAAGGTCAACGCCAATCTCGGCATCCTGCCGTAGCGCCTGCAATCTTTCGATAGCGGCGTCGACATTGCCTTCGGATATGTCGATTAGGGCCAGTTGCTCTTCGGCCAACAACCTAAGTGGAGCGCCGGGTGCGGCCAAAGCCTCGAATTGCTGACGCCGGTCCGCTGCTGGCAGGGTATCGCTTTGCAGAAGCAACGCCTTAAACGTCGCAATCGCGCGGTAGATTTCCGGCAGATCACCCTGAACCGCAATCGCATTCAGGCTGTTCACAGCCTCTTCCACCGAACCGGCCTCGGATTGGGACGCAGACAACAGCATATCTACTACCGCATCGCCACCCGGTGAAGCCGCCGCGACGCTTTCCAGGCTACCGGCCCGTTCAACCGAGTCATTCTGAGCTAGCGCCGAAAGAATCGCATCGCCCAGTTCTTCGGCCTGCGACGTTGCGCGTGCTTTGCGGATTTCATTGAATGCGGCGCCGCCAACAATCAGGACAACCGCCAGCACACCAACCCATCCCCACCGGCGCAGCAGCAGAAACAGACGGTCACGGCGCACCTCTTCGGTCACCTCATCAATAAAACTGTCGACGTCGCTCATCCCTGCGCTCCGGGCTAATTCAATTACGTATGGCGCAATGTCATACCCCGGCGACCTTGCCAAGCCAAGGGTGCGATTTTGGGCATTTAAGGCGGGTTGAACACCGCTTGCGGAAAAAAACAAACCGAACTATTCAGTTCAGTGTGGAAAAGATACATAATGCGCCCCACATTTAAGATTAGGCGCCGTAGAAATCCGGGCGAAGAATTTGGGGAGAAATTCTGAATGCGTTTGATTTCAATCGTAAATGCTTTGCTGGTGGTCGTTGCACTATTCCTGCTTGTGTTTGAACGCGATACCCTATTTGCGATTGCTGGCCGGGCCGAAGCCGAGGCAAGCCCGTCATCTGCGGATGAATCCGAAGGCTCCGCATCCGAGAATCGGAATGCTATCGGCGTGGTGGCCGTCCGCTCGGTAGCGCGCGAGATTGACAGCGCCGTGTTGCTGCGCGGCCAAACAAAAGCCAACCGACAGGTCGAAGTTCTGGCCGAAACGACCTCGACGGTCATTTCGGAACCAAAGCGCAAAGGAACGTTCGTAGAATCGGGCGACCTGCTGTGTGAACTGGATCCCGGCACCCGCCCCGCCAGCCTTGCTGAGGCGATGGCAGGCAAGCTTGAGGCCGAGAGCCGCATCCCCGAAGCTGAAGCGCGTCTTGAAGAAGCACATGCCTTGGTCGCCGAAGCTCAGATCAACCTGACGGCTGCGCAGAAACTTTCGGAAACCGGGTTCGGCTCGGAAACGCGCAGGATATCCAGCCAGGCCGCAATGCGAAGCGCCGAAGCAGGCGTAAAGACAGCCGAAGCTGGTCTAGAGGCGACGCGCGCAGGGATTGAAGCGGCAACAGCCGAGGTCGCCGCCGCAGAACGCGAAATTGACCGCCAGACCATCGAGGCCCCGTTCAAGGGTCTGCTGGAAAGCGACACGGCTGAGTTGGGCAGCCTGATGCAGCCCGGATCGCTTTGCGCAACCGTCATTCAGCTTGATCCGATCAAACTGGTAGGTTTTGTCCCCGAGGCCGAAGTTAACCGCGTCATCGTAGGCTCCGAGGCCTCGGCGCAACTGGTCACAGGCCTGCAGGTTGCGGGTCGCGTGACATTCCTGAGCCGGTCCGCCGACGAAACAACCCGGACCTTCGAAGTTGAGATCACTGTTCCGAACCCCGAACTTGCCATTCGGGACGGGCAAACCGCAGACATCCGCATTTCTGCCGAAGGTGCCAAGGCGCATCTGCTGCCGCAATCTGCCCTGACGCTCAATAAAGAAGGTCAGGTTGGCGTTCGAAGCGTCGGGCAAGGCGACGTTGCCGATTTCTTCCCTGTCGAGCTATTGCGTGACACGTCGGAAGGCGTATGGGTCGGCGGCCTTCCTGAAACCGTGGACATAATCGTCATCGGGCAGGAATTCGTGACAAGTGGCGTAAGCGTTAAGCCCACCTATCGGGACGCTGCAAAATGACCGGAATCGTCAGTTGGGCTGCTGGCCGGGCGCGAATGGTTCTGGCCTTTATCGCAATCTCGCTTGTTGTGGGCGGGTTTGCCTATGTCAATTTGCCCAAAGAGGGTGAGCCCGACATTGAAATCCCTGCCCTGTTTGTCTCGGTTCAATTCCCCGGCATTTCGGCTGAAGATTCCGAGAACCTGCTGGTCAAGCCGATGGAGACCGAGCTGGCCGATCTGGACGGCCTAAAGGAAATGACGTCTACGGCCTCGGAAGGTTATGCAGGGGTCGCGCTGGAATTCGATTTTGGCTGGGACAAAACCGCGATCATGGCCGACGTGCGCGACGCGATGAACAGCGCACAGGCTGAATTCCCCGAAGGCGCTGAGCAGTATTCACTGTTCGAGATCAACTTTTCGGAATTCCCGATCGTCATCGTCAACCTGACCGGGGCTGTGCCGGAACGCACAATGGCCCGCGTCGCCAAAGATTTGCAGGACGAGCTTGAATCGCTGGATTCGGTGCTTGAGGCAGGGATTGCAGGCAATCGTGACGAACTGCTTGAGGTCATCATCGACCCGCTCCGGCTCGAGGCGTACAACGTCACCGCAGCCGAGCTGATCAACGTCGTCCAAAACAACAACCAGCTTATCGCAGCAGGCGAAGTCGAGACTGAGCAAGGAACATTCTCGGTCAAGATCCCTTCGTCCTTCAAAACAGCACAAGACGTTTATGACCTGCCGGTCAAGGTCAATGGCGACCGGGTCGTCACGATGGGCGAGCTTGCGCAGATCAACTATACATTCGAAGATCGCGAAGGCACGGCACGTTTTAACGGCGAGCCCACAATTGCCCTGCAAGTGGTCAAGCGCAAAGGTTACAACCTGATCGACACGGTCGAGGCCGTCAAAACGACCATTGCCGCAGCGCAGGCCAAGTGGCCGCCCGAGATGCAGGCCGCCATCGAACTGGGCACGTCGAACGACCAAAGCCGCATCGTCGGTTCGATGGTCAGCCAGCTTGAGGGTTCGGTCCTGACAGCCATTGCGCTGGTGATGATCGTGGTTTTGGCGTCGCTGGGTACGCGCGCGGCGCTGCTGGTGGGCTTTGCCATTCCGACATCGTTCCTGCTGTGCTTTGCCTTCCTCGCCGTGATGGGCGTCAGTGTTTCCAACATCGTGATGTTCGGCCTGATCCTGGCGGTGGGTATGCTAGTCGACGGGGCGATCGTTGTTGTGGAATACGCCGACAAGCGCATCAAGGAAGGTGTTGGCCCGATGCACGCCTATGTCGAGGCAGCGCAGCGGATGTTCTGGCCTATCGTGTCATCCACGGCGACAACGCTCTGCGCCTTTCTTCCTATGCTGTTCTGGCCCGGTGTTCCGGGTGAGTTCATGGGAATGCTGCCTGTCACGCTGATCTTTGTTCTGTCTGCTTCGTTGATCGTAGCTTTGATTTATCTGCCCGTAATGGGCGGTGTATCCGGGCGGCTGAGCCGTTTCTTCGACCATTCTTCCGAATGGCTGAAAGCGCGTACACCTTGGTGGTTGCGTGTCGTGATGGTCCCCCCGTCGCTTTACATGATTTTCCTCGGGGCCATGCAGGTTCTGAACCCTGCCTATCTGCTGCCTGCGGGAGCGCCGGGTGGAATGCTCTTTGGTGCGCTTCTGTTTATCCTTGGCGCGTTTGCAGGGTCCGTGACCCTGAGCGCGGCCAAGATCGAGCGTACCCCGGATCAACATGTGCACACGGTCCGCGAACACACACCTTTTGGCCACGTCATCAAGTTCCTCGTTGGCAATCCGATCATGCCGATCGTGTCTATCGTCGCCGTCGGATTTGCCGTTGTCACGGTCATGTCCATCTATGGCAGCAACAACCGCGGCGTAGAGTTTTTCGTCGAGAATGAGCCTGAGCAAGCAACGGCATATGTCAGGGCGCGTGGCAACATCTCTCTGGCGGAAAAAGACGAGATGGTGCTGGCGGCCGAAGAAATCATCAGCGCGCACCCTGCGGTCATCAATGTCTTTTCCTTCGCGGGCGAAGGTGGCCTAAGCCAGAATAATGGCGGCGCACAAGCGCCCGCTGACACGGTTGGTCGCGTTCAGTTTGAAATCATTCCATGGGAAGATCGGCCGAACGTGTCCGAACCCATCCTAGGTGGGCTGGTCGATCGGCAAACTGTTGCGCCAGACTATGACGGCGATTTCGTGCTGGATCAGCTAAACGCGGAACTTGCCGAGATTCCGGGCATCATTGTTGAGATTCTGCCGCTGTCCCAAGGTCCGGCCTCGGCCAAACCGGTGCATCTGCGCATCAAGGGCGATGGCTGGGAAGAGCTGACCGCGGCAACTCTGGCTGCGCGCGACGTGTTTGATAACACACCCGGCCTGATCAAGATTGAAGACACGCTGCCCCTGCCCGGCATTGATTGGCAAATAGACGTCGATGTGGCCAAGGCAGGTCGTTTTGGTGCCGATGTCGCCACGGTCGGTGCCATGGTTCAGTTGGTGACCCGTGGGCTTTTGCTGGGTGAAATGCGTCCGGAAAACGTGGATGAAGAAATTGAAATCCGCGTCCGCCTACCCGACGAAGATCGCGTTCTTTCGACCCTCGATACCCTCAAGGTTCGAACGCCGGATGGCCTTGTACCCTTGTCGAACTTTGTCACCCGCAAGCCCGTTGCGAAACTGGCCCAGATCGACCGCGTGAATCAGCAGCGGTACTACGATGTCAAAGCCGACGTAGAACCCGGCCTGAGCAAGGTGACCATAGAAGCCTCTGATGGATCGGAAGAGCGTGTGGCCGTCGTCAGAGAGTTGACCGACGACGCAATTCCCGAAGGCACGACTGTCACCGGACCCAACGGATCCGAATACGAGGTCGTAAAGACAACTGGTGCCTTGGATGCCGAACAGATACGGTCGCAGATCACCTCGGGCGACGCGCGCATCGCGCCAATCAATCCCAATGAACGGATCGCCGTCCTGACAGAATGGCTTGAGACCGATCCGCTTAGCAGCCCAGTAAGCTGGGAATGGACCGGCGATCAGGAAGATCAGGAAGAATCCGGTGCGTTCCTCATGAACGCTTTTGCCGGTGCCTTGGGTCTGATGTTTGTCATCCTGTTGGCGCAGTTCAACTCGTTCTACAATTCCGTTCTTGTCCTGTTGGCGGTTGTTCTTTCGACCACCGGGGTCCTGATCGGGATGCTGGTTATGCAACAGCCGTTTTCGATCATCATGACCGGAACGGGGATTGTGGCCCTCGCGGGAATTGTGGTGAACAACAATATTGTCCTGATTGACACCTATCAGGAATACAGCCGCTATATGCCGCGGATTGAGGCCATTGTGCGCACCGCCGAAGCCCGCATTCGCCCGGTTCTGCTAACCACCCTGACCACGATGGCAGGCCTGACACCGATGATGTTCGGCCTTTCGCTCGATTTCATCAACGGCGGCTATTCCATCAACAGCCCCACCGCCTTGTGGTGGAAACAGCTTGCAACGGCGGTGGTGTTCGGGCTTGGCATTGCGACCGTTCTTACCCTGATCGTGACGCCTTCTTTCCTGGCGCTGCGTGTGTGGGTTTCGACCTATACGATCTGGTTGGGCAAACTTCTGGCACGCGCAACGGCGGGTCGATCCAGTCAGGTCGCGCAGGATATGGCCATAGGAAAAGCGGCGCGTCAGGCGCAAGCCACCGAGGTAATTTGGACCGACGAACCATGGACGGCGGAGCTCGAAACGGATCGCACACCGGATGCACCGCCGGGCTCTCCTCTCAAAGCAGCCGAATGAATCAGAAGGGGCCGGTCAAGAACCGGCCCCCTTTTCTTTACGCCTCGCACAAGAATACTACGCGGCTTCCAAGTCGTTTTGCTGCCGGTTCCACAATTGGGCATAGCGCCCGTTTTGATCTAGCAACTCATCATGTGTGCCTTGTTCGATGATCTCACCACGTTCCAGAACGACGATACGATCCGCCTCGGCAATAGTGCTGAGCCGGTGGGCAATCGTAATGACGGTTCGCCCTTCACCCGCGCGCGCCAAGGCGTCCTTGATGTCCATTTCAGTGTCTGTGTCCAGCGCCGATGTCGCCTCATCCAGCAAGAGGATCGGCGGGTTCTTGAGCAACGTCCGCGCGATCCCGACGCGTTGCTTTTCACCGCCTGACAGCTTCAAACCACGCTCACCAACCTTGGTGTCATAGCCTTCGGGTAAAGTAATGATGAAGTCATGGATCTGTGCCGCCTTGGCCGCCGCTTCCACGTCGTCTTGCGTGGCATTGTCACGTCCATAAGCAATATTATAACCGATGGTGTCATTAAACAGCACGGTATCCTGCGGCACGACGCCTATGGCCGCGTGCAAACTGTTTTGGGACACATCGCGCACATCCTGCCCATCAATCCTGAGCGTTCCGCCGGTTACGTCGTAGAACCGGAACAGCAAGCGGCCAATGGTGGACTTGCCAGAACCCGTCGCTCCGACAATCGCAACCGTTTGACCAGCCGGAACGGTCAGAGATACGCCTTTCAGGATTTCCCGATCCGCGTCGTAGCCAAAGCGGACATCCTCTAACGTCACCTCTCCACCTGAAACCACCAAATCCGGCGCGCCGGGTTTGTCCGTGACTTCGGCAGGTTGTTCCAGCAAGTCAAACATCTGGCCCATATCAACAAGGGCCTGACGGATTTCCCGGTAGACCGTACCCAGAAAGTTCAAAGGTACGGTAATCTGAATCATATAGGCGTTCACCATCACGAAATCACCAACGGTCAGGGTGCCATTTTGCACGCCGATGGCCGCCAGAACCATAACACCGATCAGGCCACAGGTGATCAGGAAAGACTGACCGAAATTCAGGAACGCCAGCGAATAAGCCGTCTTTAGCGCAGCGCCCGCATACGCCTTCATCGACACATCATAGCGCTCCGCTTCGCGCGTTTCCGCATTGAAATACTTGACCGTTTCAAAGTTCAGAAGGCTGTCGATGGCGCGTTGATTGGCCTCGGTATCCTGATCGTTCATCTCGCGGCGCAGCTTCACGCGCCATTCGGTGACCGCAAAGGTAAACCAGATATACAGGGCGATCGTGACGGCCACGACCACAAGATACCAGACATCGAACAGCCACATCAGGATGATAGCCACCAGCAACAGCTCAAGAATCAGAGGACCAATCGAAAACAGCAGAAACCGGAGCAGGAACTCAACGCCCTTTACACCCCGTTCGATAATACGGCTAAGGCCCCCGGTCCGGCGCGTGACGTGATATCGCATAGAAAGCTGGTGAATATGCCTGAACGTCTCAAGGGCCAAGGCGCGCAGCGCGCGCTGACCAACAGGTGCAAAGGCCGCGTCGCGAAGCTGTTGAAAGCCCACAGTCATCATCCGGGCCACGCCATAGGCAACGGTCAGACCAACGGCCCCCAACGCCAGCGGTGGCACCCCCTCACCCGCCAGACCATCGACCGCGCCTTTATAGAGAATCGGCGTATAGACCGCGATGAGCTTTGCCAGCACCAGCATTCCCATTGCCAGTACAACACGCCGCTTTACCCAGGGTTCATCCTCGGGCCAAAGATAGGGCGCGACTTTGCGGATCGTGCGCAAACCGGATCGTTGCTCGTCGATCTCGGACATATCATCAGAATGCATAGGGGCTGCTCGTCTCATCACGTACCAATACTGCGGTCAGAGATAGACCCCCGACCCAAGAGGGCCAGAGGTACAGGTTTATTCCGGAATGGTGAAGACTTGCCCAGGATAGATCAGATCCGGATCGCGGATCGAGTCCCGGTTAGCGTCGAACAGGCGCACAAACAGTATGCCGTCACCGTACCGCTCGCGTGAAATGGCCCAAAGGGTGTCGCCTTCTTGAACGGTCACCGACCGGATAGTGGCCTGTGTCGATTGCTCTGCGGAACTGTCTGGCGCATCACTTGCGCGCAAAACTTCTAGCGGTTCGCGTTTGAACGGAGTCTCTAGGCGGCTGACGACGGTCCCGTCCGAGCCGACTTCATCCACCCGCAGGGTGTAGACACCGGGATCAACCCCCTCAAGCTCGCTGCGCCACTTTCCGTCATCCGCAGGCGGCAAATCCGCGACAAGGCGGTTGTTCAAATACAGTCGCACAACAGACCCGTCCGGTACGCGGCCTGTCAGTTCAACCTCGCCTTCGTCTGAATACCCGATCGTATCCAGCGCGACCTGTGCGGCCTCTCCTGCCTGAGACGCCGGAGGCTGCACCAGCTCCACACCATCTTCACCTGAACGTAAAACCGTAACCTGCTGGTTCTGAACAGCTTCAGGCGCAGCTTCAGCGGTTTGCGCGGTCTGCTCCGCCTGCGGCCCAGCGGTTTGTTCAGTCTGTGGCTCAGCGGTTTGTTCAGTCTGTGGCTCAGCGGTTTGCGCGGTCTGCTCTGTCTGCGGTTCGATGGAGGCTTCGGCTGTGTCGGTCGGCGCGGCTTCGTCGATTTCTGTGTTCGACTCTTGCGCAACGTCGGTCTGTGCCTCCCCACTCTCAGAGTTTTCCAGCGCCGGTGATTCGACTTGTGGTTCCGGCAATGCCGCGATGAGGTAGTCATCGGAGCGCAGTTGTTCTTCGCCCGCATCTGTTTCCAACGTCAGGCCACGCGCGGTGTTGGAAAACGGGATACTGACGAACTCTGCGAACTGTCCGCTGCCGTCCACCGTGAAACTGTGGACAGCCTCACCGTCCAGCAGAACGCGAATTACGGCACCCGGCTCGGCATTTCCGGACAAGACTGCATTGCCGTCCGGCTCAACAAAAATCTGGTCCAGGGTTGGTGGCGTAGCTTCCGCCGCGACCTGCGGCTGCGCTTCGCCATCCGTTGCTTCGGGCTGGGCTTGGTTCGCGGTCTCTTCAGTCGTTTGTGTCTGATCGACGGACGGTTCTGTCTGCTGCGGCTCGGTCGACGTTACCTCGGTTTCTGTCGGGGTTTCCTCTTCGGCAGCTTCGTCCGGTGCTTGTGCCGCCACTTCAGTTTCTGTCGTAACTTCCTCTGGGGCAGCGTCAAAGACACCCGACCAATACGCACCACCTGCGCCGACAAGAACCAGAATACCGACAATCACAACCCAGGTGTTCGGGCCCGGGCTTTCGTTTTCCGACTTCGCGTCCATCATTTTCCTTTCAGTCCGCCGCGCAAATGGTTTCAGAGCAACGCATTCTGCCAGACGGTTGAGCCAATCTATCAATCTCGCTATCAGGGGTCAAAACCCCAGATACAACCCCGGAGAAGCCCTCTTATGTCCCAGAAATCCGTCTGTGTGTATTGCGGGTCACGCAATGGTGTGAACTCAGCCTATTCCGAAGCCGCCCGCACATTCGGCCAGCTTCTTGCAACTGAAGGCTGGAGGCTGGTGTACGGTGCCGGGGATGTAGGGTTGATGGGCGAGGTCGCGCGTGCCGCACAAGCCGCCGGAGGGGATACGTTCGGCGTCATCCCCGTTCACCTGCTACAGCGCGAAGTTGGCAAAACCGACCTGACGCGTTTCGTGGTCACCGAAACGATGCACGAACGCAAGAAAGTCATGATCATGAACGCGGACGCCGTCGTGGTTCTACCCGGTGGTCCGGGCTCGCTGGACGAACTGTTCGAGGCGCTGACATGGCGTCAACTGGGCCTGCATGACAAGCCCATTCTGGTCATGAACGTGGATGGATACTGGAACGCCTTGCACGACCTGGTACAGCAGGTCATCGATCAGGGTTTCGCAGACAGCTCTCTGGCCGATTTCATCACATGGGTCGATAGCCCACACGCGGCGATGTCTGCCTTGCGGCCACCCCTGTCCGAACCCGGTGCGTAAACGGGCGGCGTCACCGCCCGCTATGGGATTGGGTCTTAAACCGCCGGTTTCAGACGGTTGGTCAAGACCTGTTCGACTTTGTGAAGCGGGTGATTGGTAAGGGTCTTGTCGACTTCGGCGACGACCTTGCTCAGAACTTCGCTGTGAAGACGTCGACGCAGCAAGCCCAGCACGTGCGGGCTCGCAACCAGAACCAAACGCTTATACGCGCCCTTCAGCCCCTTGCGGTTCAGCAGGTTGGCCACATCCTGCACAAACAGGGATTTTGCATGGGTTTTCCACTTGGCCTCCTCGACTGCCGATTTTTGGTTCGGTCCGGTGTCAGGGCGGCGCCCTGCCCGATCAGTGGGACGGGCCACAGGCGCATCGTTTTCCTCAACCGAAACAACGACCAGATTGGGGTCGTCGGCGTCGGTGATATTCTCCATGAACAGCGCCTTTTCCCCGTCGGCAATGACAACCCAAGTTCCCTGTGAAAGTGCGACCATTGTGATCTCCTGCTATGGTTTTATGTGACCATCCCTCATCCGTCAGACACAGTTATACAGTGACGCGCCCAAGGTTTTTTGCGCGTTTCCAGTCTGTTATCCATTTGATTGGCGGCTCTCTCCCTCCGCTCACCTTACGTAAGCACTGTTGCCGTCCATACAATCCCGTTCACAGTCAAAAGCGAACCAAACGGCGGGTTTCCACCCATCGGTCAGGCGGACAGGTCTATGACCGTGATTTCAGGGGTCACGCCAAATCGGACTGGCAGGATCGAACATCCAATGCCTCCGGACACAACCAAATCGCGCTGACCTTCGCGAACATGACCATAGGCAAAACGGTTGCCAAACCGCGACGGTACCATGGGTGACCACCCGAACAGGCGCACTTGCCCTCCATGTGTGTGGCCCGACAGTGTCAGCGCGACCCTGTCTGGCACATTCGGAAAAATGTCAGGCTCATGGGCCATCAATACGACCGGAGCTTCATCGGTGACTTGGGTCAATGTCGCGGGTAGATCATCCAACCCCCGATATCGCCCCCGCCCTGTAACAATGGCGAGTTGATCCTCAACCCCGGCTAGCCAGCACCCTGCGCCGTCCAGTTTCACCGCGTCATTCGACAGAACCCGGATGCCATTCTCGCGCAAGGCCTCAGCATAGATATTCGGCCCACCCCCACGCCGTTGCGCAGCCAGATCATCCCACCAATCGTGGTTGCCCAAAACGGCAAAGACGCCGTGTTTTGCCTCAAGCCCGGCCAGCACAGGTGCCAGATCGGCAATCGGAACCGGTTGGGAAACCATCCTGTGCCCGGCCGTATAATCGCCCAACAGCAGAATCAGATCCGGTGCCAGCGCATTCGTGCGCTTAACAACCTGTTCGATGCGTTTCAGCCCGACATGGGGTTCCCCGACGTGTAAATCCGCCAAAACCGCAATCCGAAGCGGAGGCGCAGCCCAGTCATCACGCCGAACCCGCCAGCGCCTTACACGCAACCGAAGCGCGGGTTCGATGAAAAACCCATAGGCCGCAACAAAAAGACCTGCCAGCGTCACCGCCAGCAGGCCCTTGATAAACCCTCGACGGGTCAAGGATCACATCCGCGAAGCGACGTTTTCCCAATTCACCAGATTGTCGAGGAAGTTCGACAGGTAAGCCGGACGCTTGTTGCGGAAGTCGATGTAGTAGGAATGCTCCCACACGTCGCAACCCAGCAGCGCGGTCTGACCAAAGCACAGCGGGTTCACACCGTTCTCGGTCTTGGTCACGGCCAGCGAGCCATCTGTGTTCTTGACCAGCCATGCCCAGCCCGAGCCGAACTGACCGGCACCAGCGGCGCTGAATTGCGACTTGAATTCGTCAACCGAGCCGAAGCTTTCGGTCAGAGCCTTCTCCAGCTCGCCGGGCATTGCGTTGCTGCCGGGGCCAATCATCTCCCAGAACTGGTTGTGGTTCCACAATTGGCTGATGTTGTTGAAGATGCCGTTCTGGGCGACAGCGTTCGCGTCATAGGTGCCAACGATGATCTCTTCCAGCGTCTTGCCGTCCCACTCGGTCCCGGCGATCAGCTTGTTGCCATTGTCGACATAGGCCTTGTGGTGCAGGTCGTGGTGATATTCCAATGTTTCCGCGGACATACCCTTGGCTGCCAGCGCGTCATGTGCATAAGGAAGATCAGGAAGTTCAAAAGCCATGTCGGCCCCCTGTTAAATGTAAGTTGCGGTTCCCAAGGTTAAATGCTTTGGCTACGCCGATAGGTCAAGGGCAGAGACAAGAAAACCCGGAGGTCCGCGATGCTGACGCAGGCGCGCAAGATGTTTTACCGCGCCCGCGGGTACTATGCGGGCAATCTGAACGGCGAGCGGTTCCGTCTGGACCCCTACCATTCGAAATTCTGGCGCAAGGCGTCCCAAGGCAATTGGGAGCCTGAGACCTTTGCGGTACTGGACAAATACCTGTCGCCCAACCGCGACTATCTGGATATCGGCGCATGGATTGGTCCCACTGTCCTCTATGCCGCACGCCGCGCCCGGCATGTCTGGTGTTTTGAACCCGACCCCGTCGCCTACCGCCATCTGGTCTGGAACCTGCATCTGAACGACATCCGAAACGTCTCGGCCTTCAGCATCGCCCTGTCGGATGGGTTCGGCGTGACGCGCATGGCGTCCGCCCATGGCGAGGCTGGCGATTCAACATCGTCCCTGCTGCATGACGGCAGCCACGGAACGGATGCAATGACGATCGGCTGGGATCAATTCGCAACCGCGGTCGATCTGTCGGACGTTGCTTTGGTAAAAATGGATATCGAAGGTGCCGAATACCCGGTCCTGCCGTCTTTAACCCCGTGGTTACAGGCCACGAACCCCGCCCTGCTGCTGTCGACCCACGCGCCCTATCTCGACGCGGAAAACCGCGCACCCGCGATGAAACAACTGGCCGACACACTGGCCTTCTATGACCAGTGTCAGGATCCGTTCACCGGCGAAGCCGGGGCGTCGATCCTCACCGGAAACCGCGCCCTGACCCAGTTCCCCACTTTCCTGTTCAGCACAAAACCCTGACCAGAGATCCGCTCTTCATCTGGCTAAAAATATCCTGGGGGTGAGGCCGCAAGGCCGAGGGGGCAAAGCCCCCTCACCCAGCTCTCAAGACCGAAACCAGGTTCAGTAAACGCCTACCTCACTGCCCGGTTGGGCGGCAACTTTCAGCAGCTTGAAAACGTAATCCGCAGCCGAGCGGAAACAGACCACGCGGAAGGTTTCCGCGTCGTCCATCCAGAACGCCCCTGCCACCTGCGCAAGACGTGAACGGCGGATCTGACCGGGTTGGAAGGCCTCGGCTGACAACTCAACCGGGGCCAGTTTACCCAACACTTCGCGCGCATTTGCGCCTGAAATGCTGAACACCGCCCGCGCATCCGAGACATTCACCGCCAGCGAATGCGTGCTGCCCAGTGCTTTGGTCATCGCAGCCAGTTTTGTGTTCACCTCGGCATAAGGCACCAGCACCAGCAACTCATCCGGCGACATCCAGCAAACGCCAGTGTCCCCGTCGACGAACGCCTCGCGCTGGCCGGGTACTTTCTGTCCAGTGGCGTCCTTGACGGCCTTGACAAGCACCTTATCGGACAGATCGCCGCGCAGCGTTATCATCCCCTGGAGGCCGCATTCCGCGACCTTGGCGATGCCGTCATAGCTGGCGTGGTTCAATGCGCTGATGGGTTCAGACATTCTGCTTCTCCCCGTCCTTGTCGAAGAAGATCGGATCGACGATCTTGGCTTTAAAGGTTTTGCCGTCGGTTCCCGGAAACTCGACAATCTCGCCCATCCGGTCCGGGCCGAACTTGATCAGCCCCATCGCAATTCCTCGATCCAGATTGGCCGAGTAATAGGTCGAGGTCACACGTCCGATCATGTTGCGTTGACCGTTGGCATTGACGCCTTCGCCCACTGCGTAAGCACCGTCGGGAATGACAGAACCATCCACAGTCTCAAGCCCCACCAGTTTCCAACGCTCGGGATCGGCCATATGGGTCCGCGAATGGGCACGTTTTCCCAGATAGTCCTCTTTCTTTTTAGACAGCGCCCAGTGCAGCCCCAAGTCTTGTGGAATAACGGTGCCGTCAGTTTCGTCCCCGATCATGATAAAGCCCTTCTCGGCGCGAAGGATGTGCAGACATTCGGTGCCATAGGGCATCACACCGAACTCTTTGCCTGCTTGCATCAAAGCATCCCAGAACGCCTGCCCTTGGCTCGCAGGAACTGCGATCTCATAGGACAGCTCGCCCGAGAACGAGATGCGATAGGCACGGCAATCGAATTCGCCGATCTTCCCGTCACGCCACTCCATGAACGGCAGCGCCTCTTTGCTGAGGTCCATGCCGCCCAGCTTTTCCAACACCTTGCGGGCATTGGGGCCAACCACGGCGACCTGAGCGTATTGCTCGGTCACGTTGGCGACATAGACTTTCCAGTCCCACCATTCGGTCTGCAGCCATTCTTCCATGTGGCCATGGATACGCTCGGCCCCGCCGGTGGTGGTGTGGCACAGCCACGTGTCCTCGTCGATACGCGCGACAACACCGTCGTCGATCAAGAAGCCGTTCTCGGAACACATCAGGCCATAGCGGCATTTGCCGACCTTCAGCGTAGACATCATGTTGGTGTACATCATGTCCAGGAACTTGCCCGCGTCAGGACCTTTGACGATCAGCTTGCCCAGAGTCGAAGCATCCAGCAGGCCGAGGTTTTCACGGGTGTTCTTCACCTCGCGGTTCACGGCGTCATGCACAGATTCACCGGGACGGACATAGGCATAGGTCCGGCGCCAATGGCCGACCGGCTCCCAATCGGCACCGTTTTTGTCGTGCCAGTTGTGCATCGGGGTTTGGCGGATCGGCTGGAATACCTCACCGCGTGCCTCGCCACCGATCGACGCCAGAGAGATAGGCGTATAGGGCGGGCGGAACGTGGTGGTGCCGACCTTCGGAATTTCCGAATCCAGCGCATCAGCAAGGATCGCCAAGCCGTTGATGTTGCTCAACTTACCTTGGTCGGTCGCCATGCCCAGTGTGGTATAACGCTTGGTGTGTTCAACGCTTTCGTAACCTTCGCGCGCCGCCAGTTGAACGTCAGTTACTTTGACGTCGTTCTGGAAATCCAGCCACGACTTCATCCGCAGCCCGATCTCGGCGTTGGCAGGCATCAGCCAGACGGCGGCCATCGGAGCTTCGGCCGTAGTCTCACCCACCGGTGCCTTGGTGCGTTTCGCTGTGAAGCCAGCCGCCTTGGCTGCTGCCTTGCCCGCCGCATCTGCGTCGGTCAGAACGTCGCCCAGCGCCAGCGGGCCGTTGGACGACCCCGCCGCCAGCACGAACCCTTCCCCATCGGCCCCTAGCGGGGGGCGCGACGGATCGGGGCGGAAATGCGCGTTAGCATCATCCCAGATCAGCTTGCCGCCGCAATGCGACCACATATGCACGACCGGAGACCAGCCGCCCGACATGGCGATCGCGTCGCATTCAACCTCTTCGCGCGCGCCGCCGATGCCTTCCTGGTTACAAGTGGCAACTTTCTTGACACGCTTGCCGCCCGTGACCTTGGCAATCGCCTTGCCGGGGTCGACACGGATACCCAGTTCGCGCGCCTCATCCGCCAGCGGACCAGCCGTGTCGCGCGCATCGACCACGCGCAGCACGTCTACACCAGCCTTCTTCAAGGCGATGGCTGTGCGATAAGCGTCATCATTATTGGTGGCGACAATCACACGTTCACCCGGGGTCACGCCCCAGTTCACAACATAGTCGCGCATGGCCGAGGCCAACATGACACCCGGCACGTCGTTGCCCGCGAAGGACAGCGGACGCTCGATCGCGCCGGTGGCTGTCACGATCTGTTTCGCGCGGACGCGCCACAGGCGGTGGCGCGGACCTTGGGTGCCCGGCTTGTGGTCCGTCAGACGCTCATAGCCCAACACATACCCATGGTCGTAGACACCCGCACCCATGCAGCGGTTGCGTAGGATGACGTTATCCATTGTTTCCAGTTCAGAAACCAATTGTTCCACGAACTTATCCACAGGCGCGCCATCAATGGTGCCGCCATCAACCGGAGCGCGGCCACCCCAATGGGCGGTCTGTTCAATCAGCAAGACCTTGGCTCCGGATTGAGCCGCGGCTTTGGCCGCCTGCAGACCGGCCACACCACCGCCGATCACCAGAACATCGGTGAAGTGATAGAAATGCTCATAGGTGTCCGCATCGCGGCTGTCCTTTTCGGGCGCTTTGCCCAATCCGGCAGACTGACGGATGAACGGCTCGTAGACGTGTTTCCAGAACGGCTTCGGATGGATGAACATCTTGTAGTAGAAACCCGCCGGCAGGAAGCGCGACAGGTGAGTGTTGATCGACCCGATGTCGAACTCGAGGTTCGGCCAGTGGTTCTGCGACACGGATGTCAGACCGTTGAACAGCTCGGTCGTGGTGGCGCGCTGGTTCGGCTCGAACCGATTACCCTGCCCCAAACCGACCAGAGCGTTCGGTTCCTCGGCACCGCTGGCAACAACGCCGCGCGGACGGTGATATTTGAACGACCGGCCCATCATCATCTGATCATTTGCCAGCAGGGCCGAGGCAAGCGTATCGCCTTCATAGCCCTGCATCGAGGTGCCGTTGAAGGTGAATGTAACCTGTTTCGACCGGTCGATCAGCCGGCCTTGATTTGCGAGACGGGTGCTCATGTTGCGGACCTTTCGCAGGCGGAGTTATTGTTGGCTGGGCGGATCATTCGAACTCTCTCCAGGTCCAGCCGGGACGCTTGGCGGTGATGGCATCCTTGATCTCTTGCGGCGGTTCAGACACCTGCGCCGAATATGTGCCGAACACCTCAAGCGTGTTTGTGCAGCGCGCCGCGTGGAACCATTTGCCGCAGCCATTTGCATGGCGCCAGCGTTCCAAATGAACGCCCTTGGGGTTTTCACGCATGAACAGGTAGTCGTGGAAATCATCATCCGACGAGCCGGGGCCAAAGCGCTTTAGGTGCGCTTCGCCACCAGCCGTCAGTTCGGTTTCTTCGGCATCGACGCCGCAATAGGGGCAATTCAGGATCAGCATGTGTTCATCCTTTTGTCGGTCGGTCGGCACATGGGCCGACCTGTATTCTGTGTTGTGGTCACCTCGGACAATGCCCTTAGTGCGCCACCCCGGCGGCAACGCTTTCGTCGATAAAGCGGCCCTCTTTGAAACGATCCAGCGTGAAGGCTTCGGTCAGCGGCGAATGGCCCGTGGCCATCAGCTGAGCCATACCCCAGCCCGAGCCCGGAATGGCCTTGAAGCCGCCGGTGCCCCAGCCCGCGTTGATGAAGCAGCCTTGCAGAGGCGTCTTGGACAGGATTGGCGAGCGGTCGCCGGTCATGTCCACGATCCCGCCCCACTGTCGCAGCATCTTAAGGCGCGAGATCATCGGGAAAGTTTCGACCAACGCCCGCACGGTTTCCTCGATATGGTGGAACGAACCGCGCTGAGTGAAGTTATTATAGGCGTCGGTGCCGCCACCGATCACCATCTCACCCTTGTCGGATTGCGACATATAGCCGTGAACGGTGTTGGCCATCACGACCACATCCATGCAGGGTTTGATCGGCTCGGACACCAGCGCTTGCAGCGCCACGGCCTCAAGCGGCAGACGGAAACCGGCCATCTCAGCCAGTTGACCGGAATGTCCCGCGACCACGATGCCCAGTTTTTCACAGTCGATCGCACCCTTGGTGGTGTCGACGCCGATAACGCGACCGTTGTCCTGACGTACGCCAGTGACTTCGCATTGCTGGATGATGTCCATGCCCATGGCCGAACACGCGCGGGCATAGCCCCAGGCCACCGCATCGTGACGCGCGGTGCCACCGCGTTCCTGCCACAGACCGCCCAGAACCGGATAACGCGGGCCGTCCAGATTGATGATCGGGACCAACTGTTTGACGCGCTCAGGCCCAATCCACTCAGTTTTTACGCCTTGCAGAGCATTTGCGTGCGCCGTGCGTTGATAACCGCGAATTTCGTGCTGAGTCTGCGCCAGCATGATCACGCCGCGCGGGCTGAACATAACGTTGTAGTTCAGGTCCTGACTCAGGTCCTCATACAAGCCGCGCGCCTTTTCATACAGCGCCGCCGAAGGATCTTGCAGATAGTTCGACCGGATAATGGTTGTGTTCCGGCCGGTATTGCCACCGCCCAGCCAGCCCTTTTCGATCACGGCTACATTCTGGATGCCGTAGTTCTTGCCCAGGTAATACGCGGTAGCCAGACCATGACCACCAGCGCCAACGATGATGACGTCATATTTCTTTTTGGGCTCGGGCGAACGCCACGCGCGTTCCCATCCGGTGTGATAGCGCAACGCTTCGCGCGCCACAGCAAAGGCTGAATAGTGTTTCATAAGCGAATCCATCCGGTTCGGTGATTGGCCAAAGATATGCCGTGTAACTACAATAGTCCCCTGCCACGCAACGCCGTAATATCGCACTATTGCGACATAGCCCCAATTATTGCGACATGAAGTCGGTTCGCGGCCATTTGTCCCTTTTTTCTGGCGGTGCAGAGGTCTAAGTCAGAGCAGCCATCTTGGAGATACAATGACCTTCTGGGCCCTTATAATTCTGACAGCTTTGCTGATCACGTTGTTTCTTGGCTACTCGATGCTGCGTGGACAGAAAACGCGCGAGCCTGCCGCGGCATACGACCTGCGCGTTTATCGCGAACAGCTTGCCAGCGTTGATCGCGATCTGGCCAGAGGAGTGATCGCTCAGGCCGACGCGGAACGCGTCCGCACGGAAATTTCGCGACGCATTTTGGCAGCCGACGCACAGATGCAGAAACAAACGACGCAAAGCGGCGCACCCCGCTGGGCCACGTGTGTTGCGATTGTCGTGGTGGCAGCCGTGCTGGTTGGCGGCGGCGCGTGGATGTATCGACAGACAGGGGCCGCCGGACTGCCAGACCAGCCCTTGGCGCAACGCATAGAAAGAGCCGAGGTTTTGCGCGCAGAACGTCCCAGCCAATCTGAGTTCGAAGCGGATTTGCCATCTGCACCCCGGCCACAGTTGGACGAAAGCTATGCCACCTTGTTGCAACAATTGCGCGACACCGTGGCGGAACGGCCCGATGACCTGCAGGGTCATGTTCTTTTGGCGCAGCACGAGTCGAATGCAGGAAACTTTTCTGCGGCCTACAAGGCGCAGGAGCGCGTCATTGAGCTGTCTGGTTCGACAGCGTCGGCAGACGCCTATTCACACTTGGCCGAAATGATGATTCTGGCCGCAAATGGATATGTCTCGCCCGAGGCGGAAGAGGCGCTGAGACAAGCCCTGTCCCGCGATCCCCGGCACGGCCCGGCGCAGTATTACTTGGGGCAAATGATGGCACAGCTAGGGCGTCCAGATATCGCTTACCGCATATGGGTGGACACCCTGCGGGATTCCCCAGCAGGGGCACCTTGGGCCGACGCCATTCGCGCTCAACTGGATGATCTCGCGTTTCGGGCAGGTGTCTTCAATCCTCCGGACATCCCTTCTGCTTCAACGCCTTCAGGCCCCAGTCAGGATGACATCGACGCCGCGGCAGAACTGTCCGCCGAAGAACGTCAGGAGATGATCCGCGGGATGATCAACCAATTGTCGGATCGACTGGCAACCGAGGGCGGCGCGCCCGAAGAATGGGCGCGATTGATCAATGCCCTCGGCGTAGTCGGAGATCGGGGCCGCGCGGTAGCCATCTATGAAGAGTCTCTGTCCGTTTTCGCAGGTAACGAAGGCGCGCTGCAAACTCTTTCTGCTGCTGCTCAACGAGCCGGAATTTTGCAATGATCCACGACGCTTTCGAAGACTTTGCTGCATCGCTGCCCCCCATGACCGCCCTGATGGGGCTTGATCTGGGGGAAAAGACCATCGGGGTTGCGGTGTCCGACCGAATGCGCGGTGTTGCCAGCCCACTGGAAACCGTGCGCCGCAAGAAATTCACGCTGGATTCAGCCCGGCTTCTGGAACTCATCGCAGACCGCGAAATTGGTGGACTTTTGTTGGGGCTGCCCAAGAACATGGACGGTTCGGAAGGTCCGCGTTGCCAATCTACACGTGCATTTGCGCGAAACATGGCGCGTTTGACGGATATTCCCATCGGGTTCTGGGACGAACGCCTCAGCACAGTTGCGGCAGAAAAAGCACTGTTAGAGGCGGATACGACACGAAAACGTCGCGGACAGGTTATTGATCACGTCGCTGCTGGTTATATCTTGCAAGGAGCGCTGGACAGGCTGCGCTTTCTTTAGGATCGGAATACGCCAATGACGAACATGGTTTGGAAAAGGAATGAGGTCGAAAGCCCTTGTATCCAGATCTGCGTCGTGCACCCGACCGAGCGTATCTGTACCGGATGCTACCGCACCATCGACGAAATCTCGCGCTGGTCCAAAATGGACAGCTCGGAACGCGCCGAGATCATGGAGGCCCTGCCCTCCCGCAAGCCTCAACTTGCCAAACGCCGCGGCGGTCGCTCGGCCCGATTAAACAAATCCTGAAACTGCCCGCTTGGTCTGGCTGAGCCTGCGCTGCCGCGGGTCGGTCTGAACTTCGAGGGGGTAAAGTCCAGCGACGTGTGTCGAGTGTGTGGCAACCCGCGGCAGCGCTCTTCAGCTTTGGTGTTTTCCCGCAGTGGTATCACGGCAAAACACCAGCAACATAGGCCGTTGCTGACTCATCAATCAACAAAAATAAGGACACAATACGTCTTATTGAACGTCAAAAGGCATCGCGGTTTGAACTGGTTGCCCCGTTACCCAGCCGACAGCCAGGATTTGGCGTTTTGATACTCTTCCGACGGGAAAAACTGCGTCCTTGCCCCCAGAATATGACTGGCGACTCTTTGCGCCAGATGCTGCCAGGCTTTGTCGCCAACAATAGCGGCCCGGTCGAGCATACCAACGTGCCCGCGCGCAAGACGGAAATGTGCCGCTAACGCGGTTAATCCCTGCCACCCGTCAAATTCCCGCAGGTCGATCAGCAAACGGAAACCGTCTTTGGCGCTGAGCAAACCGTCCAGGTTCGCCTCGGCCTTCTGATATTCCTCTGGATCCAGCTTGCCCAACAGACTGATCTGCACGCAGGGACCGCCCAAATCGGTCACGTGGATCGAGCCGAGCGACTCGCGCATCCAACGTCTGGCAGATTCGATCTCGGAAAGCTCGAACACCTGCATCGGGCACGGCATGATCGGGGCAGCAAACCGAACGCTCGTCTGCACCCAACCCTGATCGGCCACTACCGCAATACGGTCAAACCCGCGCCAATGGCTTAGTCCCAGCTTGGTGTCCGACCAGGCGGCTCCGATGTCGTATCCCTTGAATTCCGGCTGAACCACGGCCATCAGACGAACCGTGTCATGCTCGGCCAAGGCTGCTTCGATAGCTGGAATAAGCGTGTCATTGTAATCGCTGCTGGTGACTTCGCCCGACAATTCAACTTCGATCAAGGCACCATCTGAATTCGTATGGATCGTCATCATCGAAAAACCTCCTAACCTGAACAATGGCCGGAGGTTACGGGGATTCTATCCAAGCGGCTACACCATCGGTGAATTCGGGGCGAAAATAGGCGATCATCCGTCCATCCGGGCCTGCCGAAGCACTGTCAGGCCATGGCGCCACGCCGTGCAGACAGTGACGGTGCAGCAGATAAGCCTCGCCCGGCTTGGCAGGCAGTTCGATACGGGGGCACATCTCGAACACCTCGCGGCGGGCGGCCTGATAGATGTCAGTGATATCGACTTCGTGCATTGTTTCTTTTGGCGTGTCTTGCAACGCCTTGGCGAACGCGGGCCCCAGAATTCTATGGCTGCCTTCCCACAGAACCATGGGCGACGCGTTATCACTGACCTCGGTCAGGGGAATGCCAAGAATCCAGGCATGTGGCTCATCCACACGCCGCCGACGATCGGGGCCCGTTGGACGCAACCCATCCACATGGGCGGCATCGCGATTCAACCTGTACCGACCAGCCGCGTCGCTTTCACCGCGCCGTGGGCGCGGGTAGCCGGGATAAATGACCGAAACCTGTCCCTTGTGCAGTGGCAAGTCGCCGTAATGTTCACGGGTGAAATCCATGGCAGTCCCGGACAGATCCCCGGACTGACCGACCCTGCCCTGTTCGTCATTTTCCAGCGCATCCACACCGATGAACCACGTGCCTTCGCAATCCAGCCACTTGGCATGGGCGGGGTCCGAAATCGCAGCGCGCGCAGCGAGAAGGGCATGCGTCGCCCAATCCGCAAGGGCTGGATCAAAGGGGAATTTCACCCAACCCGATTGCCAAAAATCACTCACAGCCCCAGTGCTTTGCGCAGCATATTCAGGGCGACAAGCGTCAGGAACACAGCGAATACTCGTTTCAGAGGTTTCGGGTCCATCGCGTGCGCCAGTTTCACCCCCCAAGGAGCCGTGATCATCGTCATAGCGACTACAATCGCAAAGGCCACAAGATTGACCGCACCGATCGTCAACGGGGGCCGATGCTCGGGCGCGATTTCAAGAAACAGAAACCCAAGAACAGACGGAACCGCGATGATCACACCAAACCCGGCTGCGGTTGCCACGGCGCGGTGAATGGGCGTGTTGAACAGGCTCATCAGCGGAACGCCAAAACTGCCCCCACCGATCCCCATCAATACAGACAGAAACCCAACGCTGGGCGACAGAACGGCCCGGCGGACACCTTTGGGCATGGCATCGCCCAAACGCCACTCAGACTTACCCAGCCCCAGATAGGCGCCAATGACCATCCCAAGAACACCGAACAAAGCCTGAAGCGCTTCGGTCCGCAGCGCGGACGCCACCATCACGCCAATAACGGCACCCACGGCGATCCCCGGCCCCCAGCCGCGCAGGATATCCCAGTCCACGGCACCTTTCTTGTTATGTGCCAGAACCGAGCGGATCGAGGTCACGATGATCGTCGCCAACGAGGTCGCCAGACACAATTGCATCAACTGCGGCCCACCATACCCGAGCGTTTGAAAAGCATAGAAAAAGGCCGGAACCAGAACGATGCCGCCCCCCACGCCAAGCAATCCGGCCAGCACACCGGCCAGCGCCCCGATCACAAGCAAAAGGCCCAACATCTGGGCCAGCAACATCGTCTCGGGCATTCTTCCCCCATACCGGCCTAATCGCCGTATCCTAGTTCACCACCACCTCGGCCAAAGGCGCAACGCGCTCGAGCGCCTGCAACATAACCTCGGACCCAGCCCCCTCATGCACCGCGCCTTCGGACAAAGTTCGCCGCCAAGCCCGTGCGCCGGGACGCCCGGCGAACAGGCCCAGCATATGACGCGTGATTTGGTGCAAACGGCCACCTTCGGCAAGGTGCCGTTCAACATAGGGCACCATTTTTTGAACGACATCAACCGGATCAGCCACTTGGCCCGACCCAAAGATTAGATGATCTGCCCCGGCCAGAATCTCGGTAGGCTGGTGATACGCCGCCCGTCCGATCATGACCCCATCCAGCCCAGCATCCAGATGGGCCTGCGCTTTCTCCAGCGTGGCAATCCCACCGTTGATCGAGATGTGAAGCGCGTTGAAATCCGCCTTCATTCGGTGGACGAGATCATAGTCCAGCGGTGGAATATCCCTGTTTTCCTTAGGGCTAAGCCCCTGCAACCACGCCTTTCGCGCGTGGATCGTCACGCGTTTGCACCCTGCATCACGGATGGCGGTCAGAAATTCGGGCAGGACCTCTTCCGGGTTTTGTTCATCGACCCCGATCCGACACTTGACAGTGACTTCGACATCAACCGCTTCTTGCATCGCGGCCACGCATTCCGCAACTCGAGCCGGATCTTTCATCAGCACGGCACCGAACGTGCCGGACTGCACCCGATCCGAGGGGCAGCCGCAATTCAGGTTGATTTCATCATACCCGGCCTCAGCGCCCAAACGTGCGGCCTGTGCCAGTTCCTGAGGGTCAGACCCACCGAGTTGCAGCGCAACGGGATGCTCTTGTGGGTTGTAGTCCAGTAAATGCAACGCCCCACCACGCACCAACGCGGGGGCGGTGACCATCTCTGTGTACAACAAGGTCTGAGAACTGAGCATCCGATGCAGGTAACGGCAATGCCGATCGGTCCAGTCCATCATCGGCGCAACCGACAGTCGCGCCGCGCGCCAAATCTCAGCTTGCGATGGCTTTTGGGTCTTTGTTACGTCCGACATCTTTCCCGACTTTCGCCACGAACCTGAACAAGACGATCCGTTTCCAAGGTTGCCGTCTACCACTGTTTCGGGATCAAACGCCACACGGAATGACAAAAGTCGGGCAAAAGCTCAGCACGCTCTCCGGCGGGGCCGCCGGTTGAGACATCGAAACTGTCAAACCCCGTAACGGCTAAGGATCATGTCAACGCTGCTGTTGATGGTGGCCTCCATCTCGTCCTTGCTCAGAACGTCACCGGAAAAAATAATCGGCCAAAACGCCTTGGCTTTGATGAGGCCGATAAACTCCTGCCCTGCGGCCTGAGGGTCCTCGATCCGCAATTGCCCGTCATCTGCGGCGTCTTTCAGCATGGCGGCGAAAATCGCGGTCTTGTCCAGCTTGCCCTGTGCCGCGGCCGCCAAATCAGGGTTGCGCAAGGTTTCGCTGATCACCATCCGCGACATGGCCATGACCTCGGGCAACATCAGAATGCGCCCTTCGGCCCATGCCAGCTCAGTCAATTGCTCTCGGATATCGCGGCCTTTCTGATAGCGAACATCCTGCACTCCGGCGAACCTGTTGGATAGCTCTAACACGATGGAGCGAAACAGGTTTTCCTTGCTTTCGAAGTACTTGTACAACGTGCGCTTAGAGACTTCGGCCCGCAGGGAAATACGATCCATGCTGGCCGCCGCAAATCCCTTGTCCTGAAACTCGGAAACCGCTGCTTCGATGATCTGAGCATGTTTGGCCGCATTCGGCGCGCTGACGTCATTCATATTTCATAGCTATAGTCCCATTGACAGATCGAGGTCAAACCCTACGTAAACTGGTGGGTTTACAGAGTAGAATTTGTCGCATACGGTAAACCCGCCAGTTTACCGACTCGGGTAACCAGCCCAACATGGAGAATCCCCCTCATGTCATTGACCTTGAAATTGAACGGCCAGACCCACACGGTCGACGCCGAACCCGGCACGCCCCTTCTGTGGGTGATCCGGGATGAGCTTAAGCTAACCGGAACCAAATTCGGCTGCGGCGTTGCGTCGTGCGGCGCCTGCACCGTGCATCTGAATGGCGAGCCTGTGCGTTCTTGCCAGACATATATCGAAGACGTCGAAGATGCCGAGATCACCACGATTGAAGCCGTGGGCGACGACAAGATCGGCGCGGCCGTCCAGCAGGCCTGGGTCGAACTGGATGTAGTCCAGTGTGGCTATTGCCAGTCAGGTCAGGTGATGTCCGCAGTCGGGCTGCTGTCCGAGAACTCCAAGCCGTCGGTCGAAGAGATCGACGAATACATGTCCGGCAACGCCTGCCGTTGCGCCACCTATCAACGTATCCGCGCCGGAATCCAGCGCGCGTCCGAGATTCTGGAGGCCTGATCAATGACCATCAACACCTCACGCCGTGGATTTCTGAAAGGCGCCGCTGCGGCCGGTGCCGTGCTGCTGGTCGGCGCACGCCCCGATGGCGCGCTGGCGGCAGCCTCGTCCGAAACCACGCAGTTTAACCCGTTCGTAAAGATCGACGCCGATGGCACTGTAACCGCCATCGTCAAACACTTTGAAAAGGGTCAGGGCCCGGCCACCGGCCTGCCGACGCTGATCGCCGAGGAAATCGGCCTGACCATGGATCAGATCGAATACGAATTCGCGCCCTCTGATCCCAACGTCTATAACAACCTGCTGTTCGGTCCGTTCCAGGGCACAGGCGGATCGACCGCGATGGCGAATTCCTGGCTGCAATACCGTCAGGCCGGTGCCGCCGCGCGCGAGATGCTGATCAATGCCGCCGCCCAAAGTTGGGGCGTGGACGCATCGGGCATCACCATCGAGGAAGGCATCGTAAAGGCCGGTGACAAATCCGCACCGATTGCAGAGTTCGTTGCTGCGGCGTCGCAGCTTGAGACCCCTGCCGAGCCGCGCCTTAAAGATCCGTCCGAATTCCGCCTGATTGGCAACGAATCCGTGCGCCGTAAGGACTCGGCCATCAAGGGCAACGGTCAGGCGATGTATGCGATGGATGTGCATCTGCCAAACCAGATGGTCGCCATGATCAAGCGCCCCGAATCCAAGGGCGGTATCGCCAAAGGCTTTGACGACAACGCGTCAAAAGAGGTCAAAGGCTATATCAATGCCGCCATCTTGCCCAATCAGGCGGGTGTTGCGGTCTATGCCGAAGACACATGGGCTGCCATTCAAGCGCGCGACGCGCTTGAGGTCGAATGGGACATGTCAGGCGGTGAGACCCGCGACTCGGATCAGATCAAGGCCGAGATCATGGCCGCACTGGATTCTGAGCCCACGTACAACGTGAACAAGGCAGACGTGGCGGCGGTTTCGGCGGCCATCGACGGGGCGGATAAGGTGGTCGAAAAGACCTTCTACTTCCCGCTGCTGGCCCACGCCCCGATGGAGCCGTTGAACTGCACCATCGAACAAACCGCTGAGGGCGACATTGTCCTGCATGACGGTGCGCAGATGCCGACCGGTCCGCATATGGCCTACCAGCAAATCTTCCAATTGCCGCCTGAGAAAATCCACATCAAGACCATGCTGGCCGGGGGATCATTTGGCCGCCGTGCCACACCTGATGCGGATTATCAGGTCGAAGCGGCGCTGGCCTTTGTGGTCACCGACCGCTCGCGCCCGGTTAAACTGGTCTGGACACGCGAAGACGATATCCGCAGCGGATATTACCGCCCCGCTTTCGGTCACAAGGTCCGCGTGGGTTTGGATTCGGACGGCAACATCGTCGGATGGCAGCACCAGATCGCCGGGCAATCGGTGATCAAGGGCACTGCGTTCGAGGCGGCGCTGGTCCATGACGGTGTCGATCACAGCTCGGTCGAAGGTGTGGCCGATAGCCCGTATGCCATCCCCGGCATGGCGCTTGGCCTGACCGACACGCCCAAAGCAACCACTGTTCTGTGGTGGCGCTCGGTGGGGCACACCCATACGGCCTATGCGATGGAGACCATGATGGACCTGGTCGCTGAGGCTGTGGGCCGTGACCCGATCGAGTTCCGTCTGGCCCACCTGTCCGACGACACCAACCCCGATCAGCGGCGCAAGGCGGCTGTTCTGAAACTGGCCGCTGAAAAAGCCGGTTGGGGCAACGCACCTGCTGGCCGATCGCAAGGGATCGCGGTGCATAAGTCCTTTGGGTCTTATGCGGCTGAGGTTGTTGAAATCTCGGGCGATGCGGAAAGTGGCATCAAGATCGAAAAGGTCACCTGCGCCGTCGATTGCGGCATTGCGGTGAACCCCGATGTGGTTAAGGCACAGATGGAAGGTGGCATCGGTTATGGCATCGGCCATGTCATGCGCGATCAGATCACGCTGACAAGCGGGGCAGTCGATCAATCCAACTTCCCGGATTACGAACCGCTGCGCATCGGCGACATCGCTGCCATCGACGTACACATCGTACCCTCGGCGGAGGCACCGACGGGTGTCGGTGAGCCCGGAACGCCTCCTTCGGCACCGGCGCTGGCCAATGCCATCCACGCGATGACGGGTACTCTTGTGGCCTCGCATCCGATGGCCGAAAACGGCATCAACTTTGTTTGACGCCAAACCCCGCGCCTTCTCCTCTCGGCGCGGGGTTAATTTGATCAAATTTCGTGACAAGACGCTTTGCGTCGACTACACCTCGGGAAACCAGAGTGATGGAGACCCCGATGGACCTGAGCGCCTTGCACAGTTTTCGCGTTGCAGCCTGTGACCTTAACGGTCAACTGCGGGGCAAACGCGTGCCTCCCTCTTACGCCGACAAACTGGAAAAGGGTTCCGTTCGGATGCCGTTTTCGGCGCTAAACGTGGACCTGTGGGGTGCGGATATTGACGGTAGCCCGCTGGTTTTTGAGTCCGGTGATGCCGATGGTGTGCTGCTGCCGACCGAGCGCGGCCCCGTTCCGATGCCATGGCTGGATGTAGACACCGCACTGGTACCCATGTGTCTGTATGATGACCACGGCACACCCTTTGCTGGGGATCCCCGTCACGCGCTGACCGCGGTACTGGACCGATACGCCCAGCGCGGGTGGTCGGTGATCGCGGCGACCGAGTTGGAGTTCACGCTGCTGGATTCGTCCGGCGCGCAACCGCAGCCGCCGCTGAACCCATTGACAGGGCGCAGGCTGGTGGATGAGGCGGTGCTGTCCATGGCCGAGATGGACGCGTTCGATGCGTTTTTCACCGACCTCTATGATGGTTGCGCCGCGATGGGCATCCCCGCCCAGACCGCCATATCCGAAAGCGGTATTGGCCAGTTCGAAATCAACCTGAACCATCAGGACGCAATGCGCTGCGCTGATGATACGTTGCTTTTCAAAGTGTTGACACGCGGGCTAGCGCGCAAACACGGGTTCACCGCGACGTTCATGTCCAAACCCTATGCTGACGATGCAGGCAATGGGATGCACGTGCATTTCTCGGTCGTCGATCAGGCCGGCCAGAACGTCTTTGACAATGGCGGCCCCGAGGGGACAGATACGTTGCGCCACGCCATCGCGGGATGTCTGGCGGCGATGCCCGGCAGCACGTTGATCTTTGCGCCGCACGGCAATTCTTATACCCGACTTGTGCCCGGCGCCCACGCGCCCACTGGTGCAAGCTGGGCCTATGAGAACCGCACCGCCGCCCTGCGCATTCCCGGCGGCGCACCCGCTGCCCGCCGAATTGAGCATCGCGTCGCGGGTGGCGATATCAACCCCTACCTGATGCTGGCCGCCGTTTTGGGGGCAGCAATGAACGGGATCGATGATGGAACCGAGCCGCCAGCGCCGATCACCGGCAACGCCTACGACATTGACGGCCTGCCGCAACTGGCCAGCGATTGGGAGGCCGCCGTCGCCGTCTTTGAATCCGATCCACATGTCGCGCGCATCTTCCCTGCCGATCTGATCCGCTTTCTGGCGATGACCAAACGGCAGGAAATCCGCCGCTTTGCCGAGCGCCCGCCCGAGGACCACTGGCTGAGTTATGTCGAAGCCGTCTGACCCCTCTTGCCCGGCCCGGCGCGGTCGGCTAGAATAAATTTGATCAAATTTGGTGACCCATGAAAATCGGCATCCTTGTAACCGGCCACCCCCCCGATGAGCTGCGTTCAGAATTCGGCACATATGACGGCATGTTCCGTACCCTGCTGGGTGGCAACGCCTTTACGTTTGAAACCTTCAACGTGGTGGACGGGCAGTTCCCCGACAGCACCGATGCAGCCAATGGCTGGGTCATCACCGGCTCGCGTCATGGCGCGTACGAGGACCATGCGTGGATACCGCCGCTGGAAGAATTGATCCGCGCGATCCGCGACAAGGGCCAGCCACTGATCGGGGTCTGCTTTGGCCACCAGATCATTGCGCAAGCCTTGGGCGGCAAGGTTGAAAAGTTCACAGGTGGCTGGGCGGTAGGACGCACCGACTATGACCTGGATGGGCAGACCGTTACGCTGAACGCGTGGCATCAGGATCAGGTGGTTGCCCTGCCCGACGGCGCTCGCGTGACCGGCACCAACGACTTCTGCCAGAACGCCATGGTCGCTTATGGTGATTCAATTTGGACCGTTCAGGCCCATCCGGAATACGGCGACGGGTTCATCAAAGGTTTGATGGACACGCGTGGTAAAGGTCTTGTGCCAGATGAATTAATGCAGGCCGCGACCAACCGCCTGCCCGCCAACGACGACAACCCCAAGATCGGGCAATTCATGGCGGAGTTTTTGAAGAAAGAGAGGGCCTGATGGCCGACTGGAAAGATCAACTACCGCAGGCAGCACAGTCCTATATCGAAGGTCAGCGTTTGGACGAGGTTGAATGCATCATCTCGGATTTGCCCGGTATTGCGCGGGGCAAAGCGGTGCCAGCCTCGAAATTCGCCAAGCAAACCTATTTCCACCTGCCCGACAGCATTTTCTACCAGACCATCACCGGCGACTGGGGTGAGGCCGCGGGCGAGGACGGCTTTATCGAGCGGGACATGATCCTGAAACCCGATTTCTCGACCGCATCGGCCGCGCCGTGGACTGGCGACTGGACGTTGCAAGTGATTCACGACGCCTATGACCGCGATGATAACCCGATCCCGTTCAGCCCGCGCAACGTGCTGAAACGCGTGGTGCAGATGTATCACGACAAGGGCTGGAAACCGGTCGTTGCGCCCGAGATGGAGTTCTTTTTGGTCGCCCCCAACGTGGACCCCGCGCAAGGCATCAAGCCAATGATGGGGCGTTCGGGCCGTCCGGCGGCGGCGCGTCAGGCATACTCGATGACTGCCGTGGACGAATTTGGCCCGGTGATCGACGACATCTATGATTTCGCCGAACACCAAGGGTTCGAGATTGACGGCATCACGCAAGAAGGCGGCGCCGGGCAGTTGGAAATCAACCTGCGCCACGGCAACCCGGTCAAGCTGGCGGATGAGGTATTTTACTTCAAACGCCTGATCCGCGAGGCCGCGCTGCGCCATAACTGCTTTGCCACGTTCATGGCGAAACCGATCGTGGATGAGCCGGGCTCGGCCATGCATATCCACCACTCGATCATCGACATGGAAACCGGGCAGAACATCTTTTCCGGCCCGCAAGGGGGTGAGACGGACGCGTTTTACCACTTCATCGCCGGGTTGCAGAACCACCTGCCCTCGGGGCTGGCGGTGATGGCGCCTTATGTGAATTCATACCGCCGTTACGTGAAAGACCATGCCGCTCCGATCAATCTGGAATGGGCGCGCGACAACCGTACCACCGGCATCCGCGTGCCGCTGTCCGGCCCCGAAGCGCGCCGGGTCGAAAACCGCATCGCCGGGATGGACTGCAACCCCTATCTGGGCATCGCCCTGTCTTTGGCCTGCGGCTATCTGGGACTGGTTCAACAGGAACGCCCACGCCGTCAGTTCTATGGCGACGCTTACGAAGGCGAAGGCGATATCCCGCAGGTCATGGGCAATGCGCTGGACCTGTTTGATGAGGCGACCGCCTTGCACGAGGTTCTGGGCCCCGAGTTTGCCCGCGTCTATGGCATCGTCAAACGCGCCGAGTATGAAGAATTCCTGCAGGTTATCTCTCCGTGGGAGCGTGAGCATCTGCTGCTGAATGTCTGAGGCATTGCGATGAACCTGCTCTATTCCAACGACCGCAAGGCCGAATACCCAGCCAGTTGGTACGCGGCCACGGCCAATCCGATCGACCGTTTTCCTGTTCTGGCGGGCGACGAAAAGGCGGATGTCTGCGTGGTCGGCGGCGGATACACGGGTTTGTCCGCTGCGCTGCATCTGGCCGAAGCCGGATTCAGCGTGACCCTGCTTGAGGCGCATCGCGTGGGCTTCGGCGCGTCGGGTCGCAATGGCGGTCAATTGGGCAGCGCGCAGCGGATGGATCAGGAAGACCTTGAGCGACTGGTGGGCGATGACGATGCGTTGAAGCTGTGGGATCTGGCCGAAGACGCGAAGGCGCTGGTCAAATCCCTGATCGCCAAGCACCAGATCGACTGTGACCTGAAACCGGGCGTTGCCGTTCTGGGCCTCAGCACCGGCGAACAGCAGGAATTACACGACCATGCGGCACATCTGGCCGAGCGTTATGGCTATGACCAGATGGAGTTGCTGGACGAAGGCGCGGGCCATGGCCTATGCCCCTCGCCTGCCTATCGCGGAGGCTATCTGGATATGGGGGCCGCCCATCTGCACCCGCTGAACTATGCTTTGGGTCTGGCGCAGGCCGCAGCCAAAGCGGGCGTGCGGATTTATGAAAGCACCGAGGTGACGGGGATCGAGGAAGCCACGCCCGCCATCGTCCATACTGCGCAGGGAAAAGTCACCGCGGATCACGTCATTCTGGCCTGCAACGGATACTTGGGCGGCCTGAACGGCAAGGTCGCCGCGCGGGTCATGCCGATCAACAATTTCATCGCTGCGACTGAACCATTGGGCACTGACACCGCTCGTGTGCTGACGCGCGACGTCGCTGTGGCCGATACGAAATTCGTGGTGAACTACTTCCGCCTTAGCGCCGATAACCGGCTGCTGTTTGGCGGCGGCGAGAGCTATGGTTATCGCTTCCCTGCGAACATCGCCGCCAAAGTGCGCAAACCGATGGTCGAGATTTTTCCGCATCTGCGCGATGTGAAGATCGACTATGCCTGGGGTGGTACGCTAGCGATCACCATGCGGCGGATGCCCTATCTGACGCGGGTTGCGCCCAATATCCTGTCAGCTTCGGGCTACTCTGGTCACGGCGTTGGAACTGCGACCCATGCAGGGCAATTGATGGCGCTGGCCATTCAAGGGCAGGCCGAAGGGTTCGACACGATGACCCGCGTCCCAACCCTACCCTTCCCAGGGGGCGCCGCCCTGCGCAGCCCCCTGCTGGTGCTGGCGATGACATGGTTTGCGCTGCGGGACCGGCTGGGCCTTTGATTTACGACAGATTGGTGAAATTTCGCCGTAAGGGCGAATGAAGACTTGGATTGACCGAGGATTAGCTTTATCTTTCCCAAAGATAGAATTCGGGAAAACCAAATATGACGCTTCCTCCAAACGTTCATGACGCCGAACCCATCCCCGTTGCCGCCCGCGAAGCCATCGACGCCTTGATGCAGTCGGGCGACCTGTTCCGCTATACCGCGCCGCAAGACGCGCCGGTTGCTTTGCTTGAGGCTGAATTCGCCGAGTTGCTAGGTACCAAATATGCGCTGGCGGTTTCGTCCTGCTCGGCTGCGCTGTTCCTGTCGCTCAAAGCCTTGGGCCTGCCGCGCGACGCACGTGTCCTGATCCCCGGCTTTACCTTTGCGGCTGTTCCGTCCTCGGTCGTTCACGCAGATTGCATTCCGGTACTGTGCGAAGTTGCCGACAATTACCGCATAGACATGGCAGACTTTGCCACCAAACTGGACGATGTTCAGGCCGTGATCATCAGCCACATGCGCGGACACACGTCCGACATGGACGCGATCATGGCGCTGTGTGACGCTCGCGACATTCCCGTAATCGAGGATGCAGCCCATTCGCTGGGCACCACGTGGCACGGGCGCAATATTGGCACGATCGGTAAGGTCGGCTGTTTCTCGTTCCAGTCCTACAAGATGATCAACGCGGGCGAAGGCGGCATTCTGATCACCGATGACGCGGATTTGGTGGCGCGCGCCGTCATCATGTCGGGCGCTTATGAGCATAACTGGAAAAAACACAAAGGCCCTCACGGAGACAACTCGCCCGAGTTGGAGCAGGCCTTTGCTCGCTGGCAGAACCAGCTACCGCTGTATAATCTGCGGATGAGCAACCTGAGCGCCGCCGTGATCCGACCACAGATCCCTGAACTGGCGCGTCGCGTGCGCGACGGTCTGTCCAATCACGACTATGTCGCGGATCGCCTGAACACGTCGCCGAATATCGACGTGCCCGCCCCGCTGTCGCCCGAACGCCGGGCCCCGGACTCGATCCAGTTCAACTTGGTCGACCTCAGCGATGATGACATCCGCGCTTTTGCGGCGGCATCAGAGGCGCGCGGGGTCAAAGTCCAGGTTTTTGGTCTGAGCGAAGACAATGCCCGCGCCTTTTGGAACTGGCAATTCCTGCCTGAGCAGGTCGAATTGCCGCAAACCCGCGCAATGTTGATGAAGGCTTGCGACGTTCGCTTGCCTGTGCGCCTGACCCGCGAAGAATTGGACGTAATTGCCGATATTCTGCTGGCATCCGTCGGCGAGGTTACCGCACCAGCGATGGCCTTCGGCACCTGAACCACAGCCCATCACAAAAAAGCCCGCCAAAAGGCGGGCTTTATTCGTTTTGGAAGGCTGGATCAGTTCAGCTTGGACAATTTCTGCTGCAATTCGGCAAGCTGCTTTTTGATATCGTCCAGATCCTCTTTCGGCTCTGACTTACCCTCATCTTCCTTGTCCGGACCGGACCAACCGCCGGACAAACCACCGGTCATCGCTTTAAGAAATGCCTGTTGCTGCGCCTGCATTGCCTCGAACCCCGGCATCTGAGACATGGGGTTCATTGCGCTCATGTTTTCCATCATTTTGCTTTGGCTTTCGCGCAGCATCTCGAACGAGCTTTGCAGGAACTGAGGCATCATACCCCCGCCCGGCAACATGTAACTGCGCACAAGATCATTGAGCACATTCACAGGCAGCACATTCTCGCCCCGGCTTTCATGTTCAGCAATGATTTGAAGCAGATATTGCCGTGTCAGATCATCCCCGGTTTTCAGGTCGATAATCTGCACTTCCCGCCCGTCACGAATAAACGCCGCGATATCCTCGAGCGTGACGTAATCGCTGGTCTCGGTGTTATACAGCCGACGACTGGCATATCGTTTGATTAGTAACGGTTTTTCCTGGTCTGCCACCGGTTTCCCTCCCCAAGGATGATGCGTTGCAGCAGAGGTTATGCGACTGCAGCACAAAAAGAAAGGGCAGGTCTTTCGACCTGCCCTGCGCGATTGCACCGGTTGGGAGGAATGGGTGCGCCTCGCGGCATTCATTTTTTTACTTGGCAGCAGTTGCTTTCTTGGCAGCGGCTGTCACGTCGTTGGTTGCTTTCTTGACAGCAGCAGTTGCGTCTTCCGCAGCTTCTTTGCCAGCAGCCATCAGCAGCTCAACAGTTTCGGTCTGAACTTTTTTCGCGATTTCAGCGAAGGCCGCCAGGTTTTCTGCAGCAACTTCAGCCGACGCGCTAGCGAAATCAGTCGCAGCTTTTGCGTATTCAGCAGGTTCTGCTTTTGCTTTCGACATCTCGGTCAGTTTGGCCAGAGTGTCTTTGGTCCATTTGTTCGAGATTTCAGCCGACTTTTCAGCGGCGTCCAGCGCAACACCCGACAGCTTTTCGTTCAGGCTTGCGGTCGACTTGAAGGCACCTTCCAGAGCGGTGGTGTCAACAGGGAACGCGCCCATCATGTCTTTCAGGGTCGCGGTAAAGTCTTGAGTCTTTGCCATTGTCCTAATCCTTTTGCCGAACCGGGCCCACCCCGGTTTTCATCAGCTTGAGGACAATATGGTTGCTGCATCGCAGCATTGCAAGAAATTTATTGCTGCGTCGCAGCAAAAAATAAAAACTCACACAAAATCAATTCGTTGACTTAACCAAAACATACGTTCCGGGCGCGGGCGCCAGTGGCGGATGATCCGAATCGCCCGGTGTACGGGCCTGAACCTGTTTGCCTGACCGCTTTTTTAGCCAGGCCTCCCAGCGGGGCCACCACGATCCCTGATGGTACTCGGCCTCTTTCATCCAAGTCTCGGCATCCGCTTTCAAATTGGTGTTGGTGTAATGGCCATATTTCTTTTTGCTGGGCGGGTTCACGATCCCCGCAATATGGCCGGATTCTGACACAATGAACGTCTTTGACTTCGATCCCATTTGCTGCACGCCGCGATAGCAATCCTTCCATGCTGCAATGTGGTCCGTTTCGCAGGTGATGGCCATCAACGGAACGTCGACATCACGGACATGCAGTTTATGCCCCAGCAACTCGAACCCGTCGTTGACGAAGTCGTTGCTCTGGCACAAGCCGCGCAGATACTCCACAGCCATGCGACCGGGCAAATTCGCACCATCTCCGTTCCAGAACAGCAGGTCGAATGCGGGTGGTGTCTCGCCCATCATATAGCTGCGGATCGCAGGACCATAGATCAGATCATTCGAGCGCAGGAACGACATCGTTCGTCCAACCAGCCAGGCTTTCAGAATTCCATCCTTGGAAATCTGATCTTCGATTCCGTCCACGAAGTCGTTTTGCAAGAAGGGCGTGAACTCTCCTTGATCGCCGAAATCCGTGAGGGCGGTAAAAAACGTGGCCGACTTGATCGACTTGTCCCCCCGCTGCTTGAGAAGGGACAGGGTCAGGCTAAGCGTGGTTCCCGCGATACAGTAACCTACAGCGTTCACCTGCTTGACCTTGCAGATCGACTTGACCTGTTCGATCGCGGTCAGGAACCCTTCTTCGACGTAATCCCCCATACCAATATCAGCGTGGGATTCATTTGCATTCACCCAGCTTACGACAAACAAGGTATATCCCTGCTCGGTCACCCATTTGATCAGACTGTTCTGCGCCTTGAGATCCAGAATGTAGAACTTGTTGATCCAGGGCGGGAACAGAACAAGCGGCGTTTCGCAAACTGTCTCGGTTGCAGGCTTGTATTGGATCAATTCCATTAGCCGGTTGCGATACACAACCTCACCCGGCGTTGTGGCGATGTTGCCACCCACTTCAAAGGCGCTCTCATCCGCCAGCCTGACAACCATTTCACCATCATTGGCTTCAAGATCGGCAACCAGGTTTTCCAGCCCCTTGATCAGCGATTGCCCCTCGGTTTCGACCGCCTTCTCCAAAGCGTCCGGATTGGTTGCCAGAAAATTGGTCGGAGACATCATGTCGATGATCTGTTGCGAGAAGTACCGCAGGCGCTTTTTGTCCTTGTCGTCCATATCTTCAACCGACGCGACGGCCTGTGTGATGACCTCGGCATTGGTTTGATACTGCTGGCGGATAAAGCGGAAATAGGGATTTACTTCCCACATAGGATTGCTGAAGCGCTTGTCTTTAGGGGCGGTATCGCTGTCATCAACTTCGCCCGTCGTCATGGCCTTCTGCGCTTCAGCAAAGTTTAGAACGGATTTTCCCCAGAATTCGATCTGATGTTCCATCAGCTTGGCGGGATTTTGCCATGCTTCGGAAAAATACGCTGTTGCTGCTCGTGCAAAAAGCTCTTGATTCGGACCGTCCAGCGCGGGGTTGTGGCCCTTTTTTCCGGCCATCACTTCCACCAGACGCTTTGAAAGCTCTTCGACTTTGTTCATATTTTCTTTAAGCCGTTCAAGGTGTTCCTCGGTTAGCTCCGGACTCTGGTCTTGACTTGTTGTCATTTTAACAATTCCCCCCTAACCTCGCTGCTATGCAGAATAACGTCGCAAATGCCATGGGCAAAGCGGCGAATGGTCCGAACTTTCAGACTGATACCCAGGAGACCCATTTTATGCGCTACATGATGACCTACGACTTGATGGAAACCATGCGCAACACCAACCAGTGGATGGGTGCAACCGCCAGTGCGATGGCCTCTTACCCACTGTTTTCGATGGTTCCCAATCCAGTGTTCAGCATGATGGCGGCCTGGGGCGAGGTGACAGAACGCACCTTTCAGCGCATGATTGCCAAACCCGACTGGGGCATTCGCACCTATACCTGCGAGGACGGCCGGGACCATATTGTCGATATCGTCCCCGTGTTGGAGCGTCCGTTCGGCGACCTGATCCACGTCCGCGTGAACGGGCGCGAAGAACAAGCGCGCAAGGTTCTGGTGGTCGCTCCCATGTCCGGCCACTATGCAACGCTGCTGCGCTCGACAGTCAAAAGCCTGTTGGTCAATTGCGAAGTCTACGTCACCGACTGGCATAATGCGCGCGATATCCCCGTGTCCGAAGGAAAGTTCGATGTAGAGGACTATACCCTCTATCTTGTCGATTTCATGAAAGAACTGGGACCAGAGACTCATGTTGTTGCAGTTTGCCAACCCGCCCCGCTGACATTGGCCGCAACCGCGTATCTGGCCGAGGTAGAGCCCAAAGCGCAGCCCAGCACGCTGACGCTGATCGGCGGACCTGTTGACCCGGACGCAACACCCACTGACGTAACCGATTTTGGCCGCCGCGTGACAATGGGCCAGCTGGAAGAGACCATGATTCAGCGCGTCGGCTTCAAGTACAAAGGCGTTGGTCGCATGGTTTATCCCGGCCTGCTGCAACTGGCGTCATTCATGTCTATGAACGCGGATCGCCATTCCAAGGCGTTTTCGGACCAGATTCAGCGCGTCATGCGCGGTGAGGCGTCGGATCATGACGCACATAACCGGTTCTATGATGAGTATCTGGCGGTGATGGACATGACCGCGGAATTCTATCTGTCAACGGTCGAACGTGTCTTTAAAAACCGCGAAATTGCGCGGAACGAGTTTGTCGTTGCAGGCCACAAGGTCGATATCGGGAAAATCACCGACGTCGCCGTGAAAACAGTCGAGGGGGCAAATGACGATATCTCTGCCCCCGGTCAATGTATCGCGGCGCTTGACCTGTGCACCGGGCTGCCAGATTCGAAAAAGGCAAGCCATGTTGAACCCGGCGCGGGACATTACGGTATCTTTGCTGGCCGCAGTTGGCGCGACAACATCCGCCCGCTGGTCATCGACTTCATGAACGCCAACACGCGTAAACCGCGCCGTCGGGCGGCGAACAAGAACAAAGTCGCCTGATCACCATGCCAAATTCCACGGCGAAAGATTTCGCTTTTTCCTGCAATTGTGGCGCGCTTCGCGGCGCGATCACCGCTGCGGGGGCGAAATCTGCAACGCATACTGTGTGTTTCTGCCATGACTGCCGCGCCGCTAAGCTGTATTTCGGACAACCCGACCCTGCCCCCGGCCCTGTCGAGGTGCTGCAAATGCTGCCAGAAGAAATCAGGCTCGACGGCGGGGCCGAACACTTGGCGCTGATGCAGCTCAGCCCCAAGGGTATGCTGCGCTGGTACGCAAGTTGCTGTAACGCGCCACTTGCGGTAACGACCCGAACGCCGAAATTCCCCTTTGCGGGGTTCATCGTGAAGCGAATTGCAGACCCAAGCGGTTTGGGTCCCATCACGACCCGAGGGTTTGTTCCGCAACCCGACGGCAAACAGTCCCATGAAAAGCTGGGGCCAGCCGTCAAAGGATTGATTTCGCGCGTGCTCAAGTCGCGGATTTCCGGAAGTTGGAAGAACTCCGTCTTCTTCGACCCCAATACCAGACAGCCCGTGGCAACGCCTGTAATCCTTAGCCAATCTGAACGGGCAGCGTTTTACAAATAGGGCAGCCGAACCGGGGTGTTCAGCCAGGATTCAAGTGCCGTGTTCACGGCTGCAGGTGCCTCGAGCGGGGGCAGATGCCCAGCTTCGTCAATGACTTTCAACTCGGCATTTGGGATCATTTCCGCCATGAACGCATGCCGACGCACGGGCGTAAGCTGATCGTGCGCCCCGCATAAAACCAGCGTTGGTATATTGATATGCCTCAGCGCGCCTTGCTGATCAGGACGCCGTTGCAGGGCGCGCATCTGGCGTTCGAAGACGTCCGCCCCCATTTCCCTTGCCATCGCCATGACTTCTTTCAAGACGGGAACGCGCCCCAGACCCGGTGCCAAAGTCTCGGAACCAATCAACCTGTTCATAACATCCTCAAGCCGCCCCGACCTTGCGCCTACGATAAGCTCTTCCCGGTCCGCAGCGATCTGAGGTGTATCGGCCTGCGCGTCTGTCGACATCAGGCACAAGCGGGACACGCGCTGAGGTGCACGCCGAACGATCTCCAACGCGACAACGCCGCCCATGCTGAACCCACCCAGGGCAAAACGATGCGGTAGTTGGTCCAGCAAGCCAGAGGCGATCTCTTCGATGCGGTCACCCGTCGTCACCGGGGCAACCGTCACCGCGCGCTGGTAAGACAGGTAGAGTATCTGAGCTCCGAACAACCGCGCGTCGCACATGAACCCGGGCAGAAAAACCAACGGTTCGATCACGCTGGGCCTCCTTAAATTCGACCACCTTGGCGTTACTTTTCCGCAGGATGTGAGGTTTTTCTAATGTCGGCAAGAAAAAACTCAGGGATAGTCTATTCCCCGGAACTTCGGAAAATCCGCATAACGCGCCTTCCGGGTGCTTAGATTTTCAGTCGGCTTGGCACCTGCGCGCAACAAGGTGCCGCGCGGCACGATATAGCTGTCGATCCGGCGAAGGGGTATCGGCCTCCAGACCAGATTGAACGCGCACAGCTTGGGGAAAAACCAGATTTCGGAGTAATCCAGATGGTCATGCATCCACCACGCAAGATCGCGCCAGTCGCGTCCGGTTTCGTATTGATCCGCAAACCATGGGATCACGACCGAGGCCCCGGCGATCCTCTCATCCCCTTCCCCACGATCCCAGATATGGCATTCCAGAGGATTGTCATTTCGGGCACAGTTCAGACGGTTTTCATTTCCGAACCGGTTCAAGGAAGGTGAGCGATAACCAGACCGCACCCCGACCCGGCCAAAGGTTTCCTCCAGCGGATCCAGAAGGGTTGAGCACAGGGCACGACCCGTCTGGATCGCCAAATCGGGATTGTCGGGAATGTTCTGTATTTCGTGAAAGTTGCCAATCTCAGAATACAGAAAATCGCGCATAAAAAAATGACGAGACAGACGCACCCTGCCAAGGGTTTCAAGGCTCCACATGCTGGCTGGTTTACGCATCACCCCCCCTGCGTTACCTGATCCCCAATGTTTCTAGCCAGTTCAAGATACCAGCTACAGTCGCATCCGTTTGCCCTGGTGACATCAGCCTCCCGGCGACAACATGCGAGGCGGGGTCATCTCCGGGGCCCATTGTCACCAATTCTGTTGTCGACGGCGCGCCCCACGCCGCCGCAACCTCGTGCGTAATATCTGGCCGTACAACCTGATCATCATCTGAATACCAAAACAACGCCGGGACCTTTGCGCCAGAGAAATCAAGCCTATTCACTGCATCCACCAACACCGTCATTGGCACGACCGCTTCCCAAGGATAGGTCGTTGACCAATACAGGTTCTTCTCCGGATCCGGGCCAGAGACGTCCCGTGTATCTCCCATCAGAACAGGCAGCCAATCCCGCGCCCAAGGTAATCCAGGTATCCAGGCACCGGGCGTGTTCACTCCGAAATTGGGCGAGACAAAGACAATACCCGCCAGATCCCGGCTCAAGTCTTCGTCTACGGCAGCGGCTGCCGCCAGCGTTCCGCCTGTCGACGTCGAAATCACGACAACCTGATCGCCCACCGCACGCGCCGCAGCCAGCCCCTCGGCCAGATCCTGCATCCAGCCCGAGGCCGTTCCATCCGCCATTGCCTCGCTGCTACGCCCGTGCCCCTGCAGCCGCGTATAGACCAGATTTGCCCCCAGCGCGTCAGCGACCATATCGGGCACCGGGCGAATTTCCTCGGATGACGCGGAGAATCCGTGCAGATAGAGAACAGAAACCGGAGTTCTGCGCTCTTTGAAACCGTCCTGCCAGGTCACGCGTTTCTCAACACCAGGGACGATATCGTCAAACGCCGACTCGACGCTTTCGAAATAGACTTGGACGCCCTCGCCAAATTTCCGAGGATCAAACTGAGGATGAAGGTCTACGTCTTCGCGTGGGCCAAACCAGTAAATTAGGCCCCCAATAGCGATAAGAGCCAAACACAGACGACCTATTAGCCGCATCATGACGCATTCATCACATCTATGACGGCCTGCTCGATCAGCCCAAGACACGGCCCGTCCGAAAACCGGTGATCCGCATCTTTGACAAGCAGCAACCTCATGTCGGGTCCAGACGCATGTTCTAGCAGTCTGACCGCAGTTGCCGTTGAAACCGCAGTATCCTCGGTGCCCTGCAAAAAGCGCACCGGAAATGGCAGCTCCAACGGGCTACGCAGGACAAGTCGGGCACGGCCATCTTCGATCATCCGTTTCGTAATGATGTAGGGCTCCATATAGTCCGACGGCAGCTCAACATGCCCCACCTCCTCCAGCGCCTGTTTCTGAGCATCCGTGAACGAGGCCCAGTATCCATCCTCGGTAAAATCCGGCGCGGCCGCGATCGTAACCAAGCCTGCAATCCGATCCGGCATCATCTTGGCCAGCAACAAGGCCTGCCATCCGCCCATCGAAGACCCAACGACAATCAAAGGCCCCTCAGTTAACTCGGCAACCGCAGCCGCTGTATCCTCATGCCAATCCCCGATGCACCCCTCTTCGAAAGCGCCCCCGCTTTCACCGTGCCCGGAATAGTCGAACCGCAAAAACGCCTGCCCGCGCTCCTTCGCCCAGGCCTCAAGATGCACCGCCTTGGTGCCTTCCATGTCAGACTTGAGACCGCCCAGAAAAACCACCGTCGGCCCCGCCCCCTCGCTTTTGTGATACGCCAACCGCCGCCCCTGCGCGGTGTCCAGAAATTCAGCCACAGCCATAAAACCCTCTTTGCTTTGCCCACATCATGCACGTCCCAACCCCAACCGCAATTCCCCGATCCGCCCTTCATCTGGCTAAAAATATCCCGGGGTGCCGCCATTGGTGCGCCATTGGTTCAAACGCCAATGGCGGCGGGGCAGCGCCCCTCGCTCCCGCCCTTGACACACGCCCCCCCACCTGCCAAAGCAGCCAAACACAAATAACCCGCAACCGGGCGTTCAGTGGGCGCCAAACCGACGAGGAGAGCCAACCATGGCCCTGGATTCAAAATCCGTCTCTCTCACTTTTCCCGATGGCAATGCACGTTCCTATGACGCAGGCGTAACGCCCGCGCAGGTGGCTGCCGATATCTCGACCTCGCTGGCCAAAAAAGCGATCTCGGCCACGGTCGACGGCAAGCATTGGGATCTGCAATGGCCCATCGAAGCAGATGCCCAAATCGCCATCCATACCATGAAGGATGAAGATCAGGCCAATGAACTGATCCGCCACGATCTGGCGCATGTCATGGCCCGCGCCGTGCAGGAAATCTGGCCCGCCACCAAAGTCACCATCGGCCCCGTGATCGACAATGGCTGGTACTATGACTTTGACCGCGAAGAGCCATTCACGCCCGAAGATCTCGGCCTCATCGAGAAAAAGATGAAAGAGATCATCAACAAGCGCGACCCCGTCACCACCGAGGTCTGGGATCGCGACCGCGCGATCGAATTCTACAAGGCCAACAATGAGCCCTACAAGGTCGAACTGATCGAAGCCATTCCGGGCGATGAGCCGCTGCGCATGTATTGGCACGGCCACTGGCAGGACCTGTGCCGTGGTCCGCATCTGCAGCACACGGGTCAACTGCCTGGCGACGCGTTCAAGCTGATGTCTATCGCCGGGGCCTACTGGCGCGGTGACAGCGACCGCGCGATGTTGCAGCGCATCTACGGCGTGGCCTTCACCGGCAAGGAAAAGCTGAAGGCGCACCTGCACATGCTGGAAGAGGCCGCCAAGCGCGACCACCGCAAGCTGGGCCGCGAGATGGACCTGTTCCACATGCAGGAAGAAGCTCCGGGGCAAATCTTCTGGCATCCGAACGGCTGGAAAATCTATACCACCCTTCAGGACTACATGCGCCGAATGCAGGAGCGTGACGGCTATGTCGAGGTCAACACCCCGCAAGTTGTCGACCGCAAATTGTGGGAAGCCTCGGGTCACTGGGACAAGTACCAGGAAAACATGTTCATCGTTGAAGTCGATGAGGAACACGCCCGCGAAAAGGCGATCAACGCGCTGAAACCCATGAACTGCCCGTGCCACGTGCAGGTGTTCAATCAGGGTCTGAAGTCCTATCGCGACCTGCCTCTGCGTATGGCCGAGTTCGGATCTTGCGCGCGTTACGAACCCTCGGGGGCGCTGCACGGTATCATGCGGGTGCGCGGGTTCACGCAGGACGATGGCCATATCTTCTGCGCCGAGGATCAGATTGAATCCGAAACTGCCAAGTTCATCGCGTTCCTGTCCAAGGTCTATGCCGATCTAGGCTTCCACGACTGGACGATCAAACTGTCCACCCGCCCCGAAAAGCGGATCGGGTCCGATGAAAGTTGGGATCTGGTTGAAAAGGCCCTTGGGGATGCCTGTAAGGCCGCCGGGTACGACTATGAGGTTCTCGAAGGCGAAGGGGCGTTCTACGGACCCAAGCTGGAATTCACTCTGACCGATGCAATTGGCCGTACATGGCAGTGCGGAACTCTGCAGGTTGACCCCAACCTGCCCGAGCGTCTGGACGCCAGCTTTATTGGCGCAGATGGCGCGAAACACCGCCCCTTCATGCTACACCGGGCGACGCTGGGCTCGTTCGAACGCTTCATCGGCATCCTGATCGAGGAACACGCTGGCAAATTGCCTTTCTGGCTGGCCCCGCGTCAGGTTGTCGTCGCCTCGATCACTTCTGAGGCTGATGACTATGTCGCCGAAGTGGTGGAAACGCTCAAAGCGGCAGGCGTGCGTGCCGAAGCGGACATTCGCAATGAAAAGATCAACTACAAAGTCCGCGAGCATTCTGTCGGTAAAGTGCCGGTGATTTTGGCCGTCGGTCACCGCGAAGTCGAAGACCGTACCGTCAGCGTGCGCCGTCTGGGTGAAAAACAAACTCAGGTTCAATCCCTCGAGACTGTAACAATTGAGCTGTCAAAGGCGGCAACTCCGCCCGATCTGCTGTAACATTCAGCATCAATTTGACTGCGATCCGGCCCCAAGACGGGGCCGGATTGAAATATTTTCCATTTTCGAATTCAAAAACAATGTGTTACCCTTCAAGAGGGCATGACCTTGCCTGACGGGGTTGTGAGACACGGGCTCGTGAATTTAACTGAGCCTTCAAAGCCACTACCTTTGTCATTGTCAAACACAAACATACGCAGTCATCAAAAGGATTTCCGAGATGTCGAACACCGCTAAATCCCTCGTTATCGCAAGTGCCGTTGCTGCAGCAGTATCTGGCATGGCCACCACCGCGACCGCGCAAGCCAAGGAAAAGTGCTATGGCGTATCGCTAGCAGGTGAAAACGATTGCGCCGCGGGCCCCGGCACCACCTGCGCCGGTACATCGACCGTAGATTATCAGGGCAACGCCTGGACCCTTGTCGATGCGGGCACCTGCGCCGATATCGAACTGCCGAAATCGGCAGATGGTTCGGACCGCAAAGGCTCGCTGGAGCCGCTGGAACGCGACCTGCCGGCATAAGCCTAGGCCTTGAAGAATTTAGGGGCGGGCCATAACGCCCGCCTCTTTTTCGTGACCGGGGAATATTCTCATGCTGGACAATGCAATCCGATCGAACAGACTGCCTTCGGCACCGGGCGTCGGCTACAAGCCCCAGCACTTTGCCGAGATCCTCGAGCACGCGAACCCGGTTGCCTGGCTTGAGATTCATGCCGAGAACTATATGGGGGACGGCGGCAGGCCGCTTGCGCAGCTTCGTCACCTTTCAGAACAATTCCCCATTTCAGTTCACGGCGTTGGCCTGTCCATCGGAGGAGAGGCTCCGCTGGATTCCGATCATCTGTCCCGCCTGAAGCACCTTGTCGGCTGGCTCAACCCCGCAAGTTTCTCGGAACATCTGGCTTGGTCGACCCATGACAGCCATTTCCTGAACGACTTGCTGCCCCTGCCCTATACCGACGCCACCCTTGCCCGGATTTGCGAGCATATTGATCAGGTGCAAGACGTTGTTGGCCGGCAGATGCTGCTTGAAAACCCTTCCAGCTACCTCGCCTTCGAGGAAAGCACCTGGTCCGAGCCCGAGTTTTTGGCCGAGATCACCCGGCGCACCGGATGCGGTTTGTTGCTGGACGTGAACAACGTATTTGTCTCGGCCACCAATCTGGATTTCTCTCCGCAGGGCTACATAGATGCCTATCCCCTGGACAAGGTCGGAGAGATTCATTTGGGCGGCCATGACGAAGACGAAGATGACCACGGCCACCCCTTGCTGATCGACAGCCACGGGCGCGAAGTCGTTGACCCTGTTTGGGCGCTATTGGACTATGTACTCGAAAAATCAGGCCCAAAGCCGGTTTTGATTGAATGGGACACAGACGTACCGGACTGGCTTGTCTTGAGGGCCGAGGCTGAACGGGCGCAGACGGCGTTGGACCGCATTCCGGCATGAGTGTATCTCAGACCGCATTCCATACTGCATTGCTGGATCCCTCCCAAGCGGTTCCCGACGGGTTGGTGGATTCATCCGATCAACCTGCTGGTCGTCGTTTCAGCGTTTATCGCAATAACGTGGCCGTTTCGTTGACCGAAGCGATGCATCAGGCCTTCCCAGTGATCACCAAGCTGCTCGGTACACAGAACATGGATGGGCTGTCCGGGATATTTCTGCGCAAGCACCCTCCGACGAACCCGCTGATGATGTTCTATGGCGAAGAGTTTCCCCAGTTTCTGACCGGGATGGAGCAGTTGGCGCATCTTGGATACCTCGCGGATGTTGCCCGTTTGGAATTGGCGCTGCGCCGCTCTTACCACGCCGCTGACAGCACGGCAGTCGACGCCGAGGCTCTGGCCGTTTCTCCCGAAGAAGTCATGCAGGCGAAACTGGAATTCGCTCCGTCGATGCAAATTATCCGGTCCAAATGGCCGATATTCTCGATCTGGCGCTTTAATACGCAAGACGATGCACCAAAGCCTCAGGCCATCGGCGAAGATGTATTGGTCACCCGACCCGAATACGATCCCGCTCCGCACTTGCTGCCCGCAGGCGGCGCGGATTGGATTGCAGATATGATGACCGGTTTGACCATTGGTCAGGCGTTTGAAAACACATCTGCGATGACCCCCGAGTTTGATCTCGGGAACACTCTGGCGCTACTGCTGCAAGGTGGCGCCATTACTTCTGTGACTATCGAAAGGCTGGCACAATGACTGCCCTGATCTCTCTTCACAACAACGTTCTGGGACGGCTGGACAGCTCAGCCAACTGGCTGACCCCGACGCTTGCACGGTTGGTTTTTGTTGCTGTTTTATTCGTTTACTATTGGAACTCTGCGACGCTAAAAATAGATGGATCTATTTTCTCGGCCTCTGCCGGTGCGTTCGGTCAGATATTCCCCAAGGCGGCTGAGGCTGTTTTGTACGACGTCACCCAGATGACCTTCTTTCAACGCATAGTGATCTTTCTGGGTACGGTTGCCGAGTTTGTTCTGCCGGTCTTGTTGCTGGTTGGACTGCTGACTCGGGTCGCGGCGCTGGCCATGATCGGGTTTGTGTGGGTGCAAACCATTGTCGATGTCACCGGCCACGGTGTGAAACTGGGTGGTCTATTCGACAACGCCATCACACTGATGGATCAGCGCGTCATGTGGACGTTCCTGTTCCTGGTGATCGTCATCAACGGCGCAGGTCCGATCTCGCTTGATCGTCTGCTGCGCCTGAAGTGACCTAGAAATGCGCCTTGGGCTCGTCCGGTTTACCCGCGGCCAGCCCAAGGAGGCCCGCCACTGCAGCAAATGCCACAGGGAACATTGTAAACGCATTGAACCCAAACGCGTAATACATCCCAGCCGCGGAAATCAGCAGTAAGACCCCACCGAACAATGCCCGCGCATGAGCCATGGCCCCACCCGCGATTGCCAGCAGGGGCGCAATGATGGACATGGTTTGAATAAGCTGGGCGTTGTCCACTTGCTCGGCCAGCCCTTCGACTTCGCCGAACCGGTCAATCAGCTCTACATAGCCGTAGCCAAAAAAGCCGACAATCATACCGATCAGTCCGGCAATCACACCCAAAATCATCGCTGCGTTACGCATTTCTTGTCCTCATTCTTGCGTCAAAGCAGATAGGTACGCTTTCAGGAAACGCCAAGTGCTGTCTTGGTTTCCGGGGTCCAACCCAAAAAAAGCGCGCCATCCCGTTCAATCAGCGGTCGTTTCATCAGGGTCGGATGATCCTGTATCAGCTCCAACGGAGGTCGCGCGCGCTGCTCTTCATCCAGACCACGCCATGTGGTTGACCGTGTATTAAGCAAACCACCGCCGAAAATATCGAACGCCTCAGACAGTACAGATTCAGGCACGCCTTGGCTGCGAACATCAAAAAATTCGGCAGAAGGAAGTGATTTCAAAGCCTTACGGCAAGTATCACATGTCTTTAGACCAAAAAGGCGCATTTTTAGGCAACTCCTGATTTTGAGCCAATTTTTAGCATTTTCGCCTGCTTCTTTCGGTAATTCTTGATTTTTTACTTCACCGTGCAATGTTGAAAAAGACGAAATGCGCAATCCGGGCCGTGGCGTGTGGGCGAGGCGGTGATGTGTTGCGGTGGCGTCAATCACTACCCCCACCAATTTGTGGGACAACGTGTAAGTAGAAGGAGACACGGGAAATGCCAACTGGCACCGTGAAATGGTTTAATACCACTAAAGGCTATGGGTTTATTGCCCCTGATGAGGGCGGCAAGGACGTATTTGTTCATATCTCGGCCGTAGAACGGTCCGGTCTGACCGGGCTCGCTGACAATCAGAAAATCTCGTACGAGCTGCAAGACGGACGTGATGGCCGCCAAATGGCTGCTGATTTGAAGCCGCTTTAATTTCCCCGTTACTGCGGGAACTAAAAACAGGCCAACGGCTAATTTTCAGCCGTTGTCCGCCGCTAAAGGTGTGCGACCTTACCCTCGGGCCGGTTTTTCTTCGGCACGGGTATGCCAGTCTTGTCCCATTGCCACAATGCATGACGTGCCCGTCGAATACGTGACGACCATGGTCCAGTCACCTGATTTACTGGTCCAGACCTCCATCAACTGTTCGGGTCCACGCAGGCCGGTTGCGTGCCGCTTGGCCCCGAACTGACGAAGAAGCTTGTCATGCATTTTCGGGGTCGGTTCGCAGATCACTTCGGCTATTGGCGACTTGGCAGAAACCGGAGTCGCCAACAACATACCAACGCATACGTATCTAAGAGGTGTCACAAATCTCATGCACCGATCGTAACAGTTTCATGACAAAATGTATAGACAACCGATATGCCTTATCCGGGCATCATCCTTTCTGGATGACACCCTGAAACTCGCGCCATTCCCGCGCGGTCATCCCTGAATTCTCCTGTGTCACAGCCTCGCCCGACAGCATTCTGCGCAGGCAATCGACCATCTGCGCAGACAGGTTCACCGCGCCCAGCCGATAGTCTTCGAACGCACGATAGGCAAACGGCACCCAGTCGGCGACGATCTTGCACATGGTGTCGGCATAAACACGGATTTCATACTGAGCATGCGGGTCAGCGCGCAAACGCAGGAAGTGGAACAGATTGTGTAGGTCCACCTTCCAATACCATTGCGTATAAATATTTGCTGGCAAGTTCATCCGCGCCAATTCGCGCGCCAATCCTTGCTGGCCATCCTGACTGATCATCGCCTCGTAGTTGTCGTAACAGCGGGCACTGTCTGCCTTGAGCATTTCCAGAACGCGCGCGGCCTCTTCCCCCTGCAGGGCGTCACCTCGGCCCTGGTTGTTGATCTCGGACTGCGCCGCGACGTGGTCGGGCGCGGGGATGTAGAACTCACGATCAAGGATCGAGTAACGGGCCGAGTATTCGTTCACATTTGCCGTCCGGTGCCGAATCCACTGACGCGCGACAAAGACGGGCAGTTTGACGTGCAGCTTGATCTCGCACATCTCGAACGGGGTCGAATGCCAATGCCGCATCAAATAGCGTATCAGGCCTTCGTCGTTCTGAACGGACTTGGTGCCCTTGCCATAGGAAACGCGGGCGGCCTGACAAATGGCGGCGTCATCGCCCATATAGTCGATCACGCGCACAAAACCGTGGTCCAGGACCTGATGCGCGGTGTAAAGGTGATCCTCCATTCCCGCTGCCACAACGCGGCGTGTTGGATGCGATTGCGCCCGTTGCGCTTCGATCTCGGCCAGTTGGTCGGTGGACAGCGGCATGAATATTCCTTTCCAGCAATGAGTCGCCCACCACTATATCTCGACAACACCACGACCGGAACCGCGATATGTGCGCCCTGCACAGCAAATTTTAAAATGTGCCCCGGCGACCTCTCGACACGCTTGGTCTGCGCGCTAATCTGCAGGCTATCACCGAAATAGAAAGGAAGCCGCAATGGGGCTCACATACCTCCACACCATGGTGCGTGTTAAAGATCTGGAGAAATCCATGGCGTTTTATGAGCTGCTTGGCCTGAAAGAGACACGCCGTTACGAAAGTGAAGAGGGGCGTTTTTCCTTGATCTTCATGGCGCCTCCGGGACAGGAGGATCGTCCGATCGAGCTGACTTACAATTGGGATGGCGATGATGCGCTGCCCAGTGACAGCCGGCATTTCGGGCACCTCGCCTATGGCGTGGACAACATCTATGACATGTGCCAGCAGTTGCAGGACAATGGCGTGGTTATAAACCGCCCGCCACGTGACGGCAGAATGGCTTTCGTGCGGTCACCTGACAATATTTCTGTCGAACTGCTCCAGAACGGTGAAGCTTTGGCCCCGGCAGAGCCCTGGGTCAGCATGGACAGCACTGGCCACTGGTGATCCGCTGGCTTGCAACACTGGGTCTGGCCTTTATGGCCGGCCCCCTGAAGGCCGAGACCTGCCGCCTCGCCCTTGCGCTGGCTATGGATATCTCTACCTCGGTCGATGCGACCGAGGATATCTTGCAGCGGCAGGGTTTAGCCGCTGCCCTTATCGCGCCCGAGGTCACGCAGGCGTTTTTCTCGTCGCCCATGCCCGTTGCCCTGGCCGTTTACGAATGGAGCGGCCGCGACACACAACACGTCATTCTGGACTGGACGATGATCCGAACGCAGGCTGATCTTCTGACCGCAGCCGCGACAGTTCAAGGTTCGGTCAGAACCGACAGTGGTTCAGCCACCGCCATGGGATACGCGCTGGCATTCGGGGCGACGTTGATGCAACAGGCTCCGGCGTGCCTGTTCCAAACCATCGACCTGTCTGGTGATGGGTCTAACAACGATGGGTACGGGCCAGATTCCGCGTACAGGCACTTCCCGTTTGAAAACACGGTGGTCAACGGTCTGGTCATCAATGCCGCGGATTTTGAGGGAGAGTTGTTTCTCATCCCGTTTTTCGAAAACAACGTCTTGCATGGCCCCGGCGCGTTTCTGGAAGTCGCGCAGGGGTTCGAGGACTTTGAGCGCGCAATGCGCCGCAAACTGGAACGCGAACTGAAAGGGCTGCAAATCGGCGCCCTTCAAGATGCCGACCCCGAATGATACGCCCGATCGCGATTGCGGCTTCTTTTCTGGGCAGCCCGGCGGCGTGTGACTGCAGACAGGCGCTGGCCCTGGGTCTGGACGTATCGGGGTCTGTCGATCAGGCGGAATACCGGTTGCAACTGGACGGTGTCGCTGCTGCATTGCAAAGCCCGGAAGTCCAACAGTTGATCCTGTCCGAAGGGTTAGCTCCGGTGCGAATGGCGATCTTCGAATGGAGTGAAACTCATCACCAGCGTATCCTTGTGAACTGGACCGATATCCGCGTTCGCCAAGACCTTGCGCGGATCGAAGCCAAATTAAGTTCGGTGACCCGCAGCAACGCGCCGCAAGGCACGGCGCTAGGGTCGGCGATGCGGTTCGGGGCCGATCTATTGGCGCAACAGTCCGAATGCTGGAAACAAACACTTGATCTGTCGGGGGATGGCAAACGCAACCTTGGCCCCCATCCACAAGAGGTCAAGAACGAGCTATCCCGAAGTGGGATCACCATCAATGGGCTGGTCATCGGTGTCGACGACGCCGATCAGTCCGATCAGCGCACGGTTCAGGTTAGTGAACTGACGGCCTATTTCACTACCTCGGTCATAATGGGCCCCGATGCTTTTGTGGAAGTCGCGCTGGGGTTTGACGAATACAAAGCTGCGATGACTCGCAAACTGATCCGAGAACTGGAGGGCCTGTCCCTGTCCGCGGTCGGCCGGACCGCCCGCCCCTAGCTAGTAAATATAGCGGATCTGATCCGTCCAATACCGCTCCACCCGGCGCAGTGACCCCGTGATATCCTCGATCCCTTCGAATTCCAGCACCCCGCGGGATTGCAGACCTTCGGCATGACGAGAAAACAATTCGGATACGATGTCACGGATCTGTCGCCCTTGTGGGGTTAGTCGGACCCGAACGGAACGGCGATCAATCTCGCACCGTTGATGGTGCATATACCCCATTTCCACCAGTTTTTTCAGGTTATAGCTGACGTTGCTGCCCTGATAGTAGCCGCGACTTTTCAATTCACCAGCCGTAACCTCGTGATCGCCTATATTGAACAGAAGCAACGCCTGCACAGCGTTGATTTCCAACACGCCGACGCGTTCAAACTCATCCTTGATGACATCCAGAAGCAGACGGTGCAGCCGCTCGACCAAGGCGAGCGCCTCAAGGTAACTGGTCATGCAACCCTTGGCCGCCGGCGCGGAGACCTGCATTTCCATACTCATCCGATCCTCCGATTCAATCGCGCTGTTTCACGCAGCATGAATCGAAAAACCGAAAAATCAGTTAAGTCCGGTTTCTCGTCATTTTTGAAACGTTTGAGCGATATCCGAAATTAAATCGGAATATTGCGCAGGCGGCGCGACCTGACCTGTCACCCACTGATAGAGGTCCTGATCATTTTCGTGCAGAAGCGCGTCATAGTTATCCAACCCGCCCCCATCCATTCCAGCTAGGTTCCGATCCGCATATGCCGACAAAATCAAGTCCATTTCCTTGATCCCCCGACGCATAGAGCGCATTTTCAGGCGTTTGATCCTGACGTCCCGGGTTTCGGTCATTTGCTTTGCTCCAGCATCAGTCGGACGCGCTTTTCCAGACGCGCTGCGCGCTCGGAACTGGCGCGCATTTCACCCCGGATCGAGCGTAGTTCAGCAACAACCTCGGCCAGTTCGGGCGCGCTTTCGTCGGCTTCGACAGGCGCATCCATCCCCTCGCCTTCGCCCGTCAGCAACCACATAATCGAGACATTGACCATGCCAGCCAGCATCGACAGACGGTTGGCCCGAGGCTCGGACAGGTCATTTTCCCACGCCGCGATCGTGGCCTTCTTTACCCCCAATCGGCGCGCCAATTGAGACTGTGTCATTCCACCGGCTTCCCGCGCGCCAGCCAACCGATCCCCGAATGTTGCAGCGTCCGGCCCATACCAGTCGTTTTCATCGTTCATTCGGGTCTCCAATTCTATAGGTCATATTGCTTGAACGTCATTCGGGCGCACCCTATGACAGACAAGTTGATCATTCAAACAGAGGGCCCCAATGAGTTTCCTGTCTGCGACACTGTCACGCGTAAAACCGTCGCCTACAATCGCAATGACGGCAAAAGCCGCCGAATTGAAGGCCGCAGGACGTGACGTTATCGGTCTAAGCGCCGGGGAACCGGACTTTGACACCCCTCAGAATATCAAGGACGCAGCGGTCGCCGCCATCGCCGCGGGCAAGACGAAATACACAGCACCCGACGGCATCCCCGAACTCAAAGAGGCCGCTTGCGTCAAGATGAAGCGCGATCACGGGCTGGAATATACCCCTGCGCAGATTTCAGTTGGCACCGGGGGCAAGCAGACGCTTTATAACGCGCTGATGGCCACGATGAACGAGGGCGATGAGGTGATTATTCCCGCCCCCTATTGGGTTAGCTACCCTGATATGGTGTTGCTGGCGGGCGGTACTCCGGTGGTCGTGGAAACAACGCTTGAGAACAGTTTCAAACTGACCCCAGACCAGCTTGAGGCCGCGATCACGCCTAAGACCAAGTGGTTCATCTTTAACTCTCCGTCCAATCCCACCGGCGCAGGGTATAGCCGCGCGGAACTGAAGGCGTTGACGGATGTTCTGATGCGTCATCCGCATGTGTGGATCATGTCGGACGATATGTATGAACACCTGGCCTATGACGGGTTCGAGTTTTGCACGCCGGCAGAGGTTGAACCTGGGCTGTACGAACGCACACTGACCTGCAACGGCGTGTCCAAGGCCTATGCCATGACCGGGTGGCGGATCGGATACGCGGCGGGACCGGTGGAATTGATTGCGGCGATGCGCAAAATCCAATCTCAGTCGACGTCGAACCCCTGTTCCGTCAGCCAATGGGCAGCGGTCGAGGCTTTGAACGGCACTCAGGCGTTTCTGGACCCGAACAACGTGACGTTCAAACGTCGCCGCGATCTGGTGGTGCGGATGCTGAACGATATTGACGGCATCACCTGCCCCACGCCCGAGGGCGCATTCTATGTCTATCCATCCATTGCGGGGCTTATCGGAAAGACATCGCCCGCAGGCACTGTGATCGAAAACGACGAGGCGTTCGCAACCGCCCTGCTGCAAGAAGCGGATGTGGCCGTCGTGTTCGGCGCAGCTTTTGGCCTGTCGCCGAATTTCCGCGTCAGCTATGCGACGTCGGACGAGGCGCTGACCGAAGCTTGCACACGCATACAACGCTTTTGCGCGTCCCTAACCTGATCGGAGGTTTCATGACAGCAATGTTGCCTGAATACTATTTCCGTGTTCGAGAGAACGGTGCAGCGGTTTTCAAGATCTACACTGAAAACCGCCAGCGCCGGATCGAAATGGATCAGATCGCTGTCATCAACATCCGCAACGGTGAGGTCAAACCACATGGCCAACGCTCGCTGTCCGAGGCGGATCGGACTGAAATCGAGCGGTGGATGGACGAGCGCAAAGAGCTGTTGGCCCACCGGGATATCGACGACATTCACCGGGCGGTCGACTACCTGAATCTGACCGCGCAATGGGCGCAATCCAAGGCAACCGACGAACAGCTTGAAGACGTTACGGACCGGTTGCTGCTGGCGATGCACGATCTGCGGTCGGTGCTGGTGCGCAAGAAAGCTGATCGCTTGGACAAAAGCTGATCAGGCCGAATTGCTGGCGGCCATCGGAACCCCGCGAACGGACCGTAGCCAAAACCGGGCCATCAGAAGAACGGCTGCGCAGGCCAGTCCCAGAACGAGGCCGAGCCAGACGCCGATGCCGTCCATCCCGCGGACAAAGCCAAAGTAATACGAGGCCGGGATTCCAATTACCCAATAGCTGAGCCCCGCCATCACCATCGGTATCTTGGCGTCCTGCAACCCTCGCAACAGGCCCAGGGCGATAACTTGCGCTCCGTCCACCAGTTGAAACAGTGCCGCCATCGCCAGAAGCCCGGTGCCGATCAGCAAGATTTGCGAGCGCTGCGGATCATCGGGTTCCATGAACAGAGAAATCAACGGCTCGGCGCAGGTCAGGAACAGGATCACCGTCAGGATCGACATCACCAATGACATCCCCGTCACCGCGATCGCCCCTTTTTCAAGATGCGCCCGATCTTTGCGCCCCAACGCATTGCCCGCACGGATCGTGGCCGCATTGGACAGCCCGAGATGCACCATGAACGTGGCCGATGCGAGGTTCAGCGCGATCCCGTGGGCCGCCAGAGGCACCTGACCCAGCCAGCCCATCATGATCGCTGACATTGCAAACAGGCTTACCTCGGCCAATGTGGTCAAGCCGATGGGCACGCCCAAACGCAGCACGCTGAAGAAGAATTCCCAATCCGGCCGCCAAAAGCGTTGAAACAGGCTGTGTTCAGGCAAAACGCGCACTGCATAGATTACGACGAATACCAATGAAACGATCTGTGTCACGACCGAGGCAATAGCCGCACCAATAACGCCAAGCTCTGGCGCGCCCCAGTTTCCAAAGATCAGCGCATAGTTGGTGAACCCGTTGACCACGGCGGCTGTGACGGTGATCCACAACACGATCTGAGTGCGTTCGAGCGCCGCCAGATAGGATTTCAACACCATTACTATAAGCGCCGGAAATAACCCCCAGCCTGCAACCCGCAGGTATTCGGATGCGGTTTTGGCCACCTCCGGCTCCTGATCCAATGCAATCAAGATCGGGTACGACCACCACAAAAGCGGCATCATCAACGCCGCATAGATCAGCGACAGCCACAGCCCCATGCGGGTCGAGCGACGAATGCTCGTCTCGTCCTCTTCGGCGGCGGCGGTGGCTACGATGGGCATGACGGCCCACCCAAACCCAGCACCAAACAGAAACAACACAAAGTAATAGCTGCTGGCCAGCGTGACTGCGGCCAGCGCCTCGACCCCATACCATCCCAGCATGATGGTATCGGTCAGACCGATGGCAAACTGCGCCAGATGCCCGCCGATCAACGGCAGGCCCAGTACGGCAATAGCCCGGAAATGGCCGCGATATGTCATCACCTTGTTCATTGCCCCAGCCTTATGCCCGGCCAGAGGCCGGGACAAGACCAGAACAGTGAAATTTCACAGTGAGACTATGAAACCCAAGACAAAATCCACGCCCCGGACACCCCTTATCGCGCGTCAGGGTGCAGCGAGTTACCCAGAATATGCTCGGACCGATGGATCACGTGATGTGCCTGTCCGACAATCAGCGGATCGGGTTCACCCACGATGTCATGGTCCTTATCCGGATAATCCAGCGTCGACAGGAAGTGAAGCATCGTATTAAGGCGCGCGCGCTTCTTGTCGTTCGACTTGATGATGGTCCACGGGGCGTCGGCTGTGTCTGTATAGAAGAACATCGCCTCTTTCGCTTCGGTGTAGTCCTCCCACTTGTCCAGGCTGGCCTTGTCGATGGGAGACAGCTTCCACTGCTTCAACGGATCAGTCTCGCGGCTTTTGAACCGGCGCTGCTGTTCGGTTTGCGTGACCGAGAACCAGTATTTGTAAAGCTGAATGCCGGAACGAACCAACATACGCTCTAGCTCTGGGGTTTGCCGCATGAACTCAAGGTATTCATTCGGAGAGCAGAACCCCATGACCCGCTCGACACCCGCACGGTTGTACCAGGAGCGGTCGTAGAAAACCATTTCCCCAACCGTTGGCAATTCCTGCACGTAACGCTGGTAATACCATTGGCCTTTTTCTTCCCATGTCGGCTTGTTCAAGGCCACAACGCGGGCTTGCCGTGGGTTCAGATGCTCCATGAACCTTTTGATGGTCCCCCCCTTGCCTGCGGCATCGCGCCCCTCAAACAGCAACACGAACCGCTGACCGGTCTCCTGCGCCCATAGCTGAACTTTCAGCAATTCGGCCTGCAACTGGGCCTTTTGTTCTTCGTACGTTTTACGGGCCAACTTGCGGTCATAAGGATATTTGCCGCTTTCGAAAGCATGGCGAATCTTGTCCGGGCTGGGCTGGCGTTCTGTGTCGGCCAAAGGTGGTACGATTTGAACCTGACCGTTTTTCTGTTCGATCTGCGCCGCTGTTTCCATTCAGTCTCTCCTTGCTACACTGTCCGACAAGGCATCTAGCAGAATGTGAAAAAACGCGCTTTGATTGGTGTCAAACTGCTACATCTTTCTTGTCGCGTTTACGTAAACACTCCAAGGGGTTCCGCTATGGAAAACAGGTTTATCGAGCTTAATGGTCAGAGTTTTTATCTGCGCAGTTGGGGCGACCCTTCGCTGCCGGTGATGCTGATGCTGCACGGCTTCCCTGAATATGGCGGTGCGTGGGGCGATCTGGCCCCGCACCTGTCAGAACACTTCCATTGCATCGCCCCCGATCAGCGCGGCTTTGGTCAAAGTTGGGCCCCAGCGGGAACTGATCACTTTGCCCTGTCCAAACTGGTTTCCGACATGGCAGCCCTCATCGAGGATGTCGGTGCACCCGTTTGCGTTCTGGGTCACGACTGGGGCGCGGCAGTGGCCTACGGGCTGGCAATGTTCCGTCCGGAACTGGTCAGCAAGCTGATTATCGCAAACGGGGTTCATCCGGTTCCGTTTCAACGTGCCCTTGCGGAAGGAGGCGCACAGTCAAAAGCATCCCAATACATCAACGACCTGCGCGACCCAAACGCGGCCCAGCGGTTCTCGGCCGATGATTTTTCCCTATTGGAACGCTTTTTCCGGCGCGGCATGGGGGTTGACTGGCTATCTGACGAACAAATGCAGGACTACCGCACCGAATGGGCGCGCCCCGGGCGGCTTGATGCGATGCTGAATTGGTACCGGGCGTCACCTCTGATTGTTGCCGACCCGGATAAGCCCCTGACTGACCTGCCGGACTTGCCCTTGGATCGGCTAATGATCAAATGTCCGCACCTGTTGCTTTGGGGACCCGAAGACACCGCGCTGCTGCCCGAGTCGACTGCCGGGCTGGAGGACTTTGCCCCGGACCTGACCAGGATCGACATTCCCGGCGCTGATCATTGGCTGCACCATCAGCGCCCCGAGGTTTTGGCGCAGGAAATCAAGAACTGGATGGCGTCTTGACCGCCTAGCGATGCCCCCAATCGGCCGGGTCGTCCGAGTTGTTCGGCGATAGCCCAAGAACATCACCATCCGTCGAACAGCCAAGCCCCAGAACCGTCCGGTTGGCATAGGAGAAATACGCACAGACCTGATTGATCTCGAGGATTTCGCCGTCATCCCACCCGGCCTTCCGCAACGCCTCGACATCGGCCGCAACCATGTCTGACGGGGCTTCTGTCAATTTGCGCGCATACATCATCGCGGCGATTTGTGCCGCGTCCAGTGGGGCGGATTGGGGGGAACCTGCCTCGATTGCCGCGCGAATGGCATTGCCGCGATCGGGGTCGTTCAACAGGCGTTGCAATCCGCTGAAATGATGTTCAACGCAATAGGCGCAGCGATTCAAGGAACTTACCCAAACACCCAGCACCTCAAGAAACCATTTCGGGATCGTATTGGCAGAATGGTGCAGGACATTCTTATAAAGCGCCATGTGGCCTTCCATCGAATGCGGCCGCAAGGAATGCACCATCATAATATTATCCACATTATTTCCGGGGCCGGTCACACGGTCGTACAGTTTTTTCAACCTGCCCGATGCCTGATCGAACGGAACTGTCTTGATCCAACTCATTCGGTTTCCTTGCTTTTTTCACACACAACGAGCGCACCTTAGACGCCCGCGACAAGATCTACGAGGGCCTATCGCGGACCAGTTTTCTGTTTATCACCCCGGATGCGGTGCCGAGATTTCTCAGTCCAAGCGACAAACAAACATTGTGGCGGACAAAGGCATCGTCATGCCATCTGGGCCAAAGCGATTTTCCAATTCGGTCGCAAATTCCCCCGCGACGTCCTCGGGGTCGACACCGCCTCGTTCATTGATTTCGTCAATCAGCGGGTTCCCAAAAACCAACGATCTGGAGAAAACCTCCAGATCCTGAATCTTCTTTTGAATTTTAATGGTTTCATGCGTTACGTTGCTCCACCCGGCGGAAGACAGATCGCCAAGAACGGTGGCAGGATCGCCATAGTGAAAAGGAACTTTGTAGAACCCAGGCGGGTCGTCAGGAAAAACCTTCTGCATAAGCTCGTGTGCCATCTGCGAAAATGGGTTCTCTGACATTGGGCTCCAGACATTGAAGACATATCTGCCGCCCGGCCGCAAAACGCGCGCTGCTTCTCGATATGATGCGATTTTGTCGGGAAAGAACATTACGCCGAACTGACAGACCATTAAGTCAAATTCCGGCCCGTCAAACGGAAGCTCCATCGCATTGGCAACCGCAAACTGAATGTTCTCGTCACCGGAAAACTTGGCCTTCGCCACTTCCAGCATCGGCGCGTTCAGGTCGGTCACCAACAGACTTGCCTCTGCCGGTAACTTGTCCCGCAAGACTCTGCTGACTATTCCGGTACCCGCCGCCAGTTCAATCACCGAACTGGCGGGCTCATCGCAGCACTTTTCAGCAATGAGTGCCGCGTAGTCGACGAAGATATTTGGCCCCAGACCCTTGTCGTAATGTGTCGGTATATCTCCTACGAAACTGGCCGAGTTCGTGGTCATTTCAAATTCCCCCAATTAATTGATAATGCCAAGTGTCCCAATCTTATGCGAAAACGGGCTAACGCGCGAATGGCGGCCTGGGTTTGGCAAAATCCCACAACACTTCGCGTCCCTCTTCCCCCGGACCACATCACCTGCCATAATGGGCAAAACCCAAAAACAAGAGCAGCACCGATGCCCGACGATCTGTTGACGCCCAGCGCGACCGCTACATATGACGCCTCTTCAATCGAGGTTCTTGAAGGTCTGGAACCCGTTCGCAAACGCCCCGGCATGTATATCGGCGGCACGGATGAGCGCGCTTTGCACCACATGGTCGCGGAAATCCTCGACAACTCGATGGATGAGGCGGTCGCCGGTCACGCCAACCGGATCGAGGTTGAGCTGCACGAAGATTATGCGCTGACCGTGCGCGACAACGGACGCGGCATCCCGATTGATCCGCACCCCAAATTCCCTGACAAGTCCGCGCTTGAGGTCATCCTGTGTACCCTACATGCGGGCGGTAAGTTCTCGGGCAAGGCCTACCAGACATCGGGCGGTCTGCACGGTGTCGGTGCTTCGGTGGTGAATGCGTTGTCGGATTCTATGGTTGTGCAGGTGGCCCGTGACAAGACGCTGTTCGAACAGCGGTTCTCGCGCGGTATCCCTTTGGGTCCAGTGGAAAAGGTCGGCGCAGCCCCCAACCGGCGCGGCACCACGGTCACCTTCCATGCGGATGCCGAAATCTTTGGCTACCACAAATTCAAACCGGCACGACTGTTCAAGTCCATCCGGTCCAAAGCCTACCTGTTCTCGGGCGTCGAAATCCGCTGGAAATCACATATCGACGACGGCGAGACCCCGACCGAGGCGACGTTCCACTTCCCCGGCGGCCTGTCCGATTACCTCAAGGAGACGATGAACGGCTCGTCCACCTATGCCGAGCAGCCCTTTGCGGGCACCGTGGACTTCACCGAGAAATTCGGCACACCGGGCAAGGTCGAATGGGCGATCAACTGGACGCCCTCGCGCGACGGGTTCATCCAATCCTACTGTAACACCGTCCCCACCCCCGAAGGCGGCACCCATGTGGCGGGATTCTGGGCCGCGATCCTCAAGGGGATCAAGGCTTACGGCGAGTTGATCAACAACAAGAAAGCCGCGCAGATCACTCGCGAAGATCTGATCACTGGCGGCTGCGCGCTGGTCTCGTGCTTTATCCGCGAGCCGGAGTTCGTGGGCCAGACCAAAGACCGCCTTGCCACGGTCGAGGCGCAGCGACTGGTCGAAAATTCGGTCCGCGACCATTTCGATAACTGGCTGGCGGCGGATACGAAATCCGCCGGCGCGATCCTCGACTTTGTGATACTCCGAGCCGAGGAACGTCTGCGCCGACGGGCCGAGAAAGAGACACAACGCAAGTCCGCCACTAAAAAACTTCGTCTTCCCGGAAAGTTGGTGGACTGCTCTAGTCCAACACGCGACGGAACCGAATTATTCATCGTCGAAGGAGATTCTGCGGGCGGCTCCGCAAAAATGGGCCGGGACCGCAAAACACAGGCCCTTTTGCCCCTGCGCGGCAAGATCCTGAACGTGCTGGGCGCGGCCAGTTCCAAGCTGGGCACCAATGCCGAGATCAACGACCTGACCCAAGCGCTGGGCGTGGGGCTTGGCACCAAGTTCAACGTCGACGACCTGCGCTATGACAAGATCATCATCATGACCGACGCGGATGTGGACGGGGCGCATATCGCGTCCTTGCTGATGACGTTCTTCTTCACCCAGATGCGCCCGATGATCGACGCGGGCCACTTGTACCTCGCCTGCCCGCCCCTTTATCGCCTGACCCAAGGCGCCAAGCGCGTCTACTGTCTGGACGAGGCCGAGCGGGACGAATGGTTGGAGAAAGGTCTGGGCGGCAAAGGCAAGATCGACGTCTCGCGCTTTAAGGGTCTGGGTGAAATGGACGCCAAAGACCTGAAAGAGACCACGATGGACCCGGCATCCCGCAAACTGATCCGCGTCACGATTGATGAGGACGAACCCGGCGAAACCGGCGATCTGGTCGAGCGCCTGATGGGTAAGAAGCCCGAACTGCGGTTCCAATACATTCAGGAGAACGCGCGGTTTGTGGAGGAGTTGGATGTTTGAGATAGGGTTACTGTGCCATTAACCGCAGCAACTGGCTTTCAGAAATAAACAACGGACGCTCCGATTTTAGGCTCAGGACTCATAGCCAAAAGATAACGAGTGCGGCGAGCGCGATTGCAGAG
>NZ_WPZE01000008.1:0-139521 GCF_013031225.1 Ruegeria sp. HKCCD7221
CTCTGCAATCGCGCTCGCCGCACTCGTTATCTTTTGGCTATGAGTCCTGAGCCTAGCGCGCCACAAAGCCCGGTGTCATCTTAATACTGAACACCGGGTCATTTGGGTTCTATTGCGCGGTCTTGGGGTGGCCTTCTTGCGCAAACGTGGGGCGAGAGCGGTTTCAACACGGCCATTGTGCAAACGATCCTGATCTACGGCCTTGGTAGTGGCAGGTAATTTGGTATAATAATGTAATATCATATGATTGGATTGCACCTGATGATGACGAGGCAAGGCTGATGCTGCTGAGTTAGGCCTTGGGAAAAGCAATCATATCCAAAGATGAGAAAGGGGCGGCATCGGACCTGCGCGTCGGTTTTTATGAAGTTACTCAGTCGCCGACCGGAAGACAAAACAGACCATTCAAGTTCAGGTATCTCATTTTCACCTGAACGGTAAAAACACACAGGGGACCAATTAAATCATGCGCAAAGTGATAATTTCGGCTGCTACCACGAGCCTTTTGGCAACAGCAAGTTACGCTCAAACCGGACGTGAAAACCCCACCGCTGACTATGCGCTGATAAATGGATCGGTTCACACAATGGACGATGCCGGTACCGTCGTCGAAGCCATTGGTATCGAAGATGGAGAAATCGTTTACGTCGGCAATGCCGGCGGCCTTAAGGAAGTGATAGGCATCGGAACAAAGGTAATTGATCTCGATGGTGCCATGGTCATTCCCGGTTTCGTCGAAGGTCATATTCACGTTTTTGCCGGTGGGCTGATCATGAACGGAGTAGACCTTCAATCCGATGACAGCGACGAAATTTTCGAGCGCCTGCGGGCTTACACCGCCGAAACCGACGACGAGGTCGTAATGGGATACGGCGTTCGGTTTACGCCCTGGTCTGACGGGAACCCTACTGCCGCTATGCTAGATGAAATCGAAAGCGAGCGCCCGATGTTTCTCTGGGCCATAGATGGTCACAAGGCTTGGGTAAATTCCAAGGCTCTGGAAATGGCGGGCATTGACAAAGACACACCCGACACAGTTCCCGGATATTCCTATTTTGAGCGAGACAGCGATGGAAATCCGACAGGTTGGATCGTCGAGATCCCGGCACAGATGCAGGTTCTATCCGGTGTGATTAACATTACACCTGACTATATGGTGGAGGGCGTCAAGGAATGGATCCCTCGATTTGCCGCATCCGGGATTACCACTATGCAAGATCTTGGATTTCAAGGCATCGGTCAGGACGAGGGTTTTCGGATTGTAGAAGAGCTTGTCAAAGATGGCTCGATGCCCTTCCGCGTTCGCGGGGTTTATTACTGGAATGACGGAAATGTTGATCCCGTGGCCGAAATTCAGGCCCTGACAGCTGAGTTTACTTACGAAAATGCCAAACCGCTTAAGATAAAGATCAATGTGGATGGTGGAGACGACAGCGACAGCGCACTTTACGTTGATGGTTACGCCGATAATCCAAACACCAACCCGGATCCGATTATACCACGTGATGTGATCATTGATGCGGTAGTACGTGCCGACGCGTTGGGTATTGATTCCGTATGCCATTGCTTTGGCGACGGAGCGGTACGAATAATGCTCGATGCTGTTGAGGCTGCGATCCAAACCAACCCTGAACGTGACCGCCGGTTCGCCGTCGCGCACGGCAACTCAGTGCACCCCGATGATATTCCGCGATTTGGTGAACTTGGCGTGTTTTGGAACAGCTCAGGCGCCTGGATGAGCTATGATCCGAACCTGCAATTAGTTTCCGACGTCAAGCTGGGTACGGAAAGGGTTCAGGAAATGTTCCCGATGAAGCAAATCGCAGAAGCAGGTGGCAAGGTCGTTCTGGGTGCTGACTGGCCCGTTTCAGGGTGGATTTCGGAGTACAGACCGCTAGTTGCGATCGAGACCGCAGTGACCAGAACCATAGATGGGCGCAAAGACGTACCACCTTTAGGGGGCGAGGGTGCTGGTGTCAGTGTGGACACCGCGTTGCGGGCTTCAACAATCTACCCTGCCCTCGAACTCCGGATGGAAGATTTGATCGGCAGTCTCGAAATGGGCAAACGGGCCGATTTGGTCGTCTTGGCGGAAAATTTGTATGATATCGATCCTAACGATATATCAGAGGTCGAGGTGCTCTACACCATCATGGACGGCAAGGTTACGTGGGATCATACCAAGCAGTAACCGGACTCTGGAACGCAAAACCAAAGCCGAAAGGGGATTTACCATGAAGTACTCTCTGAAAGCCTTGCTAGCTTCGGGTTTGATGCTTGGAATGGCGGGGCAGTCGAGTGCATGCGGCAATCCATTGCAATGGGCCATGCTGTTTGAGCGCCACCCAGAGGCCAAAGTGGCTTTCATGGCGGATATGGCGGCGCGCAAGACAGGTCTTGTTCAGGCCAGACCTTACCTGAAGAGACCAGGCATTTCCTATCACTCCTGGTCCGTTAAGTCCCTAAACAGACTCGCGCAGGAAATGGCGCCGACGGTTGCTGCCAATTTGAAGGATGGTGGAACGCTTACTGTCCTTCTTGCAATCGAAGTCGCAGCTATCCGCTTTTACAGTGATGACCGCGCGCCCGATATCCTAACCGCCGCTGAACTCAAAACGATTTCGGATTACAATGTCACGACGACCGTAAACGTCCTGTATTCTGGCTGGCGGCACGCCCTCAATTTTGACTCAATGGTGGAAAACGATCTCTTGATCGTCTCGCAGTTACAGGCCGGTGACACCCTTATCGGGGTTTTCAGCGGAATATCGAAGGCGTCTTTCGAGCCCAGAAATTAGGTCATGTCGCATTTTTTACGGGAAGCCGCATTAATTTTACATTACCCACGGCGTTATTAAGGTGTGGGCGCCGGGGTTTTGTTGCAAAGATTTGAGCCCGTTGAGTTGTTTCAGAAATCGCTTGTGAGTCAGGTGGCGAGCTCGGCGAACTGCTGAAATGGGCGGAGTCCGGGCGTGATTTGACCCTTGCGGATCATATGCGCCACTTCTATTCCGTCGAGCGTTGCCGCCGCTGAAGCAAAGGCCTTGAACCCCAGCATTGGCCGCGTGCGTCTCTTGATGAAACGGTGGTCCTGTTCCACGACCCAGAAATCCTTCTCAACGATTGCCTTGGAAATGCCAAGCTTTGCGGCCGTTTCCTGAAACGCTTCTTCACGGTTCTTTGGAGTATCGTTGGCAAACTGGTCCAAGATCAGACCCATGCCACGATTTGCTGCACTACCGGGTGCATCCAGGCCGGAACATATCTACTTTGTCTTGCGAGCAATGCGCGGTCCTTAACATCCAGATTGCGGGCCAGCGTGTCGACAACACGGCTATCCACCCGGTTTTTGCCAACATAGCGTAACGCCTGAAATACGGCGCCGGTTTTCTGGCCTGCACCAACTAGCGTTTTGGATGATGCATTCCGGAACTGGATGACTTGTCGACCAACTGTCTTGGTGCGGGTCGGGCCGTCGGTCATGTAAGTCGGCTTGGACGGCACTTGGGTCGACAGCCCCAACTGGTTGGCTGCCATGGCAGGGGAGGGCTGTAGAACCTGATTGTCTTTGCGTGCAATCGCTTTGGCAATGTCATCGGCTGACGGAGACAACAGCCCTAATCGGGCGCTCTTTCTCGGATAGTCATAAAGCCCACGCGTTAACCGTCGGATCATCCCTTGATCCGCCAAACGCGACAATGCCTGATCCACACTTGCGCGGGAGCCAATATCCAGAAAGTCGGTTGGCGCAAAGATTGAGCCCCGGCCTTTTCCGATGATGCGTTGTCTAATCGATGAAGTGATCATAGTTTTCTCCTTGTCAGAAAATATAATACTTTTTTCTGACTTACAAGTTAGCAGAGTATCTGGGTGATTTTGTAAGTTAGGCGGGAAGCAGACCTTCGCTGCACCGTTCGTCGAGGTCCGCAGAATGGCGATAAGCAGGCGTTGGTTAGGCTCGGAGACGGCTTATGAGGTGCGCCAAGCGTGATGTCAGTGGTAGAACGGCTGGATCCAAGCATTTCAAAACCAAACTTTTTGCACCCTTGTTAATCAAAAGAGATAGGGTGAGGCTTCAAGTGGTGTAGCTGCATTCGGAGGATCGTATTTTGAGCCTCGTCTACCTGTGGGCATTTCTCGTCACGCTTGCGCAGGTGTCTTTAGCCTTCGGAGTCACTGTGCATGCTGTTCTGAGAAAGCGCGATACACGCGCGGCCATTGGCTGGTCAGCCCTTGCTTGGCTTGCGCCGTTTGTTGGCTCGTTGGCGTACATCATACTGGGCGTCAATCGGATCAACCGGGCTGGTACACGGATGGGCCTGTCAGACACCATGCGCCGAATTCCAGGTTTCTCTCTCTCGGAAAGTGAGAGAGTGTTGTTTGAAGAGGCTAATATCCAACTACCTCACTTGGCCGGATTAGCCCGTGCCGGGGAAGCTCTTAGCGCAAAGCCACTCTTGCCGGGAAACACGGTCGATTGCCTGCGAGATGGTGATGAGGCCTTTCCGGAGATGATCGCGGCCATAGATAGTGCCAAATTATCGGTTGGATTGTTGAGCTATATTTTTGACAGCGACCGAGCAGGAGAAGAATTCTTGAATGCGCTCGTCCGCGCCAAGGATCGCGGCGTGGTATTGCGCGTTCTTATCGACTGCGTTGGCGCGCGCTACAGCAAAGAAAATATGGTTACTCGTTTGGAAGAGGTGGGCATTGAAGCCGCGAGTTTTCTTCCTACGAGCGGGTTCTCCTCACGCCGCTTTTCAAACCTCAGAAATCACAGAAAAATCCTTGTTGTGGATGGCTGCATTGGCTTCACAGGCGGCACCAATATTCGTGAAGCGCATTGCCTGAACCTCGATCCTGAGGCGCCGACACAATGCCTGCACTTCAAATTCGAGGGGCCGGTTGTAAGCCACTTCAAACAAGTGTTTGTCACGGACTGGGCCTTCACCACGGGTGAACAGTTGAGCGGCCCGGCATGGTTTCCAGAGCTTACCCGCCATGGCACGGTCTGGTCGCGGGGGATTTCGCACGGACCAGACGAGGATTTCGAGACGCTCAGCAAACTCATTTTCGCAGCGCTGTCGGCCGCGCGGGAACGGGTGCGTATCGTCAGCCCATATTTTCTACCGGATTCTCGGCTGATAGAAGCGCTTTCAGTGGCGGCGCTCCGTGGCATCAAGGTCGAAATCTACCTGCCATCCAACAACAACGTTAAGGTTGTCGAGTGGGCAGCTTTGGGGCAGATCGGGCAAATTTTGGAACATGGTTGCCGGGTTTTCTTCATCAAGCCACCGTTCGATCATACGAAACTCATGCTCGTGGACGACGTTTGGGCTCTTGTTGGAAGCACAAATTGGGATCCCAGAAGCCTGCGATTGAATTTTGAGTTCAACGTTGAATGTTATCACCGAGAGCTGTCGGAAGAACTCCATGCCATACTTGACTCAAAAGCACTTGGCGCTCGGGAAATTGGCCTGGAAGAGATCAATGATCTCCCGCTATTGACCAAATTGCGCAACGGTTTCGCCCGGCTACTTTCCCCCTACCTGTAGGATGCACAACTTAGACTCAGGCCCGAATTTCCCGAAGGCTCAAGAAACTTGACTGCCATGACCCTGGTTGCCGCTCAATGGGATCGTGCTGTCTGTTTTTCAGAGGCAGACGACGGCCCAATGGCGCCTCAAGTGCACGGGGGTTGGTTCTGTCCGCCGCAAGCGTTAGCGCCAATTTGCGCACCAGCAGCGGCTCCTACCAGAGTTGCAGCTGTTCTCCCACTACCGGAACCGATTTGGTTCCCCACCGCCGCGCCAACAAGTGCTCCAGAGGCCGCATTCACGCCTTGATTATTTGTGCAAGCGGCAAGACTTGCCCCACAAAAAATCAACACCACAGTTGCCCTAACAATTCCTTTCATAGGATCCTCCGTTTGCTACATGTGTCCCAACCATTCGTGCGCTCGGACAAATGGTTCTATTTCACAGCCAAATGGACGTCAGATACGATGCCGTGGTAGAAGACGACTTCGATTGCATCCCCCTGATCCATTTGCCAGCGTTCAATTTTGCCGATTTCAGAAAATTCCAATATACTTTCGCGAGCGAAACCATTGCGTTGCAACCAGTTTGTGGCCGACGCATCGCGGCTTCCCACAAGGTTTTTGCGCACAAATTCTGTACCGGACACGTCTGAGGAACCGGTTTTGCCAAGCTCCCGGCAATTACCCGCGACCCAGCCCCAATCCTCCGTAAAAACCATGACTTCTGAATCGTTTTTCGGTGCGCCACCAGACTTATCCACAAGTATTACTTCGGCAACATCCAGAAAGGTGCCTGTAAAAACAGGGTAACCCTCGGTATTGGTCGCGTAGTAGTTAAGCGTCGAAACCCGCGTCTCGCCTTGCGGCCCCGTCCAGATTACATGCAGAAACCGGCCGTCGAGCGCATCCGTGGTAAAGGTCCAATTGTCGGAAGCATCCCCGCCGCAGCTTGTCTGAACACCAGTCCCGCTGTTCCCCCACGACGGCCCGGAGAAAGCAATAAGCGAAAGCGCCAAAGTCGCCGCCGCAACCAGAAACTTGTTTTTTAAGTCAGCGTCTATCACGACGGCACCTACCTACTGAAAGTCGAAAGGGTCACGGGTAGTTGAGCATGCCACAGACTGCCCCCTGCAGTCAGATCGGTCAAGCGCGCGGTCTGGTAGCGCTCATTTTGGTATCCGAAACGCATTTAAAGCTTGGCCCAAACTGAAAATTGCGAAGGGTTTTTCAGTTGTGCAAAACGGAAGCCTAAACTTCACCTTGTCTTTTTCGCGGTGTTGAAAAGTTGCGCCAACAAGCTCGCGTGGCTATCATCTGGATATGGAATTTATTGTGGGCGGCATAGTTACGGTTGTTCTGGTGATTTGGGGCGCGGCCTCATTTTGGCGAGCGCCCTCAAAGGACCAAAAAAACGAAAAAGACAAAAAGTAGCGGCATCGTTTGCAGGCACTTTGAGCACGCCTCTTGGGATGCATCATCATCCAATGCACCAAATAAACGTATTCGCCGACTTTATGGATAGCGTTGCAGCGACGACAGGGTGAACATTGCCCCCTTTCTCAATAGACATTACCCATCGAATACTCGCGACCAGGTCTCCTGATCCAAAAGCGAAACGAGTTGGTCACGTGAATCGAGTACCGCGCTTATCGCTCGATCTCTTTCCCGATCCAGTTCATTAAAAATGGCTCTTGTGGACGATGCCGATGCTGATTTGTCCGTGGAACCGAGAATGGCTTTGTCCGCAGCGCCTTCGACCGCGGCACGGAACCGATCAACGGCAACCTCCAAGTCGCTCACAATTTTCAAAGCCGCGGTCCGGACATCGCTGTCTGCGGGCGAAATAGCCTTATCCAAGTCGGTTCTCAGCGTATTGGGCTCCAGAAATGATGGTGTCAAATCAGACGATCCATCCAACAAGAAAGTGACCGCGGTTATCGTCGCAATTACTGGCATCTCACAACTCCAAACTGGTTCCCGAGGCGACTATGTCTGCCTTTTCGTACAGAATTTCAGCAACTTCCGGCCAGTACTCTTCCGGGATTGCCGCCTGCAATTGCCCCTGCAATACCAGCAGGTTATCGCGTTGCGAACGGCGTTCGGTGTCATATCTGTCTGAAACAGCTATCAATTCGGCACGTGATACCGAACGGTTGGCGGACAACCGGTTGAACTCTTCAATAAAGGCCGCGTGCGCCTGGATCATCTGTGTTGAATTCGCCTCAATCTCCCGGGCGATCTGAACCAGATCTGAGCCATCATCAGAAGGTATCCGTTCCAACGCAGCTGCAAGCTCAGAATTTATGTCGCTGATCGCACTACTGCGGTCGAACGGGGCGCAACTTGAGATGCAACAAAGACAAGCAGCAGCAGCCAGGTTAATAAAATCTCGCCTCGACAAAGAGGCGTTGCAGGTAACTGCCATCGTGTCTCCCCCTGATCTATGATCCACCTATTTTTAAATCGCGTCCTTTGTTGCTGGGCTCACTTATGACGGCCCAATCGTCAGAAAATACTCAGGTATTCAATACATCCGCGAGCCGTGCTGGATGTTGAGCCATGCAAGACTGCCTAAATCTTAATCGTAGCACAATGACACTTAAATGTTAGGATGTGAGGCAGTGCTTTTCAGACAGCTTGATCAAAAGGGGGAAATTCGATGGCACCTAATCGGCGCGACTTCATGAAAACTGTTCCTGCAATTGGGGCCGCCTTTGCGGTAAGTCCTACTTTTTTGTCGGAAGAAGCAGCAGCACAAACCACGTCGACAGCCGCGCCATTAGAAGGCCACTTTCACCCTAAAGGAAAAGCACCGTCCGAGCACACGCTCAAAATCCTGGCCGAAGCGAAAGAAACACTGCCTTTCTCAGACACTCAGGACTTTGACGAAGTTGCCAAGGGTTTCATTGCCCAGATGCCGGAACCTCAGATCATGGCAGACGCGGGCAATGTCGCCTGGGACCGGGGCGCATTTGATTTCATCGACGAGCAAGACGAGTACGACAGTATCCACCCGTCATTGATGCGTATCAGCAAGCTGAATCAGAACTATGGTCTGTACGAGGTAATACCCGGCATCTATCAGGTGCGCGGGTTTGATTTGTCCGACATCTCATTCGTGCGCGGTAAAACGGGTTGGATCGCCATTGACCCGCTGGTTTCGGCCGAAACGGCGCGAGCCGCATGGGAATTGTTCTCGGAACACAAAGGCGAAGGGTTGCCGATTACGGCCGTGATCTATTCTCATTCCCACGGCGATCATTGGGCAGGCGTTCGTGGCATCGTTTCGCAGGAGGACGTCGATTCCGGGAATGTCGAAATCATTGCTCCGCGCGATTTCATGGAACACACAATTTCCGAGAACGTGTTCGCGGGCAACGCAATGAACCGCCGGCTATTTTACCAATATGGTCTGTTGTTGCCTGTGGCCCCGCATGGGTTCGTCAATCAGGGTCTCGGCAAGCGCGTTTCAGCAGGTGCCACTGGCCTGATCGCGCCAACCCGGATTGTGGAGGACGACATCGAAGAATTCGAGGTCGATGGCGTGCGGATGATCTTCCAGAACACACCTAACACTGAAGCGCCGTCTGAGATGAATACTTACATCCCAGACATGAAGGCCCTGTGGATGGCGGAAAACGTGACAGCCACGTTGCACAACATCTATACATTGCGTGGCGCGCCAGTGCGCGATGCCCTTCGATGGTCAAAGTACATCTCTCGTGCCCTGTTCCTGTTCGGGCAAGAGGCAGACGTCATGTTCGCTTCGCACCATTGGCCGCGCTGGGGCAATGACCGCGTGCAGCAGGTTCTGAGAGATCAGCGCGACCTTTATGCCCATATGAATAACCAGACCCTGCATCTGGCCAATCAGGGCGTGACGATTAACCAGATACATCACCACTATGAACCGTCACAGGGTTTGCAGCAGACATGGCATACACGTGGCTATCACGGCTCACCTCAGCACAATTCGCGCGGCGTTGTGCAGCGGTTCCTTGGTTTCTGGGATTGCAACCCAGCGACCCTGATACCGTTAGAACCCGAAGCTTCTGCTCCGCTCTACGTCGAGATGATGGGCGGAAAGGATCCAATTATGGCCAAGGGTTTGGAACTGCACAATGCAGGGCAATATTTCGAAGCGTCCGAGATTCTGAACAAACTGTTCCTGTCGGATCCATCAGATCAGGAAGTAAAAGATTTGTTAGCAGACGTTTACGAACAGCTTGGCTACCAGCAAGAGAACCCGGGCCTGCGGAACAGCTTCCTGTCCGGTGCCTATGAACTTCGTTCTGGCATCCCCACCGGTGAAACGGCCGACACGTCCAGCCCAGAGGTGATACGCGCGATGTCGACTGAGCTGTTCCTTGATTTCCTTGCGATCAAGATGGACAGCCGCAAGGCCGAAGGCATCGAGTTTACGATGAACCTAAGCACACCCGACAATGGTGAGATGTTTGCGATCGAGCTGGCCAAGGCAACACTCACAAATGTCGAAGGTTTCGCCTTCGATGAGCCAGATCTGACTCTAACCTTGAACCGATCCGATTTGGAACTTGTGATGACCGGAGAGGCTGATTTCGAGGACTTGCTGGCCGACGGTCGCGCAACGGCTGATGGTGACGTCAGCGTTCTGATCAAACTCGCTGGAGCCATGGTTGAGTTCGATCCTCTGTTCGAAGTTTTGCCTGGGACAAGTACCGGTCCAACCGAGGTAGCAGAGGCCGAGCCGTTGCAGGCGGTGACTGGTCAGGTCGTTATCGAATGATGTTTTGCGCGGGTCCCTTCGGACCCGCGTTACCCACTTTTACACTCCAATACGATTTTAACGATGTAATCCAAATCACCCGAAGAGACTCCAATGGCTGATCTTGTTGTTCTTTCATTTGATGGTGTCGACAGTGCAGATGCTGTTTTGACAAAACTACGACAGCTCAAAAAACAGGAATTGATCGACCTGCTGGACGCCTGCGTCGTTGTGCGACCCGAAGAGGGAGACATACACATTAAGCAGTCAGTGAACATGACCCGAATTGGCGCCAGTACGGGCCTGAGCACCGGTGCAATAGTTGGTATGTTGGCCGGTATTCTTGTTCTCAACCCACTCGCCGGCATGGCAGTGGGAGGTTTGGCCGGGGCGGCAATGGGAGCGCTTGGAGGGTCCCTTTCCGATTACGGCATCAATGATGATTTCATCAAAGAACTGGGCGAGACCATCCAACCAAATTCATCGGCTCTGTTTCTGCTTGTCGCCAAGGCCACACCGGACAAAGTGATCGCCGAGATCGAACAATACGACCCGAAGATACTTCAGACGTCCCTATCGCAGGAACAAGAAGACAAACTCCGCGAAGCGCTCGCCGCTGCGCATAGCCAGTGATTTTTGATAGAGATCGGTCGCCAAGCCAAAGTGTGGACGACCTTCTTCAAATCATAGGGTTTAGGTTGGGAGCACTGCAATATGGTAGGCGAATCCGCTAATTGGCATGGGGAAAACACCGGGCGCGTCGCAGATGCGCTCGTCAAGCTTGGCCAGATCGGTTTCTGGGTTCAGCTGGTTTTTTTGATCATTGTCGTTGTACTGGGCGGCGTTGTCCTTGGCGTTGTCGGAGGTGGCGCAGGCGTGGGCAACGTGTTGTCCTTCTTGGGTTTGATCCTGCCCGCTTTCACCACATTTTGGTGTTGGCATTATTTGTCTTTGGGACGAAAGCTGAAAGAGACTGGAGATGACCCCTCAGCCGCCCGGCTTCAAAGTCGCGTGTGGATCGGCGTTTGGGTCGGAACGATCGGCGCTGTTCTGACAATTGTTTCATTGTTTGGAGCAGCTTTTGCGCTTCTGGTCACAATGCTGGCCAACCCTCAAGTTGGCTTGCAGATATCCGCAGCTGAAACCGGTGCCAGCCCCTACACGATTTCGGCGGTTGATGCAGTAAGCATCATGACCCTACTCTTAACGCTGACCGCTGAGTTGCTTGTTGTGGCGATTTCTTTGCGTATCGTTTTCCTGATCTCTCGTTCTCTGGGCGGAAAAGACGCCTGAATAGGCAATGCACTTGCTTTCGCGAAACCTTACCGAATTCCAGAGTAGGGCATATAGTCGTGCTATGAGCCACCCAAAAACCGCTTGAACACGACCGAGGCCGGTAAAGCCATACAAACCCCGATCAGCGCAAAAAGCAGGATTGTTGGAATTGCCGGGTAAGACAATTCTGACTGTTCAGCAATATAGAGAGACAATCCTATGTTCCTCGCAATTGTTGCGATGGCAAGGCCCGCTCTTTTCGATCTGACCGGGCCCCCAAGCGTGTAGCCACTCGCTAACGCGACGGCACAAAGTATGACGACCGAAAACGCAGTGGTCCACCCAATTGCAAGTGATTGCCGTAGGTCTGGCAAAAGCGCCAGCGCAGCCAAAAGAGCGGCAAGGAACAAGAGATAAAGTCCCTTGGACACAATCGCCACCACCTTGTTGTGGCGATTTCGCAATCGCGGTACCGCGCGCGCCGATGCCCATCCAAGCACTGCCGGTAGAAAAGTCACCAGCCCGACCTGAGCGGCCACAGTACCCAACGAAACAGGAGTAGCCGCGACCTGGGGCAGATGACTAAATAAGAACAGCGCAAACGGCGTAAAAACCACTGCCAACAGAGCAAGAAGCAACTGCAATGACCCAACATAGTTGAAATCGGCGGCTGCGGCTTCGGACCGGCGCGTTGTGAGAGGCGCACCGGGTGCAGCGGCCAAGATGGCCAAACCCAGAGCAACCTCAGGACGCACGGGAAGCAAAATAATTAGAACGAGTGTTGCCAAAGGCATCACGACGAGAACTGAAATCAGGGAACGAAACAAAAGCGAAGTATCGGACAACAGCGCACGAATGCTTCCAACCTCTTGCCGGGTTCCCAGCCCATACATCTGAGCAAAAACGACAACACCTGTAAAAATCAACACGACTTCGGGCATCTATTTACGTCCTTCTGATCCCGAAATGCTGGATGACTGACTGCGTTTCGCATCGATCCAAATACGGGACTGTTCCATGGCATCATTCAGCGCCGCCCCGATTTCAGGTTGCTCCTCAAAGATGCTCTCTTGCGATAATCGCTTCAGCAGTCCGGTTCGTTTCAATTGCCCTTGCAACTTGTTGTTCACACCGGTCAAAACCAGCTTGCTGTCGTGATGTTCAAGCTCTTTAGAGTATCGGCTTAGCAATCGAATGATCGTGCTTCCCAAGTCGTCAACGTCACGAAGCACCAATAATACCACTGAATGGCGTCCCGTATCTGCTTCGGGCAACTGAGCTTCAAGAGCCTGCGCCGACGCAAAGAACAGTTCTCCGCGAATGCGAAGAACCGTAATTTCGCCTTCCTCAAGAGCGGACGCACCAGGCCGCTCTATTGGGAAGCCCCCTTCGACCAAGGAGATCTGCCGAACTTCGATCTGGTTAGCGGAGCGCAGAATTTGAAGAACGAAAGAGATTGCGATGCCCAACAGGATTGCAAACTGCAGCGGCAATAACAGCGTTGCCACCAGCGTCGCAGTAAAACCAGCACGGGCCATCGTTCCGGTCCGCCAAATGACAGCAATAGACTTGGGTTGGACATTCTGCACGCCCACCACGAACAAAAGCCCACCCAGACCGGCCATCGGAACAAGTTTGACCATGTCCACGAACAAAAAGACGATCAATACCACTGTTACGCCCGCAAAGATGTTTGACCAGCGCGAACACGCTCCGGCCTGAACACTGACAGCCGTTCCCGACATTGACCCACCTGAAGGGATCGAACCAAACACGCTTGCTGTGAGATTGGCTGCGCCTTGGCCGACGAAATCACGCGAAGTATCTGGAAACCGCCCATCGGGGTTCGGATAGCTTTGACCAACACCGGCGCCCTGTACCAACCCGATCACTGCGATGGCAATGGCGGGCAAGATCAGTTCTGGAAAGTAGCTTAAGTCCGGCAGCATTGGCGTGGGCAAGCTTCGGGGAATGATCGCGACATCTTTCACCAGCACGATCGAGCCGCCTTGAAACAGCGTGGCCAACCCGGTTGTCGCACCCAGAGCAAGGATCAGCGAGAACTTACTTAATCGCGTTTGCTGGATCAGAAAAATAAGGACAATTGTGGCCACGCCGATAGTAACCGAAGCGGTATCGAAACTACGCCAGTTCAATGCGGTATCGGAAAGGCGCAACAAATGATTTGGCTGTGCGCTCTCAAACCGAGTGATATCAGGAATAGAGCCAAGAATGATCAGAGCTGCAATCCCGGTAATAAATCCTGTCATCACCGAGTTGGATACATATCGGACCAGCCGCCCCATACGCAGCAGCCCAAAAATCAACTGCACCATCCCAATCATCATAACCAGGCCGATCAATGCGCCGATCTTTCTATCGTCCTCAACCCCATACAATGCCTCACCGACGGCGACCGATAGTGCGCCAGTCGTTGATACATTCATAAAAACGGAACTGGTGAAGATTGCGCCGACGGGCATGGCGACCATTAGCGCGTAAAGACCAGCGACAGGGTTGACGGTCGCAAGAACAGCATTGGCCATTCCTTGCGGAACGTTGACGATTGCGAACGTGGCACCTGCGACAAGATCCGAAACCACGTTCCTGCGATCAATCTTCAACCCGTCAAGCATGCGGCCGCGATCCAGTATATTTTGGGTATTTGGCGCGGGAGCACCACATCACTCAGGCACCACGCCCTTCAGTTCTTCCGCGTCATAGGGGTCGTGTTCAATGGATTGTTCATCACTGGCGCGTGTGCCCGGAAAGACTTCGTATTTTGGGTCGAAATCCACCAGCAGACTGGCCAGTGTTTTCAGAATGGAAGGGTCACCCGTGATCTGCGCGGACCCTTCGGCAATGTGTTGTTCAAAACTCTTCTCTCCGGCCAGAGTTTCTTCCAGCTTTGCGCGGTCAATCGCCAGCGTCAGGTCAGCAGTTTCAGCCTGATACCCCTTTGTGTTCGTTAACGTCGCGTTTTCCAGTTCGACAATAAATTCCTCTCCATTATCCGGAGTTCTCAGATTGATCGTAAACCTCAGCCCCTTAGCTTTTTCGCTATCGAGCCGGATTCCGAGGAAGTTCAGAAACAGCTCAGTCGACATGGCGCGCATAACGTCAGGATTGGTTGTTTTGACGGCCTGCCCGGAAGGGATACCGGATCGCAATTCAAAAGCGCCCGCCAAGAATGAGTTGCGAAGCCCAGGGTTTTCCTGCTGATAACCGATTTGCTCGAAGGCATCCGCGAGAAGATCACGAGCGACTTCGTTTTCGGGTTCGGCAAGCGCAACCTTGTTCAGAATTTCAGCAACCATCAAATAGTCACCAGCGTCGTACATTTCGCGGCAATTGGCGACAATTGCCTCGGCCCCGCCCATCATTCGGACGTAAACCGGCGCTGAGTTTTCCGGTGAAGGCGGAATCAGTGTTGCGGGATTACAGTCCCAAAATCCGAGGTATCGCTGGATTACACCACGGCTGTTATGCTCAGGTGAGCCATGGTAACCGCGAGCGTGCCAGTGTTTCTGAAGACCCTCGGGGACTTTGTAGACGTTATGGATTTGGTTGATTGTGACGCCGTTGTTTGCGTGATGAAGAACCTGATTGTTCATATTCGCGTAGATATCGCGCTGCGCCCGCAGCACCTCTTGAATCCTCGCATTTCCCCATCGCGGCCAGTGGTGCGCGGCGAACATAACTTCGGCCTCTTGACCAAATCGGTACAAGGCCTGCGCTATGTACTTTGACCAAACCAACGCGTCGCGTACTGGAGCGCCGCGAAGGGTATAGATATTGTGCAAGCAGTGGGTGACATTTTCGGCCATCCACAAAGCCTTCATGCCGGGAATGTAGGTGTTCATTTCCGACGGCGCCTCAGTATCCGGCGTGTTTTGGAAGACCATCGGAATGCCATCCACCTCGAATTCCTCATAGTCTTTTGAGACGATCCGCGTAGGGGCAATCAGTGTCACAGCGCCACGTGATGCAGCCTGCCCCAGACCCTGTGTGACATAGCCATGTGGATCAACGGGTAGTAGAATACCGTACTGGTAATAAGCCCTGCGATTCATAGCGTTACCAGCATAAACGTTTTCGGACACCGTATTGTCCATGAAGCCAACGGGAGCGATGATTTCAACTTTGCCGGCCGCCACATCTTCTTCCGATATGATACCCTTTATCCCGCCCCAATGATCCACATGATTGTGCGAGTAGATCACAGCGGTAATGGGAAGCTCTCCGCCAATATGTGATCGAAACAGTTCCAACCCGGCGCGTGCGGTTTCCGCTGACACCATCACGTCGAAAACGATCCAACCAGTTTTCCCGCGAACAAAAGACATCTGGGACAGATCGAAACCGCGGATTTGATAAATACCCTCGACGACCTCATATAGTCCGTAGTCCTGGTTCAGCTTTGCCTGACGAAACAGCGACGGGTGAATGCTTTCGTAGCTATCCGCCTCGTCAATGAAATCGAACTGCCCCATGTCCCACGCAACGTTGCCTGCATCCGCCATGATTTTAGGATGCTCCATTTTTGCGATCAGACCGCGTTCGCATTCGTCGAAGTCGCGGGTATCGTCGAAAGGCAAGGCATCGTGTGCGGCCTCCAGAACGGATTTGGTGTGCTGTGACGGAGGATTGCCTTTGGCATGAAAATGTGGCCGTTCGCTGGGCATGATCAAATTGCTCCTGATTGTAATGAGAGATTCCTGAACAGAACCGATCCGTGAAGGTTGGATAGTTTATTCGCTTTGGGTTGCATCACCGCCGACGGGAGCGATCCGGGTCGGGCCCTCTGAACGAGTGAATAGATAGACCATGAACAGGACAAAAAGGATTGCGACAAAGCCTACGACGCCGGCCATACCAAAAAGCGGTGCCCGATGCCGTTCATTCTTGTCGTTTGGATCGGTGTTGTTTGACGACATGTTGATCTTCCCCCCGAATGATCATTGTTTCCAAATCCCCGATTGCACCGCGTGATAGGTCGCACGGACACAACACGTGCCGATGCAAAGACTGGCACTCGGCAACAAAAAGATAATGTATTCTATATGTAAGAATATCATTATGCTTAGGTTTTGTCGGACCCAATAAGGGTTTATGTGGGTCGGGCAAATGCCGACACACCAATGGAGCGGGCGGAATTGGCCTTGGCGGAGCTGAAACGCCTTGGTGCATTTGAACGAAAGATCCTGATTGTTACAAGCCCCACCGGAACCGGTTGGATGGATCCGGGATCGCATGATCCCGTCGAATACATGCACAACGGTGATATAGCGACCGTAAGCGTCCAGTATTCCTATATGCAATCACCACTTGCTTTGGTTCTTGAAACCCGCACTGGCCTGGATCAGGCGACCGCTCTTATGGAAGTTGTGCATGACTATTGGCGAACCCTCCCGAAAGAAGACCGCCCCAGGTTATATGCGCACGGACTAAGTCTCGGGGCCTGGTCGTCGATGTATGCAACCAACCTGTTTCGTCTGGTTGGTGATCCTATCGACGGAGCGTTCTGGGCGGGGCCGCCATTTCCTTCAGACTTTTGGCAGCGTGTGCAGAATTCCCGACAACCGGGCAGCCCTTGGGTTTTGCCTACAATTGGTGATGGTTCGATTGTTCGCTACGCTTCCCACTTTGCGGATGCGTCTGAGGCTGCGGCTGATTGGGGCCAGATGCGAATTGTCTTCTTGCAGTATTCAAGTGATCCAATTGTCTTTTACGATCCGTTTTCCTTCTGGCGCGCTCCTCCATGGATGAAAGAACCGCCCGCGGAAGATGTTTCAGAACACCTTACATTTATACCGGTTGTGACCAAGTTTCAGTTGGCGCTCGATATGGCATTATCTTTCGGGACACCACCTGGACATGGGCATGCCTAGGGTGAATTCCAAATCCGGATTGCTGGACCCAAAACAATTGAGATTGCAGAAAAATTACGTCGCTTTCAGCCTCTTAGGTCGAAAACAGCGCAGCGCCATCTGTGCATCTTGGCAAAATTTAGTACCAATCAAGAATGGTGTACAGAATGCTGGAAGTTCATTCGATTCCCGGTGCATTTACCGCGCGGGAATGTGAGCAAATTGTTGCTGCATCACAAAAAGCCCCGGCAAACGAGGCTCTGCTTGTTGGGCAGAACAAGGATCATAATCTGCGCAGAGCGGATGTGACTTGGCTGGACGACGTCGAAGGCTCTGATTGGGTGATGTCACGCCTGATCAATGTTGTCCGTCGCTCCAACACCGACAAGTTTGGCTTCGATCTGAGCGAGTTCGCCGAAAGTCCGCAGATTGCCTGCTATAAAGCATCAGATGGTGGTCATTTTGCGTGGCATTCCGATATCGGCGACGGGTCAGTCGCCCGAAAAAGAAAGCTGTCGCTGGTCGTTCAACTCAGCAAACCCGGGATGTACGACGGCGGTGACTTGGAGATTATGCCGGGTGCGTATGCTGTAACGGCCAGCCGGTATCAAGGGAGCGCGACCATCTTTCCAAGCTTTTTGTTGCATCAAGTGACACCGGTTGAGAATGGTGATCGGTATTCGTTGACGGTCTGGGCACATGGCCCGGCGTTTCGGTGATGATTTTCGTACTCGTTTGACTAAGAGTCCGAGACTACAAGGCTAACGATTCCTTTCGTGTATAAAACAGAGTCGAAAGAGTTAGGCTTGCCTTTAACATTCTCGCTTAAATGGCATTTTTTGTAGTCCAACGCCTCTGCTTAATCCTGGAATTCCGCACGGTACTGACGCCTGAGTTGCTTTGGTCACTCAATGGCTGGCCTCTATTATGTATCCGTCGGTAAGCGACTGGCGACTGATTTCTCATGGGCTAAGTTTGGCAGGCTCACCATATCAGCAGCAACTTTACCAGCTTCCATTGAAGTACTTTCGACTGATATGCGTGTCTGACCCAGCCGGGGGTGCAGCTTACGAGCCAGAACCCACGTCCAAAGCAAACCTGCACCACCCGCGGCGAACACACCAGAGAGCGGTGCCACGAGAAGAACCAGCCAGGCGGCACCAGGTGTAATAATACCCGAAACATCGCGAAAGCTCGCGTAAATTGCTGACATCTCAGTTCGTTCGGAAGGTTTGACTGCGAGGAGGAACGGCAAACCTGCGGAAACATCGAGCAAGATCAGGAAAATCGAGCCCATCATTAAGAACGCGATTGTGACTTCAGGGATTCCGAATGGAACTCCAGCAAATAGAAATAGCAGCCCGGACATGAGGAATCCGGTTCTGACTACTGTGCGCACCGAACTGCGCTGCATAAACCGAAGCATCAGCGGGGTGCAAAACAGGGCGGCATTGGAAATCGACAAAGCAATCCCTCCTAGTTGGCTGCCTAGCCCGTTCTGAACCGCATAGATGGGCAGGTATACGACATAAATCCACCACCCGCAGGAACGAACGACTGCGAATACCCATCCGGCAACCAATCGTGGTTGCGCAAAAAACCTCCCGAAATAGGCGAACGGATTTGCGGGAGTGCTTTGACTTTTGGTGATGAGCCTGCCGTTTCCGAGGCGCATAACAAGAAAGATGAGCAGCATGACAATCGCCGCACCGGCTGCAATCAGGAACGGCGCAGGTTGCCACCATTCGTACAATATCGCGCCTAGCGCAGGGCCAGCCGTCCAACCCAGCGCACTGTAGAAAAGCCGGGATGTCTCAAAACGTCCCAGTTCAATCCTGGCAACATGGTCGAGTACATAGGCGTTGAAGCACACAAATGTCGTCACAACGGCGAAAGTCGTGAGTGCGAGCCCCGCAATAACGGCGGCAGGCGTCGCAACGGTCGTCATAACCGCACCCGCGACGTACGAAAGAGTGCCGAATACATAGACCAATCTCCTTGGGACAAACCGGATCAGGTAGGGAACCAGAAGACCGATCAAGAGTGAAACTGCGCCAATGGCGAAATAAATTTCGGATACAAATCGCGCATCCTTCAGCGCGTTGTATATCGCTACCGGAAAGACAGAAATCAAAATACCCCTGGCAATCGCCTCCGTTCCCGCCAGAATGGCGAATCCCTGCACGCTGGGTGCTGGCGCATGGCGAAGCCATTCTGGTATTCGGCGTTCGTGCATGAGAAGTGCTCAATGGACTGGGAATCAGTCAAACCTGTTTCCTCATTTTTTCTCTCCTGGCAGCGACCCGATGTCGTTTTTGCTAATCGTGTAAGTTATAAAAATTCCATAACTGAATTTCGTTTTTTCTTTTTGGGAACCCGCTTCGCTGGCGTTCAATTTTCAACGCTGATTACAGCGAAGGGATTGCTTGAACTCGGGCTGGATTTTCGAATGGAGCATTGCGACCATCAATTTGGAAAAGAATGCTGGCAGGGCGGTCAGCATTTCAGCGGGTTGGTCGGTGGTTGCAGCGCCATAAACGAAACGAGGCCGCCCGAAGGCGACCCCGTCCATATGCACTAAGGCTTAGACAGCTTACATCATGCCACCCATACCGCCCATGTCGGGCATGCCGCCGGCGGCAGGTGCGTCTTTCTGCGGCTTGTCTGCAACCATCGCTTCGGTGGTAACCAGCAGGCCAGCAACCGATGCCGCGTCTTCCAGAGCGGTACGGACAACTTTGGCCGGGTCGATCACGCCGAACGAGAACATGTCGCCATATTCTTCCGACTGAGCGTTGAAACCAAAGGCTGCGTCCGAGGATTCGCGAACCTTGCCAGCAACAACCGCGCCGTCGACACCTGCGTTCTCGGCGATCTGGCGCAGCGGCGCTTCGATTGCCTTACGAACGATGTTGATGCCTGCGTTCTGGTCAGCATTTGCGCCTTCCAGAGTTTCCAGTGCTTTGCCGGCCTGAACCAGAGCAACACCACCGCCGACAACAACGCCTTCCTGAACGGCTGCGCGCGTTGCGTTCAGAGCATCGTCCACACGGTCTTTACGCTCTTTCACTTCAACTTCGGTCATGCCGCCGACGCGGATCACAGCAACACCGCCTGCCAGTTTGGCAACGCGCTCTTGCAGTTTCTCACGGTCGTAGTCCGACGAAGTTTCTTCGATCTGAGTGCGGATCTGAGCAACACGTGCTTCGATCTCGGCTTTCTCGCCAGCACCGTCGACGATGGTGGTTTCGTCTTTGGTGATTTCGATTTTCTTGGCGGTGCCCAGCATGTCCATGGTGACGGACTCGAGCTTCATGCCCAGATCTTCGCTGATGACCTGACCGCCGGTCAGGATTGCGATGTCCTGCAGCATGGCTTTGCGGCGATCGCCGAAGCCCGGTGCTTTGACAGCAGCAATTTTCAGGCCGCCGCGCAGTTTGTTGACAACCAGAGTTGCCAGCGCTTCGCCTTCAACGTCTTCCGCGATGATCAGCAGCGGTTTTTGCGACTGGATCACCTGCTCGAGCAGCGGAACCATCGGCTGCAGCGAAGACAGTTTCTTTTCGTGCAGCAGGATCATGCAGTCGTCGAGTTCTGCAATCATCTTGTCTGCGTTGGTGACGAAGTAAGGCGACAGGTAGCCACGGTCGAACTGCATACCTTCGACAACATCGGTCTCGGTTTCCAGACCTTTGTTTTCTTCGACGGTGATAACGCCTTCGTTGCCAACTTTCTGCATCGCGTCTGCGATCTGCTGGCCGATTTCGGCTTCGCCGTTGGCCGAGATGGTGCCAACCTGAGCCACTTCCGCCGAGTCTTTGACTTCACGCGACGCGTCTTTGATGCCTGCAACGACTTTGGCAGTTGCCAGGTCGATGCCGCGCTTCAGGTCCATCGGGTTCAGGCCAGCTGCAACCTGCTTCAGACCTTCGCGAACGATGGCTTGGGCCAGAACGGTTGCAGTGGTGGTGCCGTCACCGGCTTCGTCATTGGTGCGGCTGGCGACTTCTTTCACCATCTGCGCGCCCATGTTTTCGAACTTGTCTTCCAGTTCGATTTCCTTGGCAACCGAGACACCGTCTTTGGTGATGCGCGGCGCGCCGAAGGATTTGTCCAGAACCACGTTGCGGCCTTTGGGGCCCAGCGTCACTTTAACGGCATCGGCCAGGATGTTCACACCTGCCAGCATGCGGTTACGGGCATCGGTGTCGAACTTGACGTCCTTTGCAGCCATGTCGTTTCTCCTTGAGAAATAAGTTGGGAATGAAGATCAGAGAAAGCGCGCGGCTTACTCGATGATCCCCATGATGTCGCTTTCTTTCATCATCAGCAGCTCTTCGCCATCGACCTGAACCTCGGTGCCCGACCATTTGCCGAACAGGATCTTGTCGCCAGCTTTTACAGCCATTGCGATCAGCTCGCCGCTGTCCTTGCGTGCGCCTTCGCCGGTCGCGACGACTTCGCCTTCGCTGGGCTTTTCTTTTGCGCTGTCAGGAATGATCAGGCCGCCTGCAGTTTTCTCTTCGCTTTCGGTACGGCGAACCAGCACACGGTCATGAAGCGGTTTCAATGCCATCTTTGCAGCTCCTTGGGCTCAAAGTTGTTAATCCTCCCCTCGCCGGATGGCGGGGCGTTAGCACTCAGGGTATGCGAGTGATAACGACGCATAGCTAGGGAGTTCAAATCCCCGAGTCAACAAGCCGTGAAGGTTTTTTTGACGTGGGGTCCTATTCCGGCTGCTCCCAACTGTAAGCCCAGTGCTTCAGCCCTTCCTGCCCGGCTTCGGTCAGGCAATAGACGCCCTTTTCTACTTTGTCGAACCAGCCATAGTGATTGTCACGCATCAGGCGGGTGGCTTCAGAAACACCGGTGGCCTTGGCGACCTCGGCCCCCTTGGTGGCACCCTGTTCGGCAAGATGGGCAGCACATCTCAAAGCATCCTGACGGTAGGCAGTAACGATCCCATGCCGCGTGGCGCCCCCGGCGTTAGGGTCGCCTTCCAACCGATCAAATTCGCGCAACAACCGAGCAGCCTTGGCCTTGTTTTTGCGCGGAGCATAAGGGCCGGGGTCGCACTGAACCTCGACTGCACCATCCGCGCGGACAGTGATCAGGCCCAACCCCAAACGTCGGCACAGCGCAATATTGTCCTTCAAAGCACGTCGTGCTGTGCGCCCTGTCGGTTTGCTTACCGCGATATAGACCTGATCCGTTACTTTCAGCCGGGTGATGGCCTGATGGAACAACGCCAATGAAAAGCGCAGCTTCAACTCGACTATCACCGGCTCCTCGCTATCACGAACGGCTACGATATCAGCCGCGCCAATCTCGCCTTTGACGGTGTAGCCCTGACGCTCTAACAGCGTTTTGATGGGGGGATAGAGGTCCTGCTCGCGGTTCATCCTGACATGCTAGGCGTTTTGCTGTGGAATGCCAGACACAGATCAGCCTTACCCGCATCCAAGTCGCTTGAACCGACACCTTGAGCAGGGCAAGGTCGCGACACATATAAGTACTTGGTTTAACGGGATGGTGCCGATGCGATTTCTTTTTGTCTTCCTCTTTTCGCTTTTGCCGCTGGCGGTTCATGCCGCCTGCGAAGGGCGGGATCTAAGGCCCGATATTTCGGCTGAGATGCAAGAGGAACTGCAGCAGGCCTTGAAAGATTTCCCATTTCCCGAAGGCAATCACTGGACGGCCACAAAGGGTGACACGGTTCTGCACCTGATTGGTACTGTGCACACCAACGATTCGCGTATGGATGCTGTGGTTGAAAGACTGGCCTCGACGCTCAGCCAAGCCGACGCGTTCTATTTCGAGGTGACAAAATCCGAAATGGACGCCTTCGAAAAGCAACTGGCGCAGGACCTCAGCCCGGTTCTGATCACGTCGGGACCCACTTTGATCGACATGGTGTCAGAAGAAGACTGGGCCGCGCTATCCAAGGGGCTGGCCGATCGCGGCATTCCCGGCTGGATGGGTGCGAAAATGCGCCCATGGTTCCTGAGCATGACCCTTGGCATCCCACCTTGCATGATTCAAGACCCGGAAGCCAATCACGGGATGGATGCACGCCTGACCGATCTGGCAGCCGAGCATAACATCCCGCAGCTCTCGCTTGAACGCATCGAAGACCTGATGGCGATGTTCGATGAATTCCCCATGGAACAGCAGGTGCAATCTTTGGTGCGCATGGCGGACGCTTTTGAAAGCAGCGAGGACCAGTTGGCCACCATGCTGAATGCCTATCTGGAAGAAAAACACGGCGAGATCATCCAGTTCGCTCGCCTTCAGGGGCTCGAATCTTCGGGTCTTTCAGAAGAAATCTTTGACGAGGAATGGGGCGGTTTCGAACAGCAGCTTCTGGTCGAACGCAACAACAACTGGATGCAGCATATTTTGGGGATTCAGGATCAGATGGCCGTGATCGCAGTCGGTGCTGGTCATCTGGGTGGAGAGCACGGCTTGCTTAACCAACTTGAGCAGGCCGGATACACACTGGAACGTGCAGCATTCTGAGGCAAAGATCACCCTTCGTCGCAGTTTACGCGAGGGCGGGTGACAAGCCCGCAGGACCGCCCTATAAGGCGCGCAAAATGACCATCCTCAGGATCCTGACATGACAACCCTCGTATTTGGACACAAATCCCCCGACACCGATTCCACCGGCTCTCCGATCCTGTGGTCGTGGTACCTGAACGAAGTGAAAGGCGAACAGGCTGAGCCCGTTCTGCTGGGCGAGCCCAACACCGAGGCAGCCTTTATGCTGCAACGCTGGGACCTGCCAAAGCCGCGCATCATCGCGGACGTGGACGCAGACGCGCCTGTTGTCATCGTTGACACCAACAACCCTGCCGAGCTGCCCGCCAGCGTCAACAGCGCCGATATCCGCGCCATCATCGACCACCACAAGCTGGTCGGCGGTCTGGAAACCAAAGGCCCCATCGACATCACCGTGCGCCCGCTGGCCTGCACCGCGACCATCATGGTTGACCTGATGGGTGACGACGCTGCCAAAATGCCCGACGCCGTAAAAGGCGCGGCGCTGACCTGCATCTTGTCGGATACGTTGGAATTCCGCTCGCCCACCACCACCGCGCATGACCGCGCCGTGGCCGAGAAATTGGCCGCTGAGCTGGGTCTGGACGTTTCGGCCTATGCCGCTGACATGTTCGCAGCGAAGTCGGACGTGTCTTCGTTCTCGGACGCTGAACTGATCCGCATGGACAGCAAGGAATATGAGGTAGACGGCACCAAGTTCCGCGTCTCAGTTCTGGAAACCACCGCTCCGGGCGTTGTGCTGGATCGTAAAGACAGCCTGGCCGCGTCGATGGTTGATGTTGCCAAGGAAGACGGCGTCGACCAGGTTCTGCTATTCGTGGTCGACATCCTGAACGAAGAGGCCACCCTGCTGGTCCCCAACGATCTGGTCAAATCCGTCGCCGAGAAAAGCTTTGGCGCAAGCGTCGATGGCGACGCGGTCGTTCTGCCCGGCATCATGAGCCGCAAAAAACAGATCATCCCGAACCTCAAGGTCTGATCTGCCAACCCTGCGATTGAAAAGGCGCCCCCTTAGGGCGCCTTTTTTGCTTGCGCCTAAAGATTTGCGAGATCCGTTTCCGTTGGTAATCTGTTCCAAGATACCTTGGGAACACGGGCCAAACCAATCACATGAGCATGCTCAGCTATAGCACGACGCGGGATATCCTGCGGTTTGAAGGCAAGGACCAAGCTGCTTATTGGCGGCGCTTTGCCATGCTGCTGACCTTGTCGGTGATCATCGCCACAATGGGTATGCTGCGCAATTCCGGCGCAGTTGTAATCGCTGCAATGCTGGTTGCCCCCCTGATGACGCCGATCCTCGGAATCGCCGCAGCCATGGTCATGGGGTGGCTAAAGCGGGCGCTATTTCTGGCCTTGACCGTCTGTACCGCAGCGTTCCTGAGCGTTCTGCTGGCATGGTTCCTGGTCTACGTCGCGGACGTACCTCGGGGCATATTGATCCCCGATCAGGTGCTGGCGCGCACTGACCCGGGCACCGAAGACCTGATCGTCGCGCTGGCCGCTGGCGTGGCGGCAGCATATGTGCAGATCAACAGGTCAGAGGCCAGCTTGCTGCCCGGTGCCGCGATTGGTGTGTCGCTTGTGCCACCGCTATCGGCTTCGGGTGTATTGTTGTATTTTGGCGAACCCGCTGACGCCTATGAAGCCGGATTGCTGTTTGCGACGAACCTTGGGGCAATTATCCTGTCCGCCTGCGCTGTCTATATAGTCTATGCCGCGCGGTCGGTGATGTTCAGCAAGGGCAAACGCAAACTCAGCTTTACAGCCAGCGTTTTCGTTACCCTTGCGTTTCTGGCTGTCGTGGTCCTGCAATTGGGGAAATCCACGTATAACCGGTACCTTGAAACCAGAACCGAGGCTCGCGTCGCTCAGGCGATCCGCGATTGGGCTGACCCGGTTTCGGTCGAGATCATCCGCATCGACGTCAGCGCCAAGCGCAAACACGCAGACCTGTGGCTGATCGTCGACCTGCCCATCGAAGCCGCCTTTAAGGTGTCCTCGATCGCGGGGCTACTGCCTGACAGCCTACGAGAAACTCCGCTAGTGGACGTATTGGAGGATGAACTGGGCCCTGGCTACCTGATTGTCGTAAGGTTCCAGAACAGAATTGGTGCACAACTCATCCTGGGGACAGAGAATGTCCAGCAGGCCCCGGACGTGGACAAGCTGTCAGAAGAAAACTGATAGGCACCCACACAAACGACAGGAAATTGCATTGCGGGATGGTCAAAGCGCATCAGCTTTGCCATAGCTGACGCAAATGCGATATCTGTGCCCGGGGGCGATCAAATGACCCAGATCATTCATACACTTTCTGACATTTCTGACCGATACAAAGCCCTGTTCGTGGACCTGTGGGGCTGCGTCCATAACGGCATCACCGCCTACCCCGAGGCAGTCGCGGCTTTGCAGGACTACCGCGCCAAGGGTGGAGTTGTTGTTTTGGTCACCAACTCCCCTAAACCCCGCGCGGGGGTGGCAGAGCAACTCGTGCAGTTCAACGTCCCCGAAGACGCCTATGATACAATTGCCAGCAGCGGCGATTCTGCCCGTTCAGCCATGTTCCAGGGCGCTGTCGGTGAGAAAGTTTACTTTATGGGGGAATGGGAGCGGGATGCAGGTTTTTTCGAGCCGCTGAAGCTTTTGCATCATCCCATCCAGATTGAGCGGGTTCCGCTAAGCGAAGCCCAAGGGATCGTCTGTTGCGGTCCATTCGACCCAATGGCGGACCCGTCCGTGAACCGCGCAGAATTTCTTTATGCCAAGCAAAAAGGCATGAAGCTGCTTTGCGCCAACCCAGACATCGTTGTTGATCGCGGTGAGGTACGGGAATGGTGCGCCGGCGCTTTGGCCAAGCTTTATACGGATATGGGGGGCGAAAGCCTGTATTTCGGCAAACCGCACCCGCCAATCTATGATCTGGCACGTCGCAGGTTACAAGAACTGGGTCACGACTTCCCTGATGGCGATCTTTTGGTGATCGGTGACGGGCCACATACTGACATTCTGGGCGGAATGGGCGAAGGGATTGATTCTCTGTTCATCTCGGGCGGGCTGGCCGCCGCTGAAACCAAAACGTCGCACCATCCCCACCATGAATCCCTAACCGATTATATTGCAAGGGAAAACATCAATCCAACCTACACAATCGGCCGATTGCGCTGATCAGAAAGGGCTTGATTTTCTGCGCTTGCGAAGTAATAAAGTTGCCAAATACGGGCAGCTTTGGTTTTTTTGTTGCCCAATCGAATCGAGTGAGGGCGACATGTTGGACAATCTTCCACGCGGCACGATCTGTATTGAAGACATCGAAATGGGCATGACCCGTCACCTGCGCAAAGTGGTGACAGACGAAGATATCGAGATGTTCGCGCAGGTTTCGACCGACCGGAACCCGGTGCATCTGGATGACGACTACGCCCGCGACACGATTTTCGAAGGGCGCATAGCTCACGGGATGCTGACTGCTGGATTGATCTCGGCCGTGATTGGTGAGCAATTGCCCGGCCATGGCACCGTTTACATGGGGCAGTCGCTGAAGTTCCTTGCACCCGTCCGTCCCGGCGACATGGTTTATGCCGAAGTCAAAGTGATCGACATCGACTTTGCCAAGCGTCGGGTCAAACTAGATTGCCACTGCGCGGTTGACGGCAAAAAGGTGGTTGTTGGCGAAGCCATGGTATTGGCACCGTCGCGCAAGTTCGACTGACCTCTCAACCTCTTGAACACCGGCTGTAGTCCCGTTAGGCAGTCGCTATGCGCATCATCCGGGATTTTCAGTTTGTCGAGCCTCAAGACCGTGGCGCCAGCGTAGCCATCGGCAATTTTGACGGCGTTCACATCGGTCACCAGTCGGTTATTGAACTGGCGCGGAACGCCGCGCCAGATGCATCGCTTGGCGTGATGACATTTGAACCGCATCCCCGCGAATACTTCGCCCCGCATTCTCCGCCCTTTCGCCTGATGCGAGGCAATGCACGTGCGCACCGGTTGCAGAAACAGGGCGTGAAGAAATTGTACGAACTCCCCTTCAACGCTGCGCTGGCCGGGCTAACGCCCGAGCAGTTCGCGCGCTCGGTGATTTGTGAGGGGCTTGGGCTATCGCATGTGGTTGTTGGGTCGGATTTCTGTTTCGGCAAGGGCCGAAGCGGGACGGCAGAAGATCTGGTGCGTTTTGGAAATGAGATGGGGTTTGGTGTAACAATCGCGCCGTTAATGGAGCGGTCCGAAAACGTCGTGTCCTCGACCGCGATCCGCACCGCGTTGACCGAAGGCAGACCGCGTGATGCCGCCACAATGCTGGGCCACTGGCACCGGATTGAGGGCAAGGTGATCGGTGGCGAACAGCGCGGGCGTGAACTGGGCTATCCCACCGCCAACATGTCGATTGAGGGGCTGCATCCTCCGAAATTTGGGGTTTACGCCGTGCTGGTCGATGTTCTGGATGGCCCGCATCAGGGCAGCTATCACGGAGCGGCCTCGGTGGGCACGCGCCCGATGTTCAACGGCGAAGTCCCGAATATCGAGACATTCTTGTTCGATTTCTCGGGCGATCTTTATGGTGCCACTCTCTCGGTTGGCTTGGTCGAATACCTGCGCCCCGAGATGACCTTTGACGGACTGGAAGGGCTGATCACCCAGATGGATACCGATTGCGACACGGCCCGCACGCTGCTGGCGGCGCTATGACCACCGACCCGATTGACCGCAATGGTCTGGCCACCCGGTTCTGGGAACGCAAGCCGCTAACCAAGATGAACCAGCGCGAATGGGAAGCCCTGTGCGACGGCTGCGGCAAGTGCTGTCTGAACAAGCTGGAAGACGAAGACACAGGCGAGGTCGCCCTGACCTGCGTCGCTTGCCGCCTGCTGGATGATGAGACCTGCCGCTGCACGCAATATGACATCCGCCACCAATTCGTGCCGGAATGCATCGTTATGAAGTCCGACAATATCGACAGCCATGCCTATTGGCTGCCCCAGACCTGTGCCTATCGGCTGCTGTGGGAGGGTAAGCCCCTTTACGACTGGCACCCTTTGATATCTGGTACGCCCGACAGCGTACATGCCGCCGAGATCTCGGTTCAAGGGCGCACGGTGTCCGAGTTCGAAACCCCCATGGAAGAGTGGGAAGATTATATCATCGAGGAGCCTAGCTGATGTATTTCGCCTCTGACAATTCCGGGCCGGTGCACCCGCAGGTCATGGCCGCCTTGAACGCGGCCAACGAAGGCTATCAGATGGCGTATGGCGCCGAGACGCTTATGAACGAGGTGCGCGATCGTATTCGCGGCATCTTTGAAGCTCCGTGGGCGGCGGTCTATCTGGTGGCAACCGGCACAGCAGCGAACTCGCTAGCACTGGCAACGCTTTCCAACCCTTGGGATACCGTATTCTGTTCTCCGGTTGCGCATATCCACGAAGATGAGTGCAACGCGCCCGAATTCTACTCTGGCGCAAAACTGACGCTTGTCCCGGGCAGCGACAAGATGGACCCCGACGCGTTGCGTGGCGCAATTCTGGCAGAGGAAACCCGCGGCGTACACGGCCCCCAGCGCGGACCGGTGTCCATCACACAGGTAACCGAGCGCGGGTCGGTGTATTCGTTGGGTGAATTGCAGGCATTGTGCGGCGTGGCAAAAGAATACGGCCTGCCCGTGCACCTTGACGGCGCGCGCTTCACCAACGCTCTGGTCGCGCTGAACTGTTCCCCAGCTGAGATGACATGGAAATCAGGGGTGGATGTCGTCAGTTTTGGCGGCACCAAAAACGGCCTGATGGGCGTTGAAGCCGTTGTATTCTTTGACGAAACAAAGGCTTGGGAATTTGAACTACGGCGCAAACGCGGAGCGCACCTGTTTTCCAAGCACCGTTACCTATCGGCGCAAATGGCGGCTTACCTTCAGGACGATCTGTGGCTGACAATGGCGCGTCAGGCCAACGCCAACTGCGCACGGCTTGCGGACGGGCTGCGCGCGAAAGGGGCCTCGTTTCTGCACGAACCGCAAGCCAACATGATCTTCGCCGAGTTTTCGCGCGCGCGTCACAGGCAGTTGCACGATGCTGGCGCGGTCTATCACCTGTGGGGCGCGGACCTTGATGGAGCAGACGAGGAAGAACCCCTCGCCTGCAGGCTGGTTTGCGACTGGTCAATAAGTTCGGATGATATCGACCGCTTTCTCGCTTTGCTCTGAAAACTCTCAGAGCAAACGCCAGCTTATTCAGATGACCCGGTGGTTTTCCAGAAATTCTGCACAAGCTTTGCGGTAGCTGCGGGATGGGAAATCGGCAGCATGTGCCCGGCTCCTTCGACGACATCGTAAGACGCGTTGGGCAGACGGTTCTGTAACCCCTTACCGATCACTGGCATGACGGGGTTCGATTTTGTGCCACTCAGAATCAAAATGGGCACGGTTGCACGATCCAGAACACCGGGTTTCATAAAGCCCTTTTGGTCGTCAAACACCGCCTCTTTCACGGCAGGCACAACGGGCACGCCCCGTATCATCGCAGCGCGGGTCTTTTCCTGCATTTCTGTCCATCGTGGGCTGACATCCGCGCTCCACATCCTGTTGAACAGACGAGCGGCCAACTGCATATCCCCAGCGGCCAAGGCATCGGCATAAGGCTGCGCCTCTTGATCATGGCGTGCAAGAACGCCAGGCGCATCCTGCGCTGCCACGGCAAAGAAAACCGGTTCTATCAACACGGCACTGCGGACGCGGTCCGGGTTTTCCAGGGCAAGCCGCAGCGCGACCATCGCACCGAAGGAATGGCCAATTACATCCATCGGCTCGGCCAACAGATCGGCAGAGAAACCGGCCGTGAGATCAAAGAAATCCCCCTGCCCGTCCCAATCCGGGCTGTACCCATGCGAAAGCATGTCCGGAGCGGTCAAAGTGGCCTGGTCACCCAGCGCTGAAGCCAGACCGGCCCACACGCCAGAATGCGCGATTGTGCAATGAAGGGCGAGCACTTTGCGCGCGCCCTGTCCAAGTGTTCTGACGAAAACTGGGGACGTGCTTTCTGCGTCCTTCACCCCTTCATCTCCGACAGGTGCCGATCCAGATCGTCCAGTCGATCCTGCCCCCAGAACCGTTGGCCGTCTTCAGTTATATAAAACGGGGCACCAAACACACCGCGGTCGACGGCTTCTTCCAGATTCGCGGAATAGGTCTCGGCCCCAACCAGCAGGCCGCTGTCGGCTAGCCCCGGATCAAACCCGGCTTGCGTCAGGCAATCGCGGATCACGTCATCCTGCGCGATGTCTTTTTCCTCGGCCCAGCACGCGCGAACGAAGGAATGAACCAGCTTTCCAATATCCCCTGATCCATCCTTGATTGCAGCGATTACCGCATAGGACGATGGCGCGGCGTTGGTTGGCCAATGTGCGGGTTGCAGGTTGAAGTCCATACCCAGGTTTTTAGCCGTTCGTTGCAGATCCTGCGCCCGGTACTCGATGCGCGAGATATGCCGATCCTTTGGGGGTGTTCCCCCCGTGCGGCCGAAAAGGGCCATAATATCCAGCGGTTTGTAGTTGATTGTCGCGCCGTGTTTCGTCGCCACCTCTTCCAACCGGGTTCCAGCCAGATAGGTAAAGGGCGAGAGTGTCGCAAAATAGTAGTCAATGGTGGCCATGTTCACTTTCTCCGCTGCGTTATCTTTGCGAGACGGTAAGGCCATGATAAGCGGTGTCAACATCACGAATCTGTCACATTGCTATTGCTGCCCGGGGAAAAACAGCCGATGCCGACACTCAACGAACCCAAGCTGATTGCTGGGAACGCCAACCTTCCTCTTGCCGAAACCATCTCGCGACGCATGAGCCTGTATCGCGGCGTCGATCAGGGTTTGGTCGATGCGCGCGTCGAACGGTTCAACGACGGCGAGATTTTCGTCGAAGTTTTCGAAAACGTGCGGGGCGAGGACATGTTCATCGTCCAGCCAACCTCGAACCCGGCAAACGACAACTTGATGGAGCTGCTGATCATCGCCGACGCGCTGCGCCGTTCGTCCGCGCAACGGATCACCGCCGTGATCCCTTATTTCGGCTACGCTCGTCAGGACCGCCGCACCAAAGCCCGCACGCCGATTTCCGCCAAGCTGGTCGCCAATATGCTGACCGGTGCCGGGATCGAACGCGTTTTAACCATGGATCTGCACGCCGCGCAGATTCAGGGGTTCTTTGATATTCCGGTGGACAACCTTTATGCCTCGCCGATCTTTGCGCTGGATGTGAAAAACCAGTTCAAGGACAATCTCGACGAGATCATGGTGGTTTCACCCGACGTGGGCGGCGTTGCACGCGCGCGAGAACTGGCCAAGCGCATCAATGCACCTCTGTCGATCGTGGATAAACGCCGCGAGAAGGCTGGTGAAGTGGCCGAGATGACGGTGATCGGCGACGTGAAAGACAAGATCTGCCTGATCGTAGACGATATGTGCGACACCGCAGGAACGTTGTGTAAGGCGGCGCAGGTGCTGCTGGATAACGGCGCCAAAGAAGTTCATTCCTACATCACACACGGCGTCATGAGCGGCCCCGCAGTCGAGCGCGTGACCAATTCGGTGATGAAATCTCTGGTGCTGACAGACACGATCCAGCCCACCAAAGAGGTCGCCAAGGCCAAGAACATCCGCATTGTGCCGACCGCGCCGATCTTTACACAGGCGATCCTGAACATCTGGAATGGCACAAGCGTGTCGTCCCTGTTCGAGGATAAGACCCTGACCCCGATCTACGAATCCATGTACCATATGGACTGATCTGAACGGGCGGCCCACCAGCCGCCCTTTTTCGTGACCACCAAGTCAGGAGCTTCCCGTGACAGCCCCCAAACGTATTGTTCTTTCCAGTGACCACGCCGCAATCGAACTGCGCCAGGCGGTAGGCGACCACATCTCGGCCCAAGGCTGGGAGGTCATGGATATCGGCCCGACCTCGCCGGAAAGCACCCACTATCCTCTGCATGGCAAGGCCGCCGCTCAGGCCGTTGCCTCGAGCGATTGTGCGCTTGGGATCATTTTGTGCGGCACCGGTCAAGGGATCATGATGGCCGCCAACAAGGTGCCCGGCATCCGCTGTGGTGTTTGTTCCGATGCGTTCTCGGCGCGGATGATCCGTCAGCACAATAACGCCAATATGCTGTCCATCGGCGCGCGTGTCGTTGGCGAAGGTCAGGCGCTGGACATCGTGGACGCCTTTCTGAACGCCGAATTCGAAGGCGGCCGCCACGCTACCCGCGTGGACATGATCGAACCTCAGGACGAGTGAATTCCGCCAAAACTCCTGATCAGTGGCTTATGAGATATCCCAATCATCGTCATGGGCCACCTCACCAATCGCGGTCCATTTCACGCGAATTCGGGCGATGCGCGTGTCTGACCACGTACGGAACACAGCATTGAATCCAGTGGCCGTGACATCTTCGGCCACGACTTCTGCACGCAACGGCGCGGATGTGTCTACATCCCAAAGCGAAATGTTGACCTGAACCACAGGTACAGAGCGGAACGGCTGGCTGAACGAAACAGCCGAGCGCCTTTCCCGCGCGCCCTCGCCTGTCCACATATCCCCGCCGTTCGAAAAGTCAGAAAACAAGACTGTTTCGCCTTGGTCGATACCAATCGGGTGTGTTTGAAAAACCTTCATTTATGTCTTCGATTTTTGTTCTTTACCAATTATTCCGACAGCTTATTCGGAGGCATTGTCAAAATCACGACAAAAAAACGGCCCCGCTTTTGCAGGGCCGTCTTACTATCCGGGTATGATATGAACCTTACAGGCTCATATGTGTCCCAAGTGCTTCCATGTCAGCCAGCAGCTTGGCTGCATCGTCAACGATCGACTGATCCTCACCGGCCTTAGCAGCCTCGTGCGAAGCGCGGGCCTCGGCGATCAGGTCATCCAAGTGCGACCGGGTCACTTCGGCAACCGGTATGGCCTTTTCTGCCAGAACCGACATGCTATCGCCGTTGATCTGGGCAAACCCGCCAGTGACCAGGTATTCGCTGGCTCCGGCAGGCGCCTCAACCTTCAGCAGACCGGGGCGCAGCGTGGTGATGGTGGGGGCATGATCGGGCATCGCCGTCATGTCCCCGTCCGCGCCGGGTAGCTGGACCGCGGTGGCCTCAAGCGAAGCAAGGCTCCGCTCGGGGCTGACGAGGTCGAATTGCATCGTGTTTGCCATCAGGGATACTCCTTAGGCGGCTTCTGCGGCCATCTTTTCCGCTTTGGCGATCACTTCGTCGATGCCGCCGACCATCAGGAAGGCCGCTTCGGGCAGGTGATCGTATTCGCCAGCCACAACGGCTTTGAACGAAGAGATGGTGACGTCCAGAGGAACCTGAACACCTGGCGAACCGGTGAAGACTTCGGCCACGTCGAACGGCTGCGACAGGAAGCGTTCAATCTTACGGGCACGGGCCACGGTCAGTTTGTCTTCTTCCGACAGTTCGTCCATGCCGAGGATGGCGATGATGTCCTGCAGCGACTTGTAGCGCTGGAGGATCTGCTGAACGTCGGTCGCAACCGCGTAGTGCTCTTCACCCACAATCGCGGGGTCCAGCAGACGCGAGGACGAGTCGAGCGGGTCAACAGCCGGGTAGATACCTTTTTCCGAGATCGCACGGTTAAGAACGGTTGTTGCGTCCAAGTGGGCAAACGAGGTTGCCGGCGCGGGGTCGGTCAGGTCGTCCGCAGGCACGTAGATCGCCTGCACCGAGGTGATCGAGCCCGACTTAGTCGAGGTGATGCGTTCCTGCAGGGCGCCCATGTCAGTGGCCAGTGTCGGCTGGTAGCCCACAGCCGAAGGAATACGACCCAGCAGAGCCGAAACCTCGGAACCCGCCTGCGTGAAGCGGAAGATGTTGTCGACGAAGAACAGAACGTCGGTACCGGACTGGTCGCGGAACTGCTCGGCCAGGGTCAGACCAGTCAGAGCAACACGCGCACGCGCTCCCGGAGGTTCGTTCATCTGACCGTAAACCAGGGCCACCTGCGATTCCGACAGGTTGTCGGGCTTGATGACGTTCGATTCGATCATCTCGTGGTACAGGTCGTTCCCTTCACGGGTCCGTTCACCAACACCCGCGAACACCGAGAAGCCCGAGTGCACTTTTGCGATGTTGTTGATCAGTTCCATGATCAGAACGGTTTTACCAACGCCGGCGCCGCCGAACAGGCCGATTTTTCCGCCTTTGGCGTAGGGGGCCAGCAGGTCAACAACCTTGATGCCGGTCACCAGGATTTCCGACTCGGTCGACTGCTCCGCGAACTCAGGCGCGGGCTGGTGGATTGCGCGGGTTTCCGACGCAACAACGTCGCCTTTTTCATCGATCGGCTCGCCGACCACGTTCAGGATGCGGCCCAGGGTGGCGTTGCCAACCGGAACCGAGATCGGTGCGCCGGTGTCGGTCACAACCTCGCCACGGACCAGACCTTCGGTCGCGTCCATCGCGATGGTGCGGACGGTGTTTTCACCCAGGTGCTGAGCAACTTCCAACACCAGGCGCTTGCCGTTGTTGGTGGTTTCCAGCGCGTTCAGAATTTCAGGCAGCTGATCTTCGAAGTGCACGTCGACGACGGCCCCGATGATCTGTGTGACTTTGCCTTTTGCATTCGCCATGTTTCGTCTCCGGTATGTCTCTACAGCGCTTCGGCGCCGGAAATAATTTCAATCAGCTCGTTGGTGATCACGGCCTGACGCGAGCGGTTGAACTGGATCGTCAGCTTGTCGATCATCTCACCCGCGTTGCGAGTCGCGTTGTCCATCGCGGACATCCGTGCACCCTGTTCAGATGCTCCGTTTTCGAGCAGAGCCGAGAAGATCGCGGTCGCAACCCCCTTGGGCAGCAGGTCGGCCAGAATGGCCTCTTCGCTGGGCTCGTAGTCGTAGATGGCACCGCTGTCGTCACCTGCCGCGTCGTCCTCGAACGAGGCGGGGATGATCTGCTGTGCCGTCGGGATCTGGGTCACGACGTTGACGAACTTCGAGTAGAAGATCGTGGCAACATCGAACTCAGCCCCGTCAAAGCGGGACAGAATGTCCTTCGCGATGTCCTGCGCGTTGGTGTACCCAATGCGCTTGACCTCGCTCAGGTCGACATGTCCAACGAACAGATCGCCCAAATCGCGCTTGAGCGCGTCGCGGCCTTTCTTGCCGACGGTCAGAACCTTGACCGTCTTGCCCTTGCCGCGCAGCTCTTCCGCCTTTTGGCGGGCCAGCTTGGCGATGTTCGAGTTGAAGCCGCCGCAAAGGCCGCGTTCAGCTGTCATCACAACCAGCAGATGCACATCATCACTGCCCGTACCACGGAGCAGCTTGGGGGCGCTGTCGCTGCCCCCGACCGAAGCTGCCAGCCCCGCCATCACGGCATTGAACCGCTCGGCATAGGGACGCGAGGCTTCGGCAGATTCCTGGGCGCGGCGCAGTTTTGCTGCCGCGACCATCTGCATGGCCTTGGTGATCTTGCGGGTCGATTTGACCGACTCGATCCTGTTTTTAAGGTCCTTCAGACTAGGCATCGGAACCCCCCGTTACGCGAAGGTCGCGGCGTATTCGTCGATCGCTGCCTTGATCTTGTCGGACGCGTCACCTTTGATCTTCGGATCTTCGTCGGTGATCCACTTCAGCAGGTCGGCGTGCTTGCCGCGCAGGTGCGCCAGCAGACCGGCTTCATAGCGGCCAACGTCCGAGACGTCGATCTTGTCGAGGTAACCGTTGGTGCCCGCAAAGATAACGCAAACGATTTCCGCGTTGGTCAGCGGCGAGTACTGCGGCTGTTTCATCAGCTCGGTCAGACGCGCACCACGGTTCAGCAGCTGCTGGGTCGCGGCGTCAAGGTCGGAACCAAACTGCGCAAAGGCAGCCATTTCGCGGTACTGAGCCAGCTCCAGCTTAACCGGACCGGCGACCGACTTCATCGCGTCAGTCTGAGCCGACGAGCCCACACGCGAAACCGACAGACCGGTGTTCACAGCAGGACGGATCCCCTGATAGAACAGTTCGGTTTCCAGGAAGATCTGACCGTCGGTGATCGAGATCACGTTGGTCGGAATAAAGGCGGAAACGTCACCACCTTGCGTTTCGATCACCGGCAGAGCGGTCAGCGAGCCTGCACCGAAATCTTCGTTCAGCTTGGCCGAACGCTCCAGCAGGCGCGAGTGGAGGTAGAAAACGTCACCAGGATAAGCTTCACGTCCGGGCGGACGGCGCAGCAGCAGCGACATCTGACGATAAGACACAGCCTGTTTGGACAGGTCATCATAGATGATCAGCGCATGGCGGCCATTGTCACGGAAGAATTCAGCCATCGCGGTCGCGGCGTAAGGTGCCAGGAACTGCATCGGTGCCGGGTCAGACGCGGTCGCGGCCACAACGATCGAGTACTCAATCGCGCCGGACTCTTCCAGTTTCTTCACCAGCTGTGCAACGGTCGAACGCTTCTGACCAACAGCCACGTAGATGCAGTACAGTTTCTTCGACTCGTCGTCGCCTGCTGCGTCGTTATAGACTTTCTGGTTCAGGATGGTGTCCAGAGCCACGGCGGTCTTACCGGTCTGACGGTCACCAATGATCAGCTCACGCTGGCCACGGCCAATCGGGATCATCGCGTCAACCGATTTCAGGCCGGTTGCCATCGGCTCGTGCACCGATTTACGCGGGATGATGCCGGGGGCCTTGACGTCCGCAACACCACGCTTCGACGCGTTGATCGGGCCTTTACCGTCCAGCGGGTTGCCCAGACCGTCAACAACGCGGCCCAGCAGCTCGTCACCAATCGGAACGTCCACGATCGAGTTGGTGCGCTTAACAGTGTCACCTTCTTTGATGTCACGGTCAGAACCGAAGATAACGACACCGACGTTGTCGCTTTCCAGGTTCAGGGCCATGCCCATGATGCCACCGGGGAATTCGACCATCTCACCGGCTTGCACATTGTCCAGGCCGTATACGCGGGCGATACCGTCGCCGACGCTCAGCACGCGGCCGATTTCGGCTACTTCGGCTTCCTGACCAAAATTCTTGATCTGGTCCTTCAGAATTGCAGAAATCTCTGCAGCTTGGATTCCCATTTATCCGACCTCTTTCATTGCATTCTGTAGGGAGTTCAGCTTCGAACGGATCGAACTGTCGATCATCTTCGAGCCGACTTTAACGACAAGACCGCCGATGAGGCTTTCATCAACGGTCGCATTGATTGTCACGGTTTTGCCCACACGCTCGGACAGCGTTTTGGACAGTTTATCCATTTGCGTCTTAGTCAACGCCTTGGCCGAGGCGACATCGGCGGTCACTTCGCCGCGCTCTTCGGCCAGCATGTCGCGCAGAACCTGAATCAGTTGCGGTGCAACAAACAGGCGGCGTTTCTGCGCCATCAGACCCAGCGTATTACGCAGGATGGCATTCAGACCCATTTTATCGGCAATTGCAGTAATGGCGCCTTCCTGTTCGGCGCGCGAAACCAGAGGCGAGGCAATCAGGTCGCGCAGTTCGGCGCTGTCGCCCAAAGCTGCTGCCAAATCGTTGATTCCGGTTTCCAGACCTGCAAGGTCCTTGTTCTCTTTCGCGATCTCGAAAATCGCCGTGGCATAGCGTTCAGCTATGCCAGTAGAAATCGAAGCTGGTTCGGACACGTCCACCCTTCCGAATATTAGGCCCCGAAAAACCGCGCGCGCAGCCGTCCCGGGGGCGTGAAGAAACCCCGCCCTTACGGCCGGGGATCAAAATCACCGGGGATGTAGCAGAGCCGAACCCAGCTAGCAATACGTTATAATCCCCTCCGCGTTATCCACAAAATACGCCATTTCAAACACTTACGGTGGGTGCGACCCTTTTTTCCTGCTGGAGGGCGCGAAAAATGTTACCAAACTGTAAGTTTTTGCGATTCCTGCGGCCTTTTTGCCGCAATTTCTACGCCCGACGCGGCGTAAAACGCCTGGCTTGGCCTAGGCCGGTTTCAGCAGACCATCAAGCGCCTTGATCGGACGCCGTTCAGCGTCTTTCGTAACGCTGCCGCTGGGCGGTCGGATATGCTTGGTCACCTCGACCATTAACACCCCACCCGCCATGATCGTCGGCAGACGTTGTCCGGTTTTTTCGATCAAGCTTCCGGATTTCAGCCAAAATCGACGGAACGATGGCGGCAGATACAAAGCCGAGCAGTGGTTTTCCGGAATAAAGTGATGGGACTTGAGCTGGCTCTCAAGCTGCGACGCCGAATAAGGGCGGCCAAATCCAAAAGGCGTGCGATCTGTCCGCGACCATAGCCCCGCCCGGTTGGGCACAATAAAGAATGCCCGACCTCCGGGTCCCAAGACACGCCAGCATTCGTCCAACAATTCGCTGGGGCGCTGTGATGTCTCAAGACCGTGCATGACGACCAGCTTGTCGACATGACCCGTTTCAATCGGCCACAGTGTCTCTTCCGTCAGGACGGACACGTTGGGCATACCCGCAGGCCAAGGCATCACCCCCTGAGGGCCCGGCATCAAACCGATCACCCGCCGCGCCTCGGTCAGATAGGGCCGCAGCAGCGGGACGGCAAAGCCGAAACCGACCACTGTTTGCCCTTTGGCTTCGGGCCACAATTCCGTCAAACGCCCGCGTATCGCGGCCTGCGCCGCACGACCCAGGGTGCTGCGGTAGTAAAAGTTCCTCAGATCCTGCACATCAAGATGCATTGCGGACACCCGGTCAATCGGCTTAGCTTCGGCGCAGTCTAGCAACGAAAGGGCAAAAGGCCATGCCTCTTGAGATCGTCACCATCCCATGCCTAAGCGATAACTACGCTTTTTTGGCCCATGACGCAGAAAGCGGCAACACCGCATTGATCGACGCGCCAGAGGCCGGCCCCATTCTGGCCGAACTGGAAAACCGGGGATGGACGCTTAGTCACGTATTGTTAACCCACCATCATTTCGACCACGTGGACGGCCTGCCCGCCATTCTCGAGAAACACCCGGCCAAGGTGATCGGCGCTGCCGCCGACGCACATCGCCTGCCGCCGCTGGATCAACAGGTTGCCGAGGGCGACCGGTTCGAGATTGGTAGAGAGCCCGTGCAAGTCATGGATGTCTCGGGCCACACAGTCGGGCATATCGCATTCTACATGCCACAGAGCTCGACCGTTTTCACCGCCGATAGCCTGATGGCCCTTGGCTGCGGTCGCCTGTTTGAAGGCACCGCGCCGCAAATGTGGGCCTCGCTGTCGAAACTGGCCGCCCTGCCCGATGACACGTTGGTATGCTCGGGTCACGAATACACGCAGTTCAACGGGAAATTCGCGTTAACTGTCGATCCTGATAACACGGCCCTGCTGGAGCGCGTCGCAGATATCGCACGCGCCCGCGCCGCCAATGAGTCTACAGTGCCGTCCTCATTAGCGCTGGAAAAGGCCACAAATCCGTTCCTTCGCGCCACAGATCCGGCGATTCAGGCGCATCTTGGGATGAAAAATACCGATCCTGCTGCAGTTTTCGCAGAAATCCGGGCTAGAAAAGATCGCTTTTAGTGCTTATTTCGCGCTCTTCACGGCCACGGTCACAATAAATGTGACTGTCAAGTGAAAGAAAACCCTTGAAGCCGGGCCGCGATCAACCAAACTCTAATAGTATGAGGACATGGTTGGGATGGGGATCCGGCCTAAAGCCCGCGCCCCTTTCCGACCCAAGACAGAGGAGCACCCGCGTGCCTTCATTCTCGAGCACATTAGAACAAGCCATTCACGCGGCCTTGGCTGCTGCGAACGAACGGCGGCATGAATTTGCAACGCTGGAGCATCTGTTGCTGGCGCTGTTGGAAGAACCTGATGCCATCCGCGTCATGAAAGCCTGCAGCGTTGATCTGGATGAGCTGCGAAGCACTCTGGTCGAATTCATCGACGAAGACCTGTCAAACCTTGTAACGGATATTGACGGATCCGAAGCGGTTCCAACGGCAGCCTTCCAGCGTGTCATCCAACGCGCCGCGATCCACGTGCAAAGCTCGGGCCGGACCGAAGTGACCGGTGCCAACGTGTTGGTTGCGATCTTTGCTGAACGCGAAAGCAACGCAGCCTACTTCCTGCAAGAACAGGACATGACCCGCTATGACGCGGTGAATTTCATCGCGCATGGTGTCGCCAAAGACCCCGCCTATGGCGAGAACCGGTCAGTTTCAGGCGCGGATCAGGTCGAAGAAGAAGTTCAATCCACTGCGGGCGAAGGCGAACAGAAAGAAAGCGCGCTGGGAAAATACTGCGTCGATCTGAACGTCAAGTCCCGTGCAGGTGACGTGGATCCGCTGATTGGACGCTCGGATGAGGTTGAGCGCTGCATTCAGGTGCTTTGCCGCCGCCGAAAGAACAATCCGCTGCTGGTGGGGGATCCCGGTGTAGGCAAAACCGCCATTGCAGAAGGTCTGGCCCATAAAATCGTCGCGGGTGAAGCCCCCGATGTGCTGTCCGAGACCACGATTTATTCGCTCGACATGGGCGCATTGCTGGCGGGCACCCGCTATCGCGGTGATTTCGAAGAGCGGTTGAAAGCGGTTGTGACCGAACTGGAAGAACATCCCGACGCCGTGCTGTTCATTGACGAAATTCACACGGTGATCGGTGCAGGTGCCACGTCTGGTGGCGCTATGGATGCGTCGAACCTGCTGAAACCCGCACTGCAGGGTGGCAAGCTGCGTACCATGGGTTCGACCACATACAAGGAGTTCCGCCAGCACTTTGAAAAAGACCGTGCGCTCAGCCGTAGGTTCCAGAAGATTGATGTGAACGAGCCTTCGGTCGAGGACAGCGTGAAAATCCTGCGCGGTCTCAAGCCCTATTTCGAAGAGCATCACGCCATCAAATATACCGCGGACGCAATCAAAACGGCGGTGGAATTGTCGGCAAGGTACATCAACGACCGCAAACTGCCCGACAAGGCGATTGACGTGATTGATGAGGCGGGTGCCGCACAGCATCTGGTGGCCGAAAGCAAGCGCCGCAAGACAATCGGCGTCAAGGAAATCGAGGCTGTCGTCGCCAAGATTGCCCGCATCCCGCCCAAGAACGTCACCAAAGATGATGCCGAAGTTCTGAAAGACCTTGAGACATCGCTGAAACGGGTGGTGTTCGGACAGGATGACGCCATTGTGGCGCTCTCCAGCGCGATCAAACTGGCGCGGGCTGGCCTGCGTGAGCCTGAGAAACCCATCGGCAACTACCTATTCGCCGGTCCGACCGGTGTGGGTAAAACCGAGGTGGCGAAACAACTGGCGGATACGCTGGGCGTGGAACTGCTGCGCTTTGACATGTCGGAATACATGGAGAAACACGCGGTATCCCGTCTTATTGGCGCGCCTCCGGGCTATGTTGGGTTTGATCAGGGTGGCCTGCTGACCGATGGCGTTGATCAACATCCACATTGCGTGCTGCTGCTGGACGAGATCGAGAAAGCGCACCCGGACGTGTTCAACATCCTGTTGCAGGTGATGGACCACGGTGAGTTGACAGATCACAACGGCCGCACGGTGAATTTCCGCAACGTGGTGCTGATCATGACCTCGAACGCGGGTGCACAGGAACAGGCCAAGGCCGCAATCGGCTTTGGGCGGGACCGCCGCGAAGGTGAAGACACCGCCGCGATCGAGCGGACCTTCACGCCTGAGTTCCGCAACCGACTGGACGCTGTGATCTCATTCGCACCGCTGCCGAAAGAGGTCATTCTGCAGGTTGTCGAGAAATTCGTCCTGCAGCTTGAGGCCCAGTTGCTGGATCGCAACGTGACCATCGACCTGACACCCAAAGCGGCCGAATGGCTGGCCGACAAGGGTTATGACGACAAGATGGGTGCGCGTCCACTGGGCCGGGTCATTCAGGAGCACATCAAGAAACCGCTGGCCGAGGAGTTGCTATTCGGCAAACTGGCCAAGGGCGGTGTGGTCCGTGTCTCGGTCAAGAAGGGTGATCTGAACCTGGAAATTCTCGGCCCCGATCAGCCGCGTATTCCGGGCGACAAGCCGCCATTGCTAACAGCGGACTGAGAATTCCACAAACACTGACACAAAGCCCGCCATCTTCTGATTGGCGGGCTTTTTCTAACCTGTGGCAGCACGATTAAAGCCCTGACAACGTCTCCATTGGTTGCCAACCTTGCAGCGGTTTCATTTGATCCAGACTGAACTGAAACCAATTTCCGCCTCCGTTCGGGCCCTGATCATAGCGGCGGTCAATCGGCAGACAGGACAAGGCGCAGTAAAGCAAAGTTCCCACACCTCCGTGACCAACAAACAGAATGTCGCCGCCATCGCCGCTGGGCAAACACGCCTTCACCGCGTTCAATATTCGCGCCTGCGCATCAATGGCCCGTTCCCATCCCCGTACTGAACACTCTGGCTGCGCAAAGAACTGATCAGCGACGTCTTCGAATACGTCAGGGGGCAGAAAACCCGTGCTTGAACGGTCATTCTCATGCATCTCGGGGTTCAACTCGACCCCAATCCCCAGCGCGTCAGCGAAGGGCTGGGCCGTTTCCAAGGCCTTGACCTCCAGACTGCTGACAATACGCGTGGTATGTTTCAATGCTCCTAGGTTCTCGGCCAAGTGCATTACCCGAATTTTGCCTGTTTCGTTTAACGACCAGCGTGTCACGTCGACTGCAGGATCAATCGAAACCTGAGGATGTGTCAGGTATCGGGCGACGCGCCCCTTGGACAGGTCCATTACCGCTCGGTCAGCTTCAATTCGATTCGACGGTTCTGAGCGCGGGCATCTGGCGTGTCGGCGGGGTTGACGGGTTGGAATTCTCCGAAACCGTTGGCTGCCAGCCGTTCGGGCGGGATGCCTAGCGCGTCCACCATGTAACGCACCACCGACAGGGCCCGTCCCTGACTCAATTCCCAGTTATCGCGGTAACGCCCTGTCCCAGCCAGCGGTACGTTGTCCGTGTGGCCATCGACCCTGATAACCCAGTTCAAGCCGTCTGGAATCTCTGCCGCTACGGTTCGCAGAATACTTGCAACTTTGGCGACTTCTAACTGCCCTTCCCCGGACAGAACGGCCGAACCTGTGTCGAAAAGAACCTCGGACGAAAATACGAACCGGTCACCTTCAATCCGAACACCTTCCTGATCACCCAAAACATCACGCAACCGACCAAAGAATTCTGAACGGTAGCGTTGCAGGTCCTCTGCCTGGGCCACCAGTTCCTCGTTCTGACCTGACAATGCCTCAGCTTCGGCTTCCAAACGGGCGCGTTCGGCTTCCTCGAGCAAGCGGCGACGGCGTTCTTCTGACGCAGCGCGCGCGAGGGCCGCATTCAAATCCTGACCCAGCGACTGGATTTGGATATCCGCAGCGGCATTGCGCTCTTCATAGTCGTCAAGCAAAGCCTGCAGCCCGCCCAATTGCTGTCGCAGAGCGGCCATTTGCTGATTTAACAAGGCCGCCTCACGCTGCGCTTTTTCGGAAATCGTCTGCTCGACCGAAAGGGTGTCGCGCGCGACCGCAAGCAGGGCTGCGCGTTCTTCGGCCAGCGTCCGCTGCGCCTGAGCCTCATCCTGCGCTTCGACCTGCGCGGCAAGCGCAGCCTCAAGCCGGGCCTGAAGGTCTTGCGCGCTCAACTCTCCGAACTGCCGCTCCAATTCAGCCTTTGCAGCTTGCGCCGCCGCCAAAAGGGTCAGAGTGTCCTCAGCCTCTTTGCGCTGCGCCTCAAGCGCCAGCGTCATAGCCGTTAATTCGGCGTCGGCGTCTTGCAACCTGTTGCGCAGGTTTTCGGCAGCGGCGGCTTCGGCCAGTCTTGCAGCTTCTTCAGCGTTCAGTTGGTCCTCAAGTTCCGTGATTAGCGCAGACTGCGCAGTCTCGGTTTGCTCAAGATCAGCGATCAGCGCTTCAAGAGCCTCACGCCGGGCAGCGGCAAGGCGCGCGGCCTCGGTCTGTTCGTCGATTTCGGCGCGGCTTTGGGCAAGCGCCAGATTCAACGCGTCTTGCTCGGTCAACAGTTCATCGCGCTCTGCCTCAAGCCCCGCAATGGCGCCTTCCGCCCGCTCTTGTTCCGCCAATAACGCAGTAACCTGATCCTCGAAGTCCGTCAGGCGAATTTGGGCTTGCACAAGTTCCGTTTCAACCTGCGTTAAAGTTGAATTCAAAACCCCTAGTCTTGCTTGCAAACGGCTGTTTTCACGCTCTTCCAAACCCAAAGCTCCGGCGAGCGCAGCGATTTCATCAGACAGCGCCGTCAGTTCATCCTCTTGCCCCGAGATCGTTTCGCGCAAGACAAACTGTACGACCATAAAAATGGTCAGTACGAATGTGAGAACCATCAACAACCCGGTGATCGCGTCCACAAATCCGGGCCAGACCGACCCCTGGAACCGTTGACCAGTGCGACGGGACAGCGCCATGGCTTACTCTCCTTCCGGAGCGGTACGCACGGCGCCTCGGGGAAGTGTGAGCGCCTTGACCAGCAACTCGATATCTTTGCGCAATTCGCTCATGCTTTCCTGACGGCCTGCCGAAATCTCTTCGAGTATCCGCAGCAGTTGCACGTCCATCGACCGCAGGCGCATCCGGCTTTCGGCATCGATACCGTCGCCTGTCCCCTGCTCGCGCATATGATCCAGCAAGGCATCCTGTCCCAGCGCAACACGTTCCAGCGCAGCCGTGACTCCTTCGCTTTCGGATTGCCTTTGATTCATGTCGCCAATCACGTCGACCAGTTGGCCCAGCTTGGCTGACAACTCCACACGGTCGCGCTCCTGCGCTGAAAATAGGTCCTGCAGCGCGTTCATCTGTTCCGACATCGTATCCAGAACCGGGGTCAGGACCGCCAGCTCGGCGCTGCTGCCTTCATCCCCTGCGGCAAATCCAACGCGTGTGATCGAGGACAGCCATTCTTCCAGTTCGCGATAGAACCGGTTTTGTCCGTGCCCCGCAAAAAGCTCTAGCAGACCCACGATCAGCGATCCGGCCAGCCCTAAAAGCGAGGATCCGAACGCAACGCCCATGCCCTGCAACTGCGATTCCAGCCCGACCATGAGGCGGTTGAAAACGGCAAGACCTTCTTCGCCTTCCTGCGGATTAAGGCTGCGGATCGTGTCGACAATGGCTGGAACCGTGGTGGCCAATCCAAAGAAAGTCCCCAGAAGGCCCAGATAAATAAGCACGTTGGTGATGTAGCGCGTGATCTCACGCTCTTCTTCCACCCGTTCGGCCACCGAATCCAGAATGGACCGTGTCGAACTGGAACTGATCTGAGACCGCGCACCGCGTTCGCGCAGCAGCGACGCCAAGGGGGCCAAAAGCTGCGGGGTGCGGGCATCTTCGCGGACAACACCGCCGACAAACGCCTCAATCCACCGGACCGAGCCAATCAATTGGGTCACCTGATAAAAACAGGCAAAGACGCCGACCACAAAGACCAGCAGGATGAACCCGTTCAGGTAAGGGTTTGCGTAAAAGACCGGCAGGACATATGGCGTCGCCATGAAGACGCCCAACCCCGCCAAACCAATCGCGACCAGCATCGTTACGATCTGGCGAATGGGTTGCGAGAAATGCGGTCTCGCGCCCTGATGTGCCTGCGCCATGCGCGTGGTTCCCGGTTTTTTTCCTGCTCTGCGCTGAATCTAGCGAAATTCCGCCGGTTACGCCAAGGGTTTATGCGGTAATGGTCCGCACCCGTTGCGCCAACCACTCAAGATCAGGATCGTGCAGGCCAATCTCGGTCAGGTGTTCAGCCGTATTATAAAGGTATTCTGTATTCGGACCGCGCCCCCCAACCGCATACGCGATGATCTGCGCCTGCTCCTCCAGCAGCATCCCCCCGCAGTACTGCACATGGTCGGGGTCGATGACATAGGTCACCGCCGTCACGACCTGTCCATCGTGCAGATGCACGTCCAGCATTTTCTCAACATAGGCCGATGAGATCAGTTCGCGGTCGCGCAATTCCTGCAACGTGCGGTCCTCGTGCCCCGCCTCAACTGCAAGGGCCAGACCAGTGCAACTCGCGTCGGCCTGTTCGTCCAAAGCCAAAACCAGCCCCGGGTCTTCTTCGGTGCCTCGATGGTGGATCGAACTCATGCAAAATGAACGTGCATATCCGTGCAAGGTGGCATGTTCACTTCGGGCTACGGGAAAGCCGGGATTCCACAACAGCGACCCATATCCGAATACCCACATTGTCATTGCACTGGTCCTTGCTCGTTTGCGCCTATAAACATCAATTCCAAGGCGGGAAAAAGGGCCAACTGCCATGCGCGGTTTGATTAGAGCAGTCATATTCGTATTCGCGATCTGGAGCGCGTACTGGCTCATCGCCGGGTTTGGGCTGCGTAACGCAATAACGACCTGGTTCAACAAGCAGGAAGAAATGGGCTGGCAAGCGGACTTCTCTGCCGTTGAAACCGCGGGCTACCCAACGCATCACGTCACACGGCTGAACAATCCAGCCCTCGCCGATCCCGTCAACGGCACCGCCTGGAGCGCGGATTGGATTGAATTCCAAAGCCCTGCAATCTGGCCGGGTCGTCAAATGCTGCGTTTCGCCGACACGCCGCAGCGCCTGTCCTACTTCGATCAGACTGCAACAATTCAAGCCAGTGACCTTCAGGCAGAATTACAATTGCAACCCGGTGTGGCCCTTGTGTTGGAAAAGATGGCACTGACGGCAGGACCGTGGGCCATCACAGACGATGCCGAGGCGCTGGCAGGCGGCGAGACTCTTGGCTTGATCATGGAACAAACCGATCTGCCAGAAGCCTATAACATCAGCGCGCGAATTGACGGCTTTACCCCCGGTGACGACCTGCGTGATCTCATGCGTTCAGCAACCACCCTGCCCCAGTCATTCGAGACGTTGGAATTGGACATGACAACCACCTTCGACAAGGTGTGGGATCGCTCGGCGCTTGAACAAAGCAGGCCCCAGCCAGAAAAGATCGACCTTCACCTGGCGGAGATGAAATGGGGCGCGCTACGCCTGTTCGCGACTGGTCAACTGGACGTTGACAATCAGGGCATTCCAACCGGTGAAATCGCGATAAAGGCCGAGAACTGGCGGGACATGGTCGCCATGGCCAATGCTGCGGGCGCCCTACCCGATCAGGCCGTCAACCCGGTGACACGCGCATTGAATTTCATGGCAGGACTTGGCGGCAATCCCAATGCGCTGGATATGCAGTTGAATTTCCGAGACGGGTTTGTTGCCTTGGGCCCATTGCCCCTTGGGCCCGCACCGCGCCTTATCCTGCGTTAACGGCAGTATGCCCCACGGCGATGGCGCGCCGTGTCCAAGTGGAAATGATCGCGGTGATACCGATCTGAGTTTGGCCCCAACACTGTGCCAAACGGCCCGCACGCGCCGCGCCAGATCTTGATCAACTGTTTCTGTGAAGGGTTCTTGCGCCACCCGTTCAGCACGGTCACGACCTCTCCGTCCGCCATCTTGAAGCCAGAGATATCAATTGCGCGCCCCTTACCGTGTTCAGAGATACGCGCGCCCTTTTGATTGTTTCGGGTCCGGCAGGCATAGTGCGCCGCGACTTGCAGTTCGACCACCGGACCACGTCGTTTGAAAGTCGGAATAACCGTCTTGTCCACCCATTCATTCAAAGCAATCGCCGTACCGCAGTCCATTGTCGACGGGCGACTTAACGCGACACCCGATATGGACGTGATCTGAACCGCATCCTTGATCCCGCAGGCCTTGATCTTGCCGGGAACCTTGCCAACGGCCTTGCCCTGTATTTGAATATCACCACAGACTGACCCTTTGCGAAGCTTGCGCTTTTTGAACAACGCCTCCTGTTCCAGCGCTTTCGGGCGCAGATAGGGCATAAGGGACGTATCTGGCCCAAGCGTCGGCACATTCACCGGGCGCGCAGCGACCGCCAGAACCTGAGCTGAAACAGGGCGCAACTCGGGGCGCATCTTGGATGGGGTCGGGCTTGCAAAGGCCAAGACCGGGGCCGCAGAGGGTCGCACCATGGGGATCAGGGAATGTTCCAAAGGGGCCGCGTTCGAAAGCGAGGCGCTGAGCGCCACAATTCCAACCGCCAGAACCCTTTGGACACCTATCATGAGCCAGCTTTCCCCCGTCCAAAATCGGGCGCATCTGTATCCTGCCCCGCATCAATGATCCCACGGCGGATCGCGCGGGTCCGTGTGAAATAGTCAAACAACTGATCACCGTCACCGGTACGAATAGCCCGCTGCAGGGCGAAAAGCTCTTCGGTGAAGCGGCCAAGAATTTCCAGCGTTGCGTCCTTGTTAGTCAGGAACACGTCGCGCCACATGGTCGGGTCCGACGCTGCGATACGCGTAAAGTCCCGGAACCCGGCAGCGGAATACTTGATGACTTCGCTATCAGTTACTCGCCGAAGGTCATCAGCAACGCCCACCATCGTATAAGCGATCAGATGCGGCGCATGCGAGGTAACGGCCAGAACCAGATCGTGGTGATCCGCATCCATCTCATCTACGTTTGAGCCCATCCCCTCCCACAATGCGCGCAATTGCGCGACGGCTTCGGGGTCGGTGCCTTCGACCGGGACCAACAGACACCAGCGGTTGTCAAACAACTCAGCGAAACCGGCTTCGGGGCCGGAATGCTCGGTTCCCGCCAGGGGATGCGCGGGGATGAAATGCACGCTGTCGGGGATGTGCGGCGACACCGCCTCAATCACATGGCGCTTGACCGAGCCCACATCCGATACGGTTGCACCCGGCTTCAATACTGGCGCCATATCGGCGGCTACCGCGCCCATCGCGCCAACCGGCACACAGAGAACGACCAGATCGGCCCCTTTAACGGCTTCCTGAGCCGTATCACAGACCCGATCGCACAGGCCAATCTTGCGCGCGGTTTCGCGCGTCGCGTGGGACCGGGCGTACCCCGTCACCTCACCCGCCAGACCCGCGCGTTTGATGGCCCAGAACATCGAAGATGCAATCAGGCCCAGCCCAATCAGCGCGACACGGTCGTAAACTGGGGTCATGCGGCGCCCTCTTTGAATTCAGTGATCGCCGCGACGACGCGGCGGCAGGCTTCTTCGTCGCCCACGGTGATCCGCAAAGCGTTCGGCAGGTTGTAACCCGCCACACGGCGCACGATCAAACCCTGCGTTTTCAGGTAATCGTCACATGCCTCAGCTTCGACCTGATCGCGGAACCGCGCGAGAATAAAATTCGTGCTGGACGCGTCCGACGGCACGCCGATCTTGGCAAGTTCATCCGCCAGCCACACCCGCAGCCGCGCATTTTCCGTGTGACAGAAGGTCAGATACTCTTCGTCCTTGATCGCTGCTTCGGCCGCCGCCAGCGCAGTCAGCGACAGGTTGAAGGGCTGGCGCACCCGATTCAACACATCGATAATCGCCTGCGCAGCATAGCCCCAGCCGACGCGCATCCCGCCAAGCCCGTAAATCTTGGAGAACGTCCGGGTCATGATCACGTTCTCGAACCGGTCCACCAGCGCTGCCCCACCGTCGAAATTTGCGACAAATTCCGCATAGGCCCCGTCGATGACCATCAGGCACGATTGCGGAAGGGCCTCGGCCAAGCGCACCAATTCAGCCTCTGGGATCATGGTCGAGGTCGGGTTGCCCGGATTGGTCACGAACACGATCCGTGTCTGCCCGGTTACGGCCGCCAGAATATTATCGACATCCACGCGACGGTCCGTCTCGGGCACCATGACCGGAGTTGCCCCCGCCATCTTTGCGATGATGGGGTACATAGAAAAGCCGTGCTCGGTATAGATGACCTCATCCCCCGGACCCGCATAGGCTTGGGCCACGAATTGAAGCACTTCATCGCTGCCGACACCGCATATGATCCGCGCCGGGTCCAGACCGTGGCGCGCACCAATCGCAGCGCGTAGGCTGGCGTGATCGGTGCTGGGATAACGATGCAGGGTGGCCGCACTGTCGCGCACAGCCTCAATCGCCTTGGGACTGGGACCAAACGGGTTTTCGTTGGAGCTCAGCTTGATCACATGCTTGACCCCGGCCACATGCGACTGTCCGCCCTGATAGAGCGCGATGTCCATAATGCCGGGTTGCGGGGTGATCTTTATCATAAGAGGCTCCGTTTATTGAAGCCTCTCATACCTGTCTCAACGCCTTGAGAAAAGCGGCAATTCCGTCACGCCGCTTTGAAGCGGGCCGTTGCCGGATCAGCATCGTAATAGGGCGCGAATTCCTCGGTCCGGTGGGACAGGTCATTGACCCTGTCGATTATGAATTGAACCGTCTCATCGCTCATCAGGTACGAAAAGTTCAGACGCACCCAGCCCGGTTTCTTCATCTCTTCCCCCGCCGACAAAGCCGCGTGCAGCCCCTCGGACGCGGCTTGGTCGATTCCCAGCAAACGATGCGCATAAGGTCCGGCGCAGGCGCAGCCCCCACGTGCCTGAATACCGTAGATGTCGCTGAGCATCCGGGTGAAGAGTTGCTGGTGAACCGGATGACCCGCATTGTCGCGCACAAGGAAGGAATAGATCGGTAGCCGATGCGGATGATCCGCGCCCAGCAAGGTCATGTTCGGGTTGTCGCCCCATCCGTCCAAAGCCATTTGGTTATAGCGTTCCTCCCGTCTGGCAATCTCATCCGTGCCGACCACATCCTTGACGATAAAGGCCAGCGCAGCCCGAATATCTCCGATCACGTTCGGTGTTCCCGCTTCCTCGCGCGTGGCAAGGTCTTCGCTGTAATCGTGCCGCCATGGTGAGACAAAGCTGACGGTGCCACCGCCCGGCCAACTGGGGCAGTTGCGTTTGACCGCAGCCTTGTTGACGACCAAAACCCCGGATGCACCCGGCCCGCCAGGAAATTTGTGGGGTGAAACGACGATAGCGTCCTTGCGCGCATCTTCAGGCCCCATGTCCATTGGCAGGTACGGCCCGCCCCCCGCATAATCCCAAACTGACAAAGCCCCATGAGCCTTGAGCAGTCGGGTCACAGGATCCGGGTCGGTAACGATGCCGGTCACGTTTGATGCCGCCGAGAATGACCCGATGATCAAATCCGACGCGGCATGATCTACCAGCATCCTCTCCAATACGTCGAGGTCGATGCCACCTTCCGGTGCCTCAGGAATCTCGATCACACGCGCTTTGCTTTCGCGCCAGGGCAGAATGTTGGAATGGTGTTCATAAGGCCCGATAAATACAACCGGCCGGTCAGCCGCCTCCACACCAAGCAGACTGACCAGCCGATTGAGACCCGCAGTGGCGCCGGCCCCAGTGAAGATCACCGCGTCCTCTTCCTTGGCACCTACAATGCGAGCGATCTCTGCGCGTGCCTCACGGCGCAGACGGGTCATGTAGGACCCACAATAGGAAGCCTCGGTATGGCTATTTGCATAAAAGGGCAGCACCTGTTCAGCGACAAACTCTTCGACCTGCCGCAGCGCCCGACCCGAGGCGACGTAATCCGCGTAAACCAGCGGAACATCCCCATGTAGACCAGGAATCAGAGCATTCTCTCCGATCAATCCGTCACGCAGACTTGTGATAGGAGTGGTGGCTTCTAGTGCTGCGCGAAATCTGGATAGGGTCATTTTATGGCTCCGTATTGTACCATCAAATATGATTGAGGTTACTCAAATAAACTTCACCGTTCTTTTGGTAGTTTTTCGATTTTTTGTGTCATATGATTATGTATGTCGAAAAAAATAGATCAAATAGATAATCGAATACTGCGTGAGCTTCAGAAGGACGCGACCTTGTCACAGCGGGAATTGGCAGATCGTGTCGGGCTGTCGCAGAACGCATGTTGGCGCCGGTTGAAGGCGTTGAACGAGGATGGGGTAATAACCGGCTCATCAGCCCGAATCTCGCGCGAGAAATTGGGCCTAAACCTGATTGTCTTTGTCATGCTACGCACCCGGCACCATTCTGCGGAATGGCTACAATCTTTCAGAAGCCACGTTCTGACCATTCCCGAAGTTGTGGATTTCCACCGGATCGGCGGCGACTATGACTATCAACTGAAAGTGGTGACCGAAGACATGGTGGCCTATGACAAGGTCTATCAGCGTTTGATCGAAAAGGTCGAACTGGACAGTGTGACCTCGTATTTCGCAATGGAAGCTATTGCTGAAGGGCGACCGCTGCCGATCTGACCCGCCTCTTCATCTGGCCAGAAATATCACGGGGGAGTCGCGCAGCGACGGGGGGCAGAGCCCCCACAAAAAAAAGACCGCACTGAAAGCGCGGCCCTTTGGATCATGTGTATCGGCGAAGATTAGTTCTTCGCGTAGAATTCGACGACCAGGTTCGGCTCCATCATGACCGGGTAAGGCACATCGCTCAGGCCCGGTGCGCGAACGAAGGTTGCGGTCATTTTCGAGTGGTCGGCGTCGATGTAGTCAGGCACATCACGCTCGGCCAGAGCAACAGCTTCCAGAACAACAGCCAGTTGCTTGGACTTGTCGCGCACTTCGATCACGTCGCCTTCTTTGACGCGGTAGCTGGGGATGTTGACCCGCTTGCCGTTCACTTTGACGTGGCCGTGGTTCACGAACTGACGTGCGGCAAACACGGTCGGAACGAACTTGGCGCGGTAGACGACGGCGTCCAGACGACGCTCCAGCAGACCGATCAGGTTTTCACCGGTGTCGCCTTTGACACGCTCGGCTTCGGCGTAGATGCGGCGGAACTGCTTCTCGGTCAGGTCGCCATAGTAGCCTTTCAGCTTCTGCTTGGCGCGCAGCTGCAGACCGAAGTCCGACAGTTTGCCCTTACGGCGCTGGCCGTGCTGGCCGGGACCGTATTCGCGACGGTTGATCGGGGATTTCGGACGACCCCAGATATTTTCGCCCATCCGGCGGTCGATTTTGTACTTGGCAGACGTGCGTTTGGTCACGGCTGATCTCCTTCGATTAGGTCGAGGCCCATGCAGGCCACTATGAAGGGCGTTGTCCTCTTGAGGTTTCCCCCATGACAGGCATCCCCTTGCGGGGGCCACCAACACCAATGAAGCCGCGCTTATATCCGCAGAAGCGGCAGAGTCAACACACCGATTGACACATAACCAGAGTTTTCAGAAACCTTTTGCCGGTCGCTTAGTCCAGCGCGGTACCCACATTCACCGCAGGCAGGGGCGCAAGCTCGCGGTGGTCTGCATTTGCCTGCAATCTGCCAGGAAACGCAACGACCCGATCATCGCCAGAAACGGCCTCGCCGCTGTACTGCCGCAACTGAACAAGTTCGCTCACCCAATAGTCCTGATCGCGGGCCGGGCATCCATTGTCGAAGACAAGAACCGGTGCTGGCTCGTCCAGTACAGAATACAGCACACCGGTGAATTCCTGCGCACCGTTGGTCAGAACGACTACTCCTGTCTCAGAACTATCCAGATCATCTATCGACAGAAACTGGTTCGGCATGACCACCGTCTGTGACGCCGCCTGCTCAACCGGGCCCACCAAAATCATTGCCTGGCCCCGCCAAGACCATGCAGCACCGATGTTCAGAAACGAAAGAGGTGCGGCCTCGAGCCCATCGAGTTCCGTCTGCTTCCATTGGATGACTACACGACCGCTTTGTCCGGCTCTCATTTTGTACCGCCCGCACCCTTCAACACGTCACTGCTCACGTGGTCGTTCTTATCAGCGAAGAACCTGGCAGAAAAGAGACGTTAATATACTGTTAACAAAAATGTGGCTAAAGAGATTCAACTTTTGGACGCCAGCGGGAAACTATCCCGCCGGCGAAAGGGTCATTATAGCCACCTTATAACTGATCGTTTAGCCGCATTTGGAATGCCCGCAGCTTCGGCATGTCATACAGCCCTCGATCATTACCATATCGAACTGCCCGCAAGACGGGCACGCCTTGCCGCGTGGCCCATCCATGTTCACCACTTGCGCCTGCGGGTCGGACTTGAGGCCCATTCCCTCGCCTTCCAGAAATCCGATGTTGATAAGGTGTTGTTCGATGACGCCACCAATCGCAGCAAGGATCGACGGGATGTACTTGCCCTGAACCCAGGCCCCGCCGCGCGGGTCGAACACGGCCTTCAGCTCTTCCACCACGAATGACACATCACCACCACGCCGGAACACGGCCGAGATCATCCGGGTCAGTGCCAGCGTCCAGGCGTAGTGCTCCATGTTTTTCGAGTTGATGAACACCTCGAACGGACGACGACGCCCACCAATCACGATATCGTTGATGGTCAGGTAGATCGCGTGCTCGCTATCGGGCCATTTCAGCTTGTAGGTCGACCCCTCCAGCGATTGCGGCCGGTCCAGCGGTTCGGACATGTAGATCACGTCGCCGCCATCAACCTCGTGCGGCGCGTCGGCGCTCTCGCCCGGGACCTTGTCCGCGCTTTCAGAAACCGTCAGGACCGATCCGGTCACATCATTTGGACGATAGGTCGTGCAGCCTTTGCAGCCTTGATCCCAGGCCTGCATGTAGACGTCTTTGAACGCGTCAAAGCTGATGTCTTCGGGGCAGTTGATCGTCTTGGAAATCGAGCTGTCGATCCATTTCTGCGCCGCCGCCTGCATTTTGACGTGATCCGAAGGGGACAGCGTCTGCGCGTTCACGAAATAATCGGGCAGGGCGGTATCGCCGAACTTGTCGCGCCACATCTGCACGGCATAATCCACGACCTCTTCTTCGGTGCGCGAGCCATCTTTCTGCAGCACCTTGCGAGTATAGGCATAGGCAAAGACCGGCTCGATCCCCGAAGATACGTTACCCGCATAAAGCGATATCGTCCCCGTCGGCGCGATCGAGGTCAGCAAAGCGTTACGAATGCCGTGTTCGCGAATGGCATCGCGTACATCCTCATCCATCTGCTGCATCGTGCCGCTGGCCAGATATTTCTCGGCGTCGAACAAAGGGAACGCCCCTTTTTCCTTCGCCAAATCGACCGACGCCAGATACGCGGCGCGGGCGATCGCGTGCAACCAACGTTCGGTCTGACGCGCCGCCTCGTCCGAGCCATAGCGCAGACCCAACATCAGCAGCGCGTCGGCCAGCCCGGTCACACCCAGCCCGATGCGGCGCTTGTCCTGCGCCTCGGCTTCTTGTTCGATCAACGGGAATTTCGACGCATCCACCACGTTGTCCATCATACGGACGGCTGTGGCGACCAGTTCCTGCAATGCAGCCTCATCCAGATGGGCGGCGTCCTCGAAAGGTTCCGCCACCAGCCGCGCAAGGTTGATCGAGCCCAGCAGACACGCGCCATATGGCGGCAGGGGCTGCTCACCACAGGGGTTCGTCGCAGCAATGGTTTCCACATAGCTGAGGTTGTTGGCCTGATTGATGCGGTCAATGAAGATCACGCCCGGCTCGGCATAATCATAGGTGGCCTGCATGATCTTGTTCCACAGATCACGCGCTTGCACCGTTTGATAGACCTTTCCGCCAAAGACCAATTCCCACGGTCCGTCGGCCTTGACCGCCTCCATGAACGGGTCTGTCACAAGAACCGACATGTTGAACATGCGCAAACGGGCGGGGTCGGATTTGGCGGTGATGAACTGTTCGATGTCCGGGTGATCGCAGCGCATGGTCGCCATCATCGCCCCACGGCGCGAACCCGCAGACATGATGGTGCGGCACATCGCGTCCCACACATCCATGAACGACAGCGGGCCAGAGGCATCCGCAGCTACCCCATGCACATCCGCGCCGCGTGGTCGGATGGTTGAGAAATCGTAACCGATCCCCCCGCCCTGCTGCATCGTCAGTGCGGCCTCTTTCAGCATATCGAAAATGCCGCCCATACTGTCGGGAATAGTGCCCATGACAAAACAGTTGAACAGCGTTACCTGACGCGCGGTCCCGGCGCCCGCGGTGATGCGTCCGGCGGGGAGGTATTTGAAATCCTCCAGCGCCTCAAAGAACTTGTCCTCCCAATGGGCCGCGTCTTTTTCCACACGTGCCAGATCGCGGGCGATGCGCCGCCAGCTATCCTCGACGGTTTGGTCAATAGGTGTGCCATCCGCCTGCTTGAAGCGGTATTTCATGTCCCAGATCTGCTCGGCGATGGGGGCGGCAAAGCGGCTCATTGGTGATTCCCTGTCCTGAAAGAGGTATCCAGACTACCTCAAATCACAACAAAACCACAACACCTTGATAGCATCGCCATGCAAGCTACAATATAGGGGTGGGCCTTGGGACGACTCTGTGGGAAAGCTGTGGATAAGTACGTAAACCTCATCAAACTTTCGGTCGGATCGGAAAGCGTCGATACGTTGATGGCGTGGCAGGACAGCCGTAAACCGCTCTATGAGGACGGCTGCCCGCGCCATGTCACCCGCATGTGGCCCAAACGCGAGACCGAGATTCTGAACGGCGGATCAATCTATTGGGTGATCAAAGGCGTGATCCAATGCCGCCAGCGCATCTTGCGATTGGACGAGGTTCGGGGCGAGGACGGCATCCGTCGTTGCGCGATCGTACTGGACGCCGAAGTACACCGCACCCAGAACGCCCTGAAGCGCCCCTTTCAAGGCTGGCGCTATCTGAAACCCGAGGATACTCCGGCCGATCTGCCCAAGGGCCGCGAGCAAGACGACGCCCTGCCCGACGATCTGAACCGCGCATTGGCGGATATCGGGTTGCTTTAGCTAAGGCGGTCCAGCAGTTCGGATAGAACGGCTTTGTCCTCAGCCTCATATTTGGCCACACGGCTGCGCCATAGCGTTGCCTGCGATTGCAGGATTAGCCCGTCGGTCAGGATTTTCAGGTGGTTCGCGCGCAGGGTTTCCCCGGTCGAGGTGATGTCAGCAATCGCCTCGGCGGTTTCGTTCATCACGGTGCCTTCGGTCGCGCCCTGACTGTCGACCAGCGTATAATCCGCCACGCCCGCATCCGTCAGGAATTCCCGCACCAGCCGGTGATACTTGGTCGCAATCCGCAGCCGGTGACCATGAGTTTTTCGGAAGGCTGCCGCCGCCGCATCCAGATCGTCCAGTGTATCCACGTCCACCCAACAGGCGGGGGTCGCGATGATCAGGTCCGCTTTGCCAAAACCAAGCTGTGATATCTGTTCGACCTGCTGTTCCCAGCGCGGCAGTTTCTCATGCACCAGATCAATACCGGTCACACCCAGATGAATGCGCCCAGCGGCCAGTTCGCGCGGGATTTCCCCTGCGGATAGCAGGATCAGTGAAACACCGTCGATCCCATCGACTTTACCCGCGTATTCCCGGTCCGATCCGCTGCGCGACAGGGTGATGCCGCGCTTTTCGAACCAGCCAAAGGTCTTGTCCATCAACCGGCCCTTCGAGGGCACGCCCAGTTTCAAACTCATTGCGCGGCCTCCTCGATTTCAAGCATCAGGTCAGGGCGAATGACGCCACCTACGGCCGGAATTTCGGCCCCGTTCCCCAACTGCCGGGTCAGCGCGTCATAGCGCCCGCCAGTTGCAACGGGCGGCAGGTCGGGGCGACCTTCGGCGTAAAAGCCGAAAACAAAGCCGTCGTAATATTCCATCGACGTGCGGCCATAGGCGGCTTCGAAATCCAGCCGCTCCACATCCACGCCACGCGCCTGCAGCGACGCGACCCGCGCCTCGAGCCTGTCCAACGCCGGGGTGATCTGCGGTAAATCCACCGCCACATCTCGCAATTGCTCCAGTGCGAAGGGCATCGTTTCGCGCACGTTCAACAGGGTTTCCAGCCCGACCAATTCGTTATCCGAAATCGGAGGCGTATCGCGATCTTCGCGCAGCGCGGCGATCCGCGCCTCGATCTCGGCGGCGCGGCGTTTGCCGATCATAGGCGCTTCAATGGCAAGTGGGTCTTTGGCATCCAGCAGAGTGTCACGCCCTTCCGGGCCGGGCTTGCGACCAGCGAAGCGATCCAAAAGAACGCGGAAGCGGCGAGGCCGCCACAGGTGCCGCATCAGCGCGGCTTTACGGCGGTCGGTGGTTTTCAGACCCGCAACGGCGGCGGTCAGGATACCGATATCCCCGGTCGCCGCTCGCAACGGCAAGCCACGCAATTGCAGCGCAAATAACGAGAAAACTTCCGCATCCGCGCCTGCGGGGTCGTTGCGGTCGAATACCTCGTACCCGACCTGAATATATTCATTCGAACGGTCCGGGTCGTGCTCCTGACGGCGAAAAACCTCACCGGAATAGGTATAGCGCGCTGGCTCGGCCCCGTCTGACATATGCATCTGCACCACGGGCAGGGTGAAGTCCGGACGCAGCATCTGCTCGCCCCGCAACGCGTCCGAGGTCACATAGGCGCGCGCGCGGATATCCTCGCCATAAAGGTCCAGCAGTGTGTCCGCAGGTTGCAGCAGCGGAGGGTCCACGACCTGCGCGCCTGCCGCCTCGAACCTGACGCGCATCATCGCGGCGCGGGCTTGTATCTGGGAACGGTTGGCCACGGGTCAGTCCTGACTGTCCAGAATTTCGCGCACCTTGGCGACCAGCTCGCCGCGCGGCACTTCGAACTGGCTGGGGCGTTCTTTCCATTCCTCAAGCGTGGCGCTTTCGGCGATCTTGGCCCCAAGGATCAAGTCCTTGATCTGCACGATCCCGTTGGCTTTTTCATCGCCACCTTCGATCACCGCGATGGGTGAGTTCCGCTTATCCGCATATTTCAGCTGATTGCCAAAGTTCTTGGGGTTGCCCAGATAAACCTCGGCCCGGATGCCGGCGTTGCGCAGCTCGGCCACCATAGCTTGATAATCAGCCATACGGTCGCGGTCCATTACCGTGACAACGACGGGGCCGCTGGCTTGCGCCGCAATCCGGCCCTTTTCGCGTAGGGCCGCCAGCAGACGGTCAACTCCGATGGACACGCCGGTCGCAGGAACCTCCTGCCCGGTGAACCGCTTGACCAGATCATCATAGCGACCGCCCCCGGCAACCGACCCGAACTGCCGCTTACGGCCCTTCTCATCGAATATTTCAAAAGTCAGCTCGGCCTCATAGACCGGGCCGGTGTAATAGCCCAGTCCACGCACGACCGAGGGGTCAATCTCGATCCGGTCCGAACCGTAGCCGCCCGCATCCAACAAGGCGCCGATCTGTTCCAGTTCGGCAATCCCATCTGCACCGATCTTGCTGTCACCTACAGCAGCGCGCAGGTTCGCCAGCGTTCCGGCGGCATCCACAGCCTTGGAGGTCAGGAAGGCAATTACCGGCTCGGCCTGATCGTCGATGAGGCCGACACCGTCGATGAACGCGCCCGAGGCATCCAGACGGCCCTTGGTCAGCAGTTCACGCACGCCGGCCTCGCCAACCTTGTCGAACTTGTCGATGGTGCGCAGGACATTGTCGCGGGCAGCGGCGTCTTCGCCCAGCCCCATCGCCTCAAGCACGCCATTCAAAACCTTGCGGTTATTCACCCGCACCAGATAGTCGCCTCGCGGAATTCCCACGGTCTCCAACGTATCGGACAGCATCGCGCATATCTCGGCGTCGGCGGCCATCGACGCCGTGCCAACTGTATCCGCATCGCATTGATAAAACTGACGATATCGCCCCGGCCCCGGCTTTTCGTTGCGCCAGACCGGACCCATCGCATAGCGGCGATAGGGCGTCGGCAGGTCGTTGCGGTGCTGCGCATAGACACGGGCCAAGGGTGCTGTCAGGTCATAGCGCAGGGCCATCCAGTCGCCATTTCCGCCCTCGTCAAATTCCTGCCACGCAAACACGCCCTCATTCGGACGGTCCACGTCGGGCAGAAACTTGCCCAGCGCCTCGACCGTTTCCACGGCGCTGCTTTCTAGCGCGTCAAACCCATAACGATGATAGACGTCCGCAATCGTCTGCAGCATCTGCGCGCGCTGCGAGACTTCCTGGCCGAAATAGTCGCGGAACCCTTTCGGCGTTACGGCCTTGGGGCGGGGCTGTTTCTTGGGCTTGGCCATGTGGGGCGTCCTTGGGCGTTTAGTGTTCCGCGCGCGGTCTATCCCATGCCCCGCATCGGGGCAAGGCGCGCTTTCGCTGGTCTTGGTCCGCCCGTGCCGCTATGACCACGCCCAAAGGAGATCCCCATGCAGCATCTGGAAGAACAGATCGCCCACCTGACCCACACGGTCGAAGATCTGAACGCAGTCGTCACGGCCCAGCAATCCGAGATCGACCGCCTGACCCGACGCGTCGAGATGCTATTGCAACGCGAGGCTGAACGGGCACAAGAAGGGTCCGGCGGTGTCGTCTTTGGCGACGAACGCCCGCCGCATTACTGAAGACTTACAATCCCAAGGTCTTTTTCACCGCTGAATCGACCACACCACCCAACAGCGCGTCCTCGTCACCATCACATCCTTCGGTCAGCGCGGCCAGAAAGGTTTCGCGTAGTTTGGCCTTGTCTTCGTCGGACGCCGCATATGCCTCAATGTCGATCTGCCGATTATACAGCGACAAAGCCGTCATCTTGCCGACGACATCCAGAACATATTCGTCATTCCCGTCCGCCTCTTCAATGACCGAGGCGCAGGTGTGATACATCAACGGCAAAGCGTCCTGCTTCATCTGATCAGCTTCGTCGTCGGCCTTAGCTGCCATAGGCACCGCCAAAAACGCAGCGGCTGAAACCAGCGTGAATACGTGAAAACGCATATCAAGTCCTTTCGAATTTAGCTTTTGCACTCGGTCCGACAGGTCCGGATACTACTTGTTGGCACCGATTATGGCCCCGACAACCGCGCCAGCCGCCGCACCTTTGCCGTCACCGACCAAAGCTCCGACCCCTGCGCCTATCAAAGCGCCCTTGATCGCGTCTTCTTCCTTTTTCTTGTCCGCGAGCGCCTGTGTCGCCGGCATCAGAACCAGCGAGGTTGCAACCGCGACCACCCATATTTTGAAATACAGCCTGGAATTTCCCATTTGGCGTCCTCCCGCGACTTAACCCAAATGAATTTCAACAGAATTCCAGCCTACCCCGACGGGCGTCTTCTGGCAATGAACCGTGGGTTTTCAGATTTCCTCAACCGACATGACACCGTCCAGAGATTTGATTGCCCCCTTGATCTGCGGGTTGATCGGAAAATCATGTCCCAGTTCCATCTCGACCTCACCTGGCAGGCCGGGGGCCATCAACAACAATTGGATCGGCCCGCGCGCGGCGTTTTTGGCAGCACCCGCCGCATCCTCCAGCACTTTGGCCACGGTGGGCAGGGCTTGTTCTTCGTCCACAAAAATGCGCAGACCGGTCGCACCTGCATCGGCCACGACCGTATCTACCGGGCCGACTGACCGACCCAGCAACTTCAACTGATCAGCCTCCATTGTGGCTTCGGCGGTCAAAACCACCTGTGCGCCAGTTTCCAGATATTCCCGCGACTTCTCAAGCGTTTCTGAGAATAGCGTCACCTCATACGCGCCCGTTGGGTCAGACAATTGCGCAAAGGCGAACCGATTGCCTTTGGCGGATTTCCTTTCTTGCCGCCCGGCGACCACGCCTGCCATTTTCGCAATAAACGGGCCAGAGCGCGCCTTTTCCGTTACCTCATCCAGCGTCATCACTTGTTTACGCTTCAATGCGGGCATGTAGTCGTCCAACGGATGGCCCGACAGGTAAAACCCGATAGCCTTGAATTCTTCGCTCAGACGTTCGGCTGGCAACCAGTCCGGCGTCGTGGACAGGCGCGGCTCAGGCAGATCATCCCCGGCCTCGCCGAACAGGGACACCTGGTTTGAATTCTTCTGATCATGGATCGCGGCTGAATACTGCACCAATTGCTCAAGGCTTTCGAACACGCGGCGGCGGTTCTTGTCGAGCTGATCAAACGCCCCCGCCCGTGCCATCATCTCAAGTGGGCGTTTACCGACCTTTTTCAAATCCACCCGGCGGGCAAAATCGAACAGGTTCACGAAAGGCTTATCGCTCGTTTCATCCTGCGCTCCTCCGGCGCGACGTCCATCGACCACAAGGTTCATCGCCTCAACGCCCACGTTTTTCAGCGCGCCCAACGCATAGACCAGATGCCCTTCAACCACGTCGAACGTCGCCAAGGACCGGTTCACGCAGGGCGGCACATAGGGCAGTTCCAGCCCCTTGCGGACTTCTTCAAAATAAACAGCCAGCTTGTCGGTCAGGTGGATATCGCAGTTCATGACACCGGCCATGAACTCGACCGGGTGGTTCGCTTTCAGCCAGCCGGTCTGATAGCTGACCACCGCATAGGCCGCGGCGTGGGACTTGTTGAAGCCGTAGTTGGCGAATTTCTCCAGCAGGTCGAAAACCTCGGAGGCTTTCTTGGCGTCCACGCCGTTTTCACCCGCACCCTTTTCAAACTTGGGGCGTTCGGCGTCCATCGCCTCTTTGATCTTTTTACCCATCGCGCGGCGCAGCAGGTCCGCGCCGCCAAGGCTGTACCCCGCCATGACCTGAGCGATCTGCATAACCTGCTCCTGATAAACGATGATGCCCTGCGTTTCCTCAAGGATGTGGTCAATCAGCGGATGCACGGATTCGATTTTCCGCTGCCCGTTCTTGACCTCGCAATAGGTCGGGATGTTCTCCATCGGGCCGGGGCGGTACAGCGCCACAAGGGCCACGATATCCTCGATACAAGTGGGTTTCATGCGCTTGAGCGCATCCATCATGCCCGAGGATTCCACCTGGAACACCGCCACTGTCTTGGCCGCAGAATAGAGCTTATATGTCGCCTCATCATCCAGCGGGATGGCGTTGATCTGGTTCTCGGCCCCCTCTGCCGGTTCGTAAAGCTCGGTGCCATCGGCGGCGATATGCAGGGGTCGCCCGGATTTGAAGATGATGTCCATCGCGTTCTGGATCACCGTCAGCGTTTTCAGACCCAGAAAATCGAATTTCACCAGCCCGGCCTGTTCAACCCATTTCATGTTGAACTGGGTTGCGGGCATGTCCGAGCGCGGATCCTGATACAGAGGCACCAGCGCGTCCAAAGGCCGATCCCCGATCACAACCCCCGCCGCATGAGTCGAGGCGTTCCGCAGCAGCCCCTCGACCTGTTGGCCATAGGTTAGCAGCCGGTCCACGACTTCCTCGTTGCGCGCTTCTTCACGCAGACGGGGTTCGTCTTTCAGCGCCTTTTCGATGGAGACGGGTTTGACCCCTTCGACCGGGATCATCTTCGACAGGCGATCCACCTGCCCATAAGGCATCTGCAGCACTCGCCCGATATCGCGCACGGCAGCCTTGGACAGCAACGCACCAAAGGTGATGATCTGCCCCACCTTGTCGCGCCCGTATTTCTGCTGAACATAGCGGATCACTTCTTCGCGGCGATCCATGCAGAAGTCGATATCAAAGTCGGGCATCGAGACCCGCTCGGGGTTCAGGAACCGTTCAAACAGCAAGCTGTAGCGCAGCGGATCAAGGTCGGTAATCGTAAGTGCATATGCCACCAACGAACCCGCGCCAGACCCCCGCCCCGGCCCGACGGGAATGTCGTGGTCCTTGGCCCATTGGATGAAATCCGCAACGATCAGGAAGTAGCCGGGGAACCCCATCCCTTCAATGATGCCAAGTTCGAAATCCAGCCGTTCCTGATATTCCTCGGGCGTCACCGCATGCGGGATCACTGCCAGACGTTTCTGCAACCCCTCGTTGGCGATACGGCGCAGCTCGGCCACCTCGTCATCGGCAAATTTGGGCAAGATCGGATCGCGGCGATAGGCCATGAAGGCGCAACGTCGCGCTATTTCAACCGTGTTTTCAAGCGCCTCGGGCAGATCAGCGAACAACGTCGTCATCTCTTGCTGCGACTTGAAATAGTGCTGCGCTGTCAGGCGGCGGCGACCGTCCTGCTGATCGACATACGCACCCTCCGAGATACAGATCAGCGCATCATGCGCCTCATACATATCTGATGTCGGGAAATAGACATCATTGGTGGCGACCAAAGGCAAGTTCTTGGCATAGGCCATCTCGACATGACCACGCTCGGTCAGGCGTTCTGCCTCGGGCTGTCCACCCTCACCAGGATGGCGTTGCAATTCAATATAAAGGCGATCCGGGAACATACCGGCAAGCCGATCCACCAAGGCCTCCGCCGCCGGGCGCTGCCCCTGTTGCAGCAACATACCAACTGGCCCATCCGGGCCGCCGGACAGGCAGATCAAGCCATCTGACCGATCCGCCAATTCCTCCAACGTGACCTGCGGCAACTGCCCGCCCTTGTCCACGTATAAGCATGAACTGAGCTTCATCAGGTTTTCATAACCAACCTCAGACTGCGCCAACAACACCAGTGGCGCGGGTGCTTTGGGCTTTTCGCCGGGCTGCACCTGAACATATGTCAGATCAACCTGACACCCCATGATCGGCTGCACACCCGCGCCACTGGCTGTTACGGAAAACTCCAAAGCTGAGAACATGCTGTTGGTGTCAGTAACAGCGACGGCGGGCATCTCCATCTTTTCACACAGACCCGGCAGCTTTTTCAGCCGCACAGCGCCTTCCAGCAGGGAATATTCGGTGTGAACGCGGAGGTGAATGAATCGAGGGGTACTACTCATGACCGCTACGCTATCCCAGCCTGCGGCCCGGCAAAAGCGCGAACCGCACCCTTTCAATGCCTAAAAAATCGGCGTCTATTATTCGGCTTTTCCAGAAGGTGCTTCGGGAATGGCCGCGCTGCCACTTCAAAAATATGTTTAATAACAAATGACTAATTGGCATCGAGACCAAAAGATTCTCCATCAGATACGGTCAATGGTACATATCACAGGCAGTTTTTCTTGCCAGATAAGGCACGCTGTTTCTAACATCTGACGGCAAGCTATCCGCCCGCCACTCTTTCTACGTCGCATCGAAGGAGGGCACCCAAGGGCGCAACCGGGTAAGGCGACGGGTTTCACGAATGGATATCACGTTTCTTCTGAACGGAGAGACAGTGGAGCTGTCGGATGTTGATCCGGCGGCCACCTTGCTGGACTGGCTGCGCGACGATCGCGGCCTGACCGGCACCAAAGAGGGCTGCAACGAAGGCGATTGCGGGGCCTGCACCGTCATGGTCACGGATGAGGGCGGCGCGAAGGCGCTGAACTCCTGTATCCTGTTCCTCCCGCAACTGCATGGCAAAGCGGTACGCACTGTCGAAGGCGCCAGCAGCCCAAATGGTGACGCCCACCCGGTGCAACAGGCCATGGTCGACTTGCACGGATCGCAATGCGGCTTTTGCACCCCCGGTTTTGTGATGTCGATGGTCGCAAGCCACGCAAATGGCACAACCGACCACGATACGCAGCTTGCTGGCAACCTCTGCCGCTGCACCGGCTATGCCCCGATCATCCGCGCAGCCGAGGCCGCCGAACAACACCCCGTCCCGGAATGGATCACCGGCGACCAAACTTTCTCTTGTTCAAAAATACTTCGGGGGGAGGCCGCAGGCCGGGGGGCAGAGCCCCCCTACCTCCCCAACTCCGCCGACGAACTGGCAGAGCTTTATGCGCAATACCCCGATGCGACGTTGGTCGCCGGGGCCACGGATGTGGGCCTTTGGGTTACCAAACAACTGCGTGATCTCGACCCGGTGATTTTCCTTAGCCGCTGCGAAGACTTGAAACAGATCACGATCACCGACGAAGAAATTCGTTTCGGCGCCATGGTCGACATGAACCGGATGGGCGCGGCTCTGAGCGACCTCCACCCCTCTTACGCCGAGATGATCCGTCGTTATGCCAGCGTACAGGTCCGCCACGCCGCGACCTTGGGCGGCAACATCGCCAACGGGTCGCCCATCGGGGACAACCCGCCTGCCTTGATTGCCCTTGGCGCAACTTTGCATCTGCGCAAAGGCGACGAGCGACGCTCGATGCCGCTGGAAGACTTCTTCATCGACTACGGCAAACAAGACCGCGCACCCGGAGAATTCGTTGAGGCCGTCAGCTTCCCGCGACAGGCGGACCGCTTGAAGGCATACAAGCTCAGCAAGCGGTTCGATCAGGATATCTCGGCCGTCTGCGGATGTTTCAATATCACCATTTCAGAGGGCACCGTAACCCAAGCGCGGATCGCGTTTGGCGGAATGGCGGGCACGCCGAAACGGGCAACCCATGTCGAGGCCGCATTGATCGGTAAACAATGGACCGCTGCGACCATTCAGGCCGCGCTGCCTGCCTTTGCCGACGACTACCAACCACTCACGGACATGCGCGCCTCGGCCACTTATCGTCTGGAAACCGCTAAAGCGATGCTCGAGCGCTATTTCCTCGAAGATCAGGGCGAAGTGACCAACGTGTTGGAGGTGTCGGCATGAGCGTGACCAAACCCCTCCCCCACGACGCAGCCCCACTGCATGTTTCTGGCTCTGCGCGGTACGTTGACGACATCCCCACACCCAAGGGCAGCCTGCACCTGGCCTTTGGCCTCAGCCCGATCGCCAAGGGCAAGATATCAGGCATGGACCTGTCGGCTGTAAAAGCGGCTGATGGGGTTGTCATGGTCATGACGGCTGATGACCTGCCTTTTGCCAACGATGTCTCACCTTCAATTCATGATGAACCGCTGCTGTCGGACGGTACCGTTCACTATGTTGGTCAGCCGGTGTTTCTGGTCGTCGCTACCAGCCATATGGCCGCGCGAAAGGCCGCGCGTCTGGGCAAGATCGACTATGACGAGGAAACTCCGATCCTTACAATCGAAGATGCACTGGCCGCCGACAGCCGGTTCGAGGACGGTCCGCGCATTTACGCCAAGGGCGACGCGGGTGCGGCCATTGCGGACGCGGCTCATGTAATCGAAGGGTCGTTTGAACTTGGCGGGCAGGAGCATTTCTATCTGGAAGGTCAGGCGGCACTTGCCGTGCCGAACGAGGGCGCGGACATGCTGGTCCACAGCTCGACCCAGCACCCGACCGAGATTCAGCACAAGGTAGCCGACGCTTTGGGCGTTCCGATGCACGCTGTTCGCGTGGAAACCCGCCGGATGGGTGGCGGTTTTGGCGGCAAGGAAAGTCAGGGCAACGCTCTGGCCGTCGCCTGCGCCGTGGCCGCGCGAGCGACGGGTAAGGCGTGCAAGATGCGCTATGACCGCGATGATGACATGATCATCACCGGCAAGCGCCATGCGTTCCGCATCTCCTACAAAGCCGGGTTCGATGAGAATGGTCATATTCAGGGTGTTTCGTTCCTGCACCACGCCATCTGCGGCTGGGCGCAGGACTTGTCCCTGCCCGTGGCGGACCGCGCGATGCTGCATTCCGACAACGCCTATCTGTTGCCCAACGCGCGGATTGAAAGCCACCGACTGAAAACAAACACCCAATCCGCCACCGCCTATCGCGGGTTCGGCGGCCCTCAGGGTATGGTCGGGATCGAACGCGTGATGGATCACGCCTCGCACGCGCTTGGATTGGACCCTGTGGAACTGCGACGCCGGAACTACTACGAACCCGCGCACAAGGTGGCCGAAGGTGAACTAGCCGACAAACCACTCGGCCATCCCGACCCGCATGAAGACCTGACCAGCCGCGGCGCTGTTGAGATGGGGGACGCGCCTGTGCGCCCTCTTCCCGCTGGTGGTAACACCACGCCTTACGGCATGGAAGTCAGCGATTTTGAGCTGCACGGCATGACCGCAGCGTTGCTGAAATCCAGTGACTATGCGGCGCGCAAGGCAGCGATAGAAAAATGGAATGCCGAGAACAGCGTGATCAAGAAGGGTATCGCCTTTTCTCCAGTGAAGTTCGGGATTTCCTTCACGCTGACCCACCTCAATCAGGCGGGCGCGTTGGTGCATGTGTATCAGGACGGCTCGGTCCATCTGAACCACGGCGGCACCGAGATGGGTCAGGGCCTGTTCCAGAAGGTCGCGCAAGTGGCTGCGTCACGGTTCGGGATTCCGCTGGACATGGTCAAGATTACCGCAACCGACACCGCCAAGGTGCCGAATACATCGGCAACTGCGGCATCCTCGGGCAGTGATCTGAACGGCATGGCCGTCAAAGCCGCCTGCGACACGATCCGTGACCGGATGGCTGACTATCTGGCCGAGCGGCATCAGGCCGATCCGTCGACAGTCACCTTCACGGATGGCCACGTTTCGGTTGGCGAAGAACGCTATACCTTTGCCGAGGCTGCGGCGCTGGCCTATCAGGGCCGGATCAGCCTGTCCGCCACGGGGTTCTACAAAACTCCCAAGATCGAATGGGACAGGATCGCAGGCCGTGGGCGCCCGTTTTTCTACTTCGCATATGGGGCCTCGATCACCGAGGTCGCGGTGGACACTCTGACCGGTGAGAACCGCATCCTGCGCACCGATATCCTGCATGACGCGGGCGCATCGCTGAACCCGGCGTTGGACATCGGGCAGGTCGAAGGCGGCTACGTGCAGGGCGCGGGATGGCTGACGACCGAGGAGCTGGTCTGGGACGGTAAGGGCAATCTACGCACGCACGCCCCCTCGACCTACAAGATCCCGGCCTGTTCGGATCGGCCCGACATTTTCAACGTAGCGCTTTGGAATGGCGAGAACCGCGAGGACACGATCTATCGCTCGAAAGCGGTGGGTGAGCCACCATTCATGCTGGGTATCTCGGCATGGCTGGCGCTGTCGAATGCGGTCGCCGCGTGCGGAGACAGCTATCCCGCGCTGGATGCCCCCGCCACGGCTGAACAGGTCTGGCATGGCATTCAACGGATGAAGGGAGACATCTGATGGGATTTGACCTTGAGGCTTTGAGGGAGGCGGTCAACACCCACGGGAAAGTCACCCGGGTCGTCATCGCTGCGATCAAGGGGTCATCCCCGCGCGAAGTCGGTGCCGCCATGCTGGTCTGGCAGGGCGGGCAATCCGGCACGATCGGCGGTGGCACGCTGGAATATCAAGCAGCAGAAGCGGCGCGCACTCAAACTGTGCCGTCCCGTCTGACGCAGCACGCGCTTGGTCCCGATCTTGGGCAATGCTGCGGTGGAGCAGTCTCGTTGTTGACCGAGGTCTATGACCTTGATGCAGTGAACGCGCTGGACGACACGATCATCGCACGTTCAGCGTCCGGCGCCGAAATGCCCTTGTCAGTCAAACGGTTGATGGCACAGGTACGCGGACAAGGAACAGTTCCACAGCCCCACCTTCTTGACGGTTGGATGGTTGAGCCCGTCCACAAACCGACCCGCAAGCTGTGGATTTGGGGCGCTGGCCATGTCGGGCGCGCATTGGTCGATGTTCTGTCACCGCTGCCTGAGCTGGCAATCACATGGGTCGATACCGGCCCGGAACGGTTTCCCGGCGATATCCCGGCATCTGTTACGGCTGTACCCGCCGCAAAACCCGCCGAACTTGTCCGTCATGCACCGCGTGATGCCGAGCATTTGGTTCTGACTTATTCCCACAATCTGGACCTGGAACTTTGCAACCGTTTGCTGACGCACGGTTTCGGCTTTGCCGGGCTGATCGGCTCGGCTACGAAGTGGGCGCGATTCCGGTCGCGGCTGGCCGCCCTTGGGCACTCGCCCGAACGGATCAGCCGGATCACCTGCCCCATCGGTGACCCCGGTCTGGGCAAACACCCGCAGATGATCGCCGTTGGTGTCGCAGCACAATTGCTGCGCCCCGCCCGGCAGAACCAGTTGAAGAAGGACCTGAGCGCGTGACCACTCCACTCCTAAGCTTACAAGGGCTGACTAAAGCCTATCCCGGCGTCGTGGCCAATGATCAGGTGTCTTTTGACATCGGCGAAGGCGAAGTTCACGCCCTGTTGGGCGAGAATGGCGCGGGCAAATCCACGCTGGTGAAAATGATCTATGGGCTGGTGAAACCCGACAGCGGCACGATGCTGCTGCGCGGCCAGCCCTTTGCACCACCCGAACCGCGTGCGGCGCGGGCTGACGGGATCGCGATGGTATTCCAGCATTTCTCGTTGTTTGACGCGTTGAACGTGGCCGAAAACATTGCGCTGGGGATGGAGAACCCGCCGCCAATGGGCGATCTGGCCTCGCGTATCCGCGAAGTGTCCGAAACATACGGCCTGCCTCTGGACCCGTTTCGCACCGTCGGCGATCTGTCGGCGGGCGAACGTCAGCGGGTCGAGATCATCCGCTGTCTGTTGCAGGATCCCAAGCTGCTGATCATGGACGAACCCACATCGGTTCTGACCCCGCAAGAGGTCGAGATCCTGTTTGAGACCCTGAACAAACTGCGGTCCGAGGGCACCTCGATCCTGTATATTTCGCACAAGCTGGAAGAGATCCGCACGCTCTGCGATCACGCCACGATTCTGCGGCTGGGCAAGAACGTCGGCGAATGTGTTCCGGCTGAAACCTCGGCCCGTGACATGGCTGAAATGATGGTGGGCTCGACCCTACAAACACCTGAACGCGGTGGCCGAGAATTTGGCGACGTCGCGCTGGATGTAAGCGGATTGTCGGTGCCCTCGCCTTCCGAGTTTGGCACGGCGCTGCGCAATGTACACATGACCGTCCGCAAGGGCGAGGTTCTGGGCATTGGTGGTGTCGCCGGGAACGGTCAGGACGAACTACTGGGCGTTTTGTCAGGTGAAATCCAGACAACAGCTGATGCGATCAAGTTCAACGGCCAACCGATTGGCAAGCTTGGCCCCACCGCGCGACGCAAGCTGGGCGTGCTGACCGCGCCCGAAGAACGTCTGGGCCACGCGGCCGCACCGGACATGAGCCTGACGGAAAACGCCCTGCTGACGGGTTCTGTCCGCGAAGGACTGGAAAGCAATGGGTTCCTGAAGTGGGCCAACACCAAGAACTTTGCGGAAAAGATCATCGAGGCGTTCGACGTACGCACGCCGGGGCCAGAGAACGCCGCGCGATCGCTATCGGGCGGGAACCTGCAGAAATTCGTGATCGGACGCGAAGTTCTGCAAAACCCGGACGTTCTGGTCGTGAACCAACCCACTTGGGGTGTGGACGCGGCGGCGGCGGCCTCGATCCGGCAGGCCATTCTGGACCTGGCGGCCAAGGGCACAGCGGTCATCTGCATCAGTCAGGATCTGGATGAACTGATGGAAATCTCAGACAGTTTCGCGGCCTTGAACGAAGGACGACTAAGCGCACCCCGCCCGACCACTGGGCTGACGGTAGACGAAATCGGCCTGATGATGGGTGGCGCACACGGCATGGAGGTAGCCCATGTCTAAAGTATTACAGAAAAAGATGAAAACGGGGGTGTGAGTAGATGATTGTGTTGGAGAAACGGCCTCAGCCGTCCAAGGCGTGGTCTTATGCCACCCCTCTGGTCGCGGTAGTGGCGACCATGCTTTTCGGCGGCATCCTGTTCGCCATTTTGGGCAAAAACCCGGTCGAAGCCATCGGTACCATTTTCTGGGAACCGCTGTTTGGTGAGTTCGCCTTTTACTACCGCCCGCAACTTCTGGTGAAAGGTGCGCCGCTGGTGCTGATCGCCATTGGCCTGTCGCTGGGCTTTCGGGCCGGTATCTGGAATATCGGCGCCGAGGGGCAATACATCATGGGCGCCATCTTTGGCGCAGGTGCAGGCCTGGCCTTTTATCCGCTGGACGCCTTCTACATCTTTCCGATCATGGTGATTGCCGGTGCGTTCGGTGGCTGGCTCTGGGCAATGATCCCTGCCTTTCTGAAGGTCCGCTTTGGCACCAATGAAATCCTTGTTTCGCTGATGCTGGTCTATGTGGCCGAACAGATGCTGGCCTCGGTTTCGCTGGGTCTGCTGAAAAACCCCGAAGGGTTCGGCTTTCCCGGATCTCGTAACCTGCAAGCCTATGACAGTGCGCATAACGCGGAACTGATCGCCGGGTCCGGGATGCACTGGGGTGTGGTGACAGCGCTGATCGCCGTGATCTTTGCCTATGTCCTGCTCAACCGTCACATGCTGGGCTTTCACATCCGCCTGACGGGTGAGGCACCGCGCGCTGCGAAATTCGCAGGCGTGAACCCGGCCCGCCTGATCCTGTTTTGCTTGGGCGTTTCCGGCGCATTGGCAGGACTGGCCGGAATGTTCGAGGTTTCGGGACCTTCAGGCGTGGTCAGCATCGACTTCAACGTCGGCTATGGCTTCACCGCGATCATTGTGGCCTTTCTCGGTCGTCTGCACCCGGTGGGTATCCTGCTGGCCGGTGGCCTGATGGCGCTGACCTATATCGGTGGTGAAATCGCGCAGTCCCAGCTTGGCCTGCCTGCCGCCGCCATTCAGGTGTTCCAGGGGATGCTTCTGTTCTTCCTGCTGGCCTTCGATCTTTTGACCAACTACCGCATCCGTGCGGCCCGTAGCGAGGTAGCGTAATGGACCTTGGTGAAATCAACCCCGTCCTCTTGGTCGCCTCTTTGATGGTGGCCGCAACCCCCCTGCTTTTGGCCGCGATCGGAGAGCTGGTCGTCGAAAAAGCAGGTGTTCTAAACCTCGGTGTCGAGGGCATGATGATCGTCGGCGCAATCAGCGGTTTTGCAATCTCGGTCGAGACCGGATCACCCTGGCTGGGCTTTATCGCTGCGGCGATCGGCGGCGCGGTACTGTCCCTGTTGTTTGTGCTGCTGACGCAGGTTGCGTTGGCCAACCAGGTTGCCAGTGGCCTTGCGCTCACCTTGTTTGGATTGGGTTTCAGCGCCCTTCTGGGTCAAAGCTATGTGGGGATCAAACCGCCCAGCATGGGGGATATTCACATCCCGCTGATCAGCGATATCCCGGTTATCGGCCCGATCCTGTTCCAGCACGACCCGATCCTTTACGTCGGAATTGCTCTGACTGCGGCGGTTTGGGCCACGCTGAAATACACCCGCGTCGGCCTGATCCTGCGCGCGGTCGGTGAAAACCATGACGCGGCGCATGCGCTTGGCTACAAGGTCATCAAGATCCGTATCATGGCGATCCTGTTCGGCGGCGCCTGCGCGGGTCTGGGTGGCGCTTACATCAGCCTTATTCGCGTGCCGCAATGGACCGAGGGCATGACGGCCGGTGTCGGCTGGATCGCCCTTGCGCTGGTGGTCTTCGCCAGTTGGAAACCGTGGCGCGCTTTGCTGGGTGCCTATTTGTTCGGCGGTATCACCGTGTTGCAGCTTAATTTGCAGGCAGCAGGCGTTGCCATTCCTGTCGAGTATCTGGCAATGTCGCCCTATATCATCACGATCCTTGTGCTTGTGATCCTTTCGGCCGACAAGAGCAGCGCACCTGCCTCACTGGGCCGGACCTTCCATGCCTCGCACTAGAGGCCAACTGAACCAACTTGGGGAGTAACTACATGAAATTCACTTCACTTCTGACAAGCGCGGCAATGGCGCTGGGTCTGGCGACAGGCGCCATGGCCGAAGACAAAACCAAGGTCGGCTTTGTCTATGTCGGCCCCGTAGGCGACGGCGGCTGGACGTATGAGCACAACAAGGGCCGTCTGGCCGTTGAAGAGGAATTCGGTGACAAGGTTGAAACCGTCTTCGTTGAATCCGTCCCCGAAGGCCCGGATGCGGAACGCGTAATGACACAGATGGCGCTGGAAGGCGCGGACCTGATCTTTACCACTTCGTTCGGCTACATGGACCCGACGATCAACGTTGCCAAGAAATTCCCCGACGTGAAGTTCGAGCACGCGACCGGCTATAAAACCGCGCCCAACGTCTCGGTCTACTCCGCCCGCTTCTACGAAGGCCGCGCCGTACAGGGTCACATCGCGGGCAAAATGACCAAGTCGAACATCATCGGGTATATCGGCTCGTACCCGATCCCTGAAGTGATCCGCGGCATCAACTCGGCCTATCTCCACGCCAAGGCCGTGAACCCGGATGTCGAGTTCAAGATTGTCTGGGCCTACACCTGGTTCGACCCGGCAAAAGAAGCTGACGCCGCCACCGTTCTGATCGAACAGGGCGCAGACGTGATCCTGCAGCACACCGACTCGACCGCGCCGCAAGCCGCCGCGCAAGAGGCGGGCAATGTTGTGACCTTTGGTCAGGCGTCTGACATGAGCGAATACGCCCCCTTCCCGCGCGTATCCTCGATCATTGATGACTGGGCCCCCTACTATATCGCCCGGACCAAGGCCGTGATGGACGGAACCTGGGAAAGCGCGAACACCTGGGATGGTATCCGCGAAGGCATGGTCGCAATCGGCGAGATCTCCGACGCGGTGCCTGCTGACGTCAAAGAGGAAGCACTGGCTTTGAAAGCCGCAATGGCTGCTGGTGAATACCACCCCTTCACCGGCCCGATCAAAAAGCAGGACGGCAGCGACTGGCTGGCGGACGGCGAAACCGCCGATGACGGCACACTGGCTGGCATGAACTTCTACGTCGAAGGGCTGGAGGGCGAAATTCCGCAGTAAGCCACGCGTATATAGTGTGAGACAAAGCCCGCCTCGTTTGGCGGGCTTTTTTCTTGTCATGCATTCACGGCGCAAACCGCGTAAGATAGCCCAAGGCACGGCTTGCGAGGGATCGCCGATGGAGGATTTTCTAGACGGCAAAAGACGTGCCGCCATTCTGGCCATGGATGTGTTGGGCTACGCCCATCTGACAGAAACCGATGAGGTCGGAACCCTGCGCGCTGTACGCGAACTGCGGAACGCGATCATTTCGCCCGCGTTGGATCAAAATCAGGGGCGATTGGTCAAAACGATGGGCGACGGCTTTCTGGCCGAAATCCCGGAGCCTGAAGCGGCGCTAACCGCTGCGATGCGCATTCAGGCCGAGGCCGCAGCCCAGGCCCGGCAGCAGCCACCGGACGCGCGCATTCTGCTGCGCATTGGGGCACATCTTGGGGATGTGTTCGTTGACGATCAGGACATTCTGGGTGACGGCGTCAATATTGCCGCCCGGTTGGAAGGGCTTTGCCACGCCGGGGGACTGGCCGCCTCGCAGGCATTTGTCGATGCGCTGCCGCAGGGTAAGACAAAAAACCTGACACATGATGGTCAACATCAACTCAAGAACATCTCGCGCCCTCTGACCGTGTTTCGCTGGCAGGCCGAAGGGATATCGCCCGTGCCGTCCCAACCTGCGATCCGAACCGGGCCGCCGACCCTTGCGGTATTACCTTTCCAGAATCACTCCCCCGATCCCGGACATGCCTTTTTTGCCGAAGGGCTGGCTGAAGACATCATCTCGGGGCTGCAACAGATGGGTCGAGTGCCGGTTGTTTCGGGCGCGTCCAGCCTGTCCCTGAACCCAGAACTGAGTGTCGAAGACGCTGCGAGGGTCCTGGGGGCGCAATACCTTGTGACCGGAACATTGCGCCGGTCGGGTCCACGGGTACGGGTGACGGTGGAATATATCGAGGGATCGACCGGGCTTGCCCTCTGGTCCGAGAAATACGACCGGCCGTTCGAAGATGTGTTTGAGATTCAGGACGACATCACCCTGCGTGTCGTTACCGCATTGGACACCGAGCTGGTCGAGGGCGAGATCGACCGCATTCGCCGCAAACGCCCCGACCATCTGGGGGCATGGGAAAGGTACCTGCGGGGGATGTCGGGACTTAGAAAGCCTGGGCTGGAAGATTTGCAAGCGGCACAGATTGAGTTTCAGTCCGCTGTGGCACTGGATGAAGATTATGGTGAGGCCTGGGCTGGGTTGGGATGGGCCTATCTTAAGGAATATGGGTTTGGTGCGTCCGAACGCTCAAAGGATGTTTTGGACAAGGGGATGGCCGCTGCGCAAAAGGGGCTGGAGCTAGCAAATAAATCTCCGTTTGCGCATTATGTGATGTCGACAGCCTATGTCTGGCAGGGAGAAAAAGCGTTAAGCCTCAAGGAATTGGAATACGCGATCCGCCTTAACCCCTTTTTCACACGCGCTAAACTGGCCTATTTCAACCGGTCCGAACTTGCCGATCCCAGTATCGGCCCACAGGCAGTCGAGGAAATACGCAAGGCTCTGGCCTTGTCTCCGCGGGAACCTGACCGCGGATTCTATTTCTGGGCAATTGCCCGAATGTATCTGGTTGCGGGTGAAAATATCGAAGCGTTGGACTGGGCAGATCGCGCCGTCAATGTGCGCCCCAACGATCCCAACATGCTGTATCGCCGCGCCATCTGCCTTGCCGCCTTGGACCGCGTGGGTGAAGCGCAAGAAGCTCTGGCCGCCTGCGAAGGCTTGTCCGAGGGTTATGTCGACCGGATGCGGGACTGGCGGCCCTACGACGACGCCCGTAACGAAAAGGTTTTTGCGGGGCTGCACCGCAACGGTCTGGCCGGATAACGTGTACCCGGCCAGACTAAGTTGAAATCAGTGCCCCGTCAGCACCAGCGTATTCACCGGCATCAGGATCAAGCGCAGGCGCAGGCCTGCGGCGTGGACCACTCCGATCGTGTCGATCACATGCAGGGCGGCTGATTGCCAAAAGTCCAACTCTTCGTGCTCTAGCCGTTCGTGATTGTCGGTATAGACATTCGCAAGGCAATTACTGCCCGGTGAGATGTCATCGGCCGTGCCTTTGTAGAGCGGCTCCATGTAAACCAGAACAGATCCCGGGACTGTATTTGTCTGAACATCTCGCAATTCGTCGGTGGGCCGAATTTGGCCCGAAGGGATCACGTCTTGCACTTGAACCACCACCATGGGGATCACGGTGAAAGGTTTGGTCATGCAACCCAGCTCTCCGATCATGCCGGGCTTGATGACCTGCGCTGACATTTGGTTGAACGCCGCCTGAAATCGGTTATGGCCCGACTGCGAGGGAACAAGGATACCCGCTGGCCGCAATAGCGGACTGACGTAGTCGCCGACCTGCAAGCCAAACTGCTCCACCCGGCCAGTGACGCCCGCGTTGATCACGGTCTTTTCCAGCTCGGTCATTGCGGCGTCCAGTTGCGCAGTGGCACTGGCCATTTGCGCCGGGATCAGCTCTTCGATCTGCTGCCCCACAGCCGCACGCCGCGCTTGGGCAGCAACCAATTGTGCCTCACGCTCGGCCACAAGGTTTTCCAGCCGGTCAATCTCGGCCAAGCGCACCGCACTGGAGCCTTCGTCCCGCAGGGTGGTGTTGCGCTCAAGGTCCTCCAGCGACTGATCCAGCGCAGCCTTGGCGCCAGCGATTCCCGCCTCAGCTTCGGCCAGATCAGTCTCGGCCACTTTCAAGGACGCCTGCACCTGCGCAATTTCTGCCCGGGCGGCCTCGACCATGGCGGTTTGGGTGAAGTCCTCGATCCGAAAGATCGGCTGACCTGCGACAACCTGCTGGTTATTCGTCACATAAACCTCGGATACGCGACCGCCCAACTGCGGCAGGATCGTCACCGTCCGGAAATACGAGGCCGCTGTTTTGCTGGCCGGGTGAAAGTAGAACAGCGTGGTGATCACGGTCAGCGCCAGAATGGCACAGGTGGTCAGGCCCCAGCGCAGCTCATACCACATGGTGAACAGCGTGATCTCATGACCGATCCGCTTGCCCTGCACATAGCGGCGGAACAAATAGTCAGGCAGCACCGTAATCAGCGCGCACATCAAAGTCTCAAGCATGACTTACGGCTCCTGCTGCACGGGCGGCTCGGAAGGTTGGGCCTCGGGCTTGCCCAAAGATCGGATCGCATCGGCAATCGCCCTAAGCGGTGCTGCAACGTCAGGGAACTGGAACCCGGCCACCAGAATAGCGGCAACCCAGAACAGCCCATTATGAGTGAACAGCGCCAGCAGCGCCAGAATGCCCACTAGCTGAAACTGAGGGTGGTTGGATTCATGCGCAATCTTTTCAGGGATCGAGTGCAGGGTGAAATAGCCCACACCAATCAGGATGATGACCCCAACCGTGAAAAAAAACATAAACGTCAAAAGAAAGTCACTGCCATCCGCCTGTGTCACATAGGACGGAATATGCCCCGTGGCCATTGGGTGTAGGTCTGCGGTACTCACCCTGCCCTCCTCTAATTGGTTGATCCTTGTTTGGATGGGTTGATGCGCAAATTCAACCCTGCTTAAAGTTCGCGGACACTTTCGCAAACAAAGCGCCATGCGCATCGCAAAGGGGTTAAATGCTTGATTTCCTGATCATCGGCGGCGGAATAGCGGGTCTCAGCACAGGCGCGCGGCTGTCACTTCACGGTAAGGTCATCGTGCTCGAGGCGGAAGACGCCCTTGGATATCACGCCTCAGGTCGGTCAGCGGCGTTGTTTGAAGAAAGCTACGGTCCTGACTCGGTCGTTGCGCTGAACAAGGCAAGTGCAGAGTTTCTGGCCTCAGAAAATGGTGGATACCTCACGCCGAGGGGCCTGATGCTGATCGGAGGAAAAAACCAGCAAGACGTATTCGCCCGCGATGTGGTCGATTTGAACATGCAGGATTTGCCCGTTGCAGAAGCCCGTGACCGCGTTCCAATCCTGAACCCTGATTCAGTGGGGTTTACCGCGATCAGCGACGGTGCGTTTGATATCGATACCGACAGGCTCTTGCAGGACTTGGCCCGCGTCATCCGAAGCAATGGCGGAAAGGTCCTGACCAGAAACAAGGTCACAGCCATACACAAAGACAGGCACTGGATTGTCAGCGCCGGGCAGACTTACGATTCCCGAAATATTGTGAATGCAGCAGGCCCGTGGGTCGATGAAATTGCAATCATGGCTGGTATTGCCCCAATCGGCATTTCACCCCGCCGTCGGTCGATGGCACGATTGCCGGCCCCGGCCGGTCACAACCTGCGCGAATGGCCGATGCTTCTGGGCGTACAGGAGGCCTGGTATGCGAAACCCGATGCCGGGAAACTGATTGTCTCACCGTCCGAGGCTGATCCGGTCCCTCCACACGATGCGTATGCTGACGACATGGTTCTGGCCGAAGGTCTGGCCAGATATGAAGAGATGGTTACCGAACCTGTCACTCGGGTCGAGGCCAACTGGGCTGGTTTGCGCAGCTTTGCGCCTGACGGCACGCTGGTTCTTGGCCCTGATCCCGTAGATCCAACATTTATCTGGTCCGCTGGTCAGGGAGGGTATGGGTTCCAGACTGCCCCAGCCGCATCGAAGCTGGTGGCCGATCTTGCGACCGGCCACATGCCCGAATTGGATGACGCCAGTGTTCGGGCTCTGAAACCGGAAAGGTTATGCCAATGAGGAAACGAAACCTGCCTTCAAATGCCAGTGTTGCCACCGAAGGCGAAGATGGACGGCTAGTTGCACCCGCTGCGTCCCGTAATTCAGACGTGCTGTGCGATCTCTTGGTGCGGTGGGCACCCACCCAAGGTCGGGCGTTGGAAATAGCCAGCGGCACCGGACAGCATGTCAGCGCCTTCGCACAGCGCCTACCACAGCTTCACTGGCAACCAACAGAAGTCGATCCAGAGCGGCGCGCCAGCATTAACGCGTATTGCCGAGATCTGCCCAATACCACGGACGCCGCTGCACTGGACGCGACGTCTGACGGGTGGCACCAACACTTCGCCGGGCAGGACCTGATCGTGTTGATCAACCTGACCCACTTGATCAGTTGGCGAGAGACCCAAACGCTGATCTCAGAGGCCGCACTTGCCCTGTCACCAGAAGGGCGCTTTGTCCTCTATGGGCCGTTCATGCGATCGGGGACTCTCACCAGTGACGGGGATCAACGTTTCCATGACGCGTTGGTGCAGCAAGACGGCGAAATCGGCTACAAGAATGACGAGGACATCGCGGCGGAAATTTGCGCACAGGGACTGAATGTTATTGGGTTGATCGACATGCCAGCAAACAACCTCGCCTTCGTCGCCGAAAAACCCCAGACCTGATCAAGATCAAAGTTCGAACACGTATTCTCATTCACATTCCACTTACCATATGTGAATGAGGATAGACATGACTTGGCAGGAAAAGCTAACGGACACCCGCAAGGGACTACGCACTCTCAACACCGCAATCCCCGAAACAGCACGCGCGTTTGGGTCCTTGGGAGAAACGGTCAAAAAAGGCGGAACGCTTGACTACAAGACTAAGGAATTCATTGCGCTAGGTATGTCAATCGCTATCCGCTGCGAACCTTGCATCACATTGCATACCGAAGCCTTGGCCAAGTCAGGCGCGTCCCGAGAAGAGGTTTCGGGCGTACTTGCTATGGCCATCCAAATGGGCGGAGGACCGTCGATGATGTATGCAGCCAAAGCTCTGGAGTGTTTTGACGAATTGTCGGTCTGAACGCCTTTACCCGCAAAAAGCCGGCATACGCAGGCTTGCCTCCGGCGGAAGTATTTTTGAACAGAAGAAGAAACGGTTTCTTAACATATTGAGGCCACAAAATCTCTTGCGGTACAGGCGGAAGCGCCGATGGCCGTAACAGGAGAAGGCCCCCCTTGCCAAAAGCAGGGGGGCTGGATCATTTTCCAGCCCCCGCTTCTTCTGTTTAGAAATACTTCCGCCGGAGGCATGGGCCGCTGCAGGCGGCGCATTTCTTGGGCGCTGCCAACAACATCGTACGGGATCAACCGTCCTTACGGATGGTCTCGTTTTTCGGATCGTAGGGGCTGTCACAGGTGACAACCGCATCCCACAGCTTATCCTGAATTTTGACCTTCAGTTTGGTGCCTTCAACCGCCAATCCGGGCGTCACATAACCCATCCCGATGGATTTCTCGAAGGCCACGGAATAGCCGCCCGAGGTCAGGCGACCCACACGCTCACCTTCCGGCGTATATAGCGCCTCGCGGCCCCACGGGTCAGCATCTTCCGGCCCGTCGATCAGCAGGGTGCAGCATTTCACACGTACGCCGGTCTCTTCCAGCTTGGCCTTACCGTAGAATTCCTTGGATAGGTCGACAAAGCGCGGCAAGTCAGCCTCAAGCGGGGTCGCATCGCGACCAAGTTCAGTGCCGAAGGCGCGATAGGATTTTTCCTGACGCAGCCAGTTCTGGGCCCGGGCGCCGACCAACTTCATACCGTGTTTCTCACCCGCCTTTTCCAGCAGATCGAACAGGTAGTTCTGCATCTCGATCGGGTGGTGCAATTCCCAACCCAGTTCGCCGGTATAGGCCACGCGGATTGCGTTCACGGGGCACATGCCCAATTCGATCTGACGGGCCGACAGCCACGGGAAGCGCTTGTTGGACAGCGCGGTTTCCGGGTCGGCGTCCTTGATGACCTCTTTCAGAACATCACGCGACTTGGGCCCTGCGATGGCGAAGACGCCCCACTGAGTGGTCACGTCCTGGATCTCGATGTAGCCGAACTCCTCCATCTTGTCCTCGGCCGCTTTGCGCAGATAGTCTGCGTCATACTCGGTCCAGGCACCGGCAGAGACGATATAGTAGCTGTTCTCGCCGTTGCGGACGATGGTGTATTCGGTACGGGTGGTGCCGTGCGAAGTCAGCGCATAGGTCAGATTGATACGTCCGACCTTGGGCAGCTTGTTGCAGGTGAACCAATCCAGGAACTGGGTGGCACCGGGACCTTTGACGACATGCTTGGTGAAGGCCGACGCGTCGATCAGGCCAACGCCTTCGCGGATCGCCTTGGCTTCTTCGACAGCGTACTGCCACCAGCCACCGCGGCGGAAGCTGCGGCTTTCTTTGTCGAAATTGTCTGCCGCATCCAGCGGGCCATAGTAGTTCGGACGTTCCCAACCGTTAACCCAACCGAACTGAGCGCCGCGCGCTTTCTGGCGGTCATAGGCCGGGACGGTGCGCAGAGGACGGCAGGCTTCACGCTCTTCATCCGGGTGGTGCAGGATGTAGACATGCTCATAGCACTCTTCGTTCTTGCGCGCGGCGAACTCGGTGGTCATCCAGTTGCTGCTGTAGCGTTTGGGGTCCAGCGAGGCCATGTCGATCTCGGCTTCGCCATCGACCATCATCTGTGCCAGATAGTATCCGGTGCCGCCTGCAGCCGTGATACCGAACGAGAATCCTTCGGCCAGCCACATGTTACGCAGGCCCGGAGCCGGACCAACCAGGGGGTTGCCGTCGGGGGTATAGCAGATCGGACCGTTGAAATCGTCTTTCAGGCCGGATTCGGCGCAGGACGGAACGCGTTCGGCCATCGCCATGTATTGATCCGCGATCCGGTCCAGATCCAGCGGGAAAAGGTCCGCACGGAAGCTGTCCGGCACACCGTGTTCAAAGCGCGCAGGGGCGCCGTGCTCGTAGATGCCAAGAATCCAGCCACCACGCTCTTCACGGGCATAAGATTCATTGTCGGCGTCGCGCACAACGGGATGTTCCGGGTTGCCTGCTTCGCGCCAATTGACCAACTCAGGGTCTTTGTCCATGACGATAAAGGTGTGTTCAACCGGGATCGCGGGCATCTTGATGCCCAGCATCTTGGCGGTACGCTGTGCGTGGTTGCCCGAAGCGGTCACGACGTGTTCAGCGGTGATCACCACCTGCTCGTCGCTCTCGACCAGATTGCCACCCTTTTCCACCATTTTGGTGCAGGTGACTTCCCAATGGGTGCCGTTCCAGTGGAAGGCATCGGCCTGTATCTTGCGGACAATGTCCACACCGCGCTGACGGGCACCCTTGGCCATGGCCTGCGTTACGTCGGCAGGGTTAATGTAGCCGTCCTCGGTATGATAAATCGCACCTTTCAGGTCCGAAGTTTCGATCAGCGGCCAGCGTTCCTTGATCTGCTCGGGTGTCAGCCACTCGTATGCGACGTCACAGGTCTCGGCGGTTGAGGCATAGAGCATGTATTCGTCCATACGCTCTTGCGTTTGTGCCATGCGCAGGTTGCCGACCACGGCGAAGCCCGCGTTCAGGCCGGTTTCTGCTTCAAGCTGCTTGTAGAAATCGACCGAATACTTGTGGATGTGAGTCGTCGCATAAGACATGTTGAACAGCGGCAGAAGCCCCGCCGCGTGCCAGGTCGAGCCCGATGTCAGCTCGTCCCGTTCAATCAGCATCACGTCATCCCAGCCCGCTTTGGCCAGATGATAAGCGATCGAGGTCCCAACGGCGCCACCGCCTACGACCAGTGCTTTGACTTGGGTTTTCATAACCGGGCGTCTCCCCTTGAATTAAGTTGACACCATATGGCGCATTTGAGGGGCTCGGCGCGACATTCATCCGACCAGTGATATAAAAAAAACGACCCCCGGATTGCTGGGGGTCGTTTTTCCGCGTCTGGTTTCGATCTCTTAGCCGCCAGTCAGCGTGCAGGTCTTGAAGGCGTCCTTGGTGGCGCACTTGCTGACTAGACCCGCGCCACCCTTGTTGACGCGGACCTCGGGCGCCTGCGCGGTTTCGCTATTTTGGAACATGGATTTCAGCCCATCCAGAAAGCCACCGCCCTTGCTGCTTGCCTCTTGCGGGTTATCGCCACCTTTGAATGACGCAAACAGACGGCCGAACATGTTTCCGCCTTCCGCGTCGGCTTTTTGAACCTCACCATCCAGAAGAGAGGTAAGGCCGGTGCGATAACCAACTTGGATCAGATCATCCGCTGATTTGATCTTGTTTGCGGTCAAGTCGAACGTATCGCCCGGCAACCCGTATTGCGCAGCCAGGGTGTTCGCGACAAGCGAAAGCCCGTTGATGTTGTCAAGTCGAAGCCGCGCCAGTTCAGCCCGCAGCTTCATGAACTCACCACGAAGGCCTGCCATTTCGATGGCCAGCTCATCCTCGGTTTCGGGGTTCGTGGTCCTGTCGTTGCTGACACCGGGTACCGGCTTGCGAAGCAACGCATTCATACCGTCATAGTCCAGCTTCGCCAGAAACTTTCTAACCTCATGCGGGGGTGCGTTGGAATAGAGTTGCATCCGGACCTCCTGACCAAGGCCAAGCGTGCCCTTGTAGATGTCAAACTCGACCGGAGCATCCAGATCCGTGATACCCGCCGTGACCATCGACCAGAAGGATCGGTCATTCACGGTGATCACGCTGTATTTGTTCTGCTTGAATTGAAAGTAGGCCACGCCACCGACAATTGCGAATGGGGCATAATCGGCACCGCTTTGGCCCAGCGTGTCAACCGATCGCACGATATTGCCTGTCAGGGTGTTGGACCGCGCGTCCTCTTTCAGTGAGACCTGAAGCCAGATTGTATGCGTGCCGTTTTCATAGACCCAACTGGTGCGATCCAGCTTTTCAGCCAGTTGCTGCACCTTCCGCACCGCCACCTGCTTGGCCAGCGGGCGGGCGGCCTCGCTAATACCGTTTTGAAGTACACCTTCGCGGGCATCACGGGTATAGTCGCGATCCACAATTGCGCGGCGCACCCAGTCTTCGCCCGATTTCGGGGCATAGGGTTCGCTTCCGGCGCGCCAACGCTGCTTACGGTCGCGTTCAATCTGCTCGGCATCAAGCTCTTCGTTAAACAGTGCGAATCGCTCTTTGATCGTGTCGATATAGCCGCTGGCCGACAACGTATCCGCGCGTTTCTTGTCCTGCTGATAGTAGTCGAGCCCGGCAATGACCAAAACAACGACCAACGCAAATCCGACAATCCGTAATACGCCCATTTGAATACCTGAAAAAATTACTGCTCGTTGCGGTAACTGATACAGGCGAATTTGGGCATCCTTGTGTCCTAGGCGCGACGCTTCCGCAACGTTATCAATAATTCGATGAGGGAAAAATCTTTCCTGGATTCATAATGTTATCGGGGTCCAACGCCCTTTTGATGGCGCCCATATAAGCAACGGCTGGCCCCAGTTCTTTCAAAAGATACGGGCGCTTGCCCTGTCCGATTCCGTGTTCACCGGTACATGTCCCCTCCATCGAGATGGCAAGATCGTTGAGCCAGCCCACAAATCCTTCGGCGTTGGTCACTTCGTCAGGGTTGTCCATGTCAATCAGCAACAACGTATGGAAGTTTCCATCACCCACATGCCCAACCATAGGGGCCATCAGCCCCAGTTCACTCGCACGGTTCTGCGTTGCCGTCACACACTCTGCCAGATGTGAGATCGGTACGCATACGTCAGTCGAGATTCCGCGTGCACCAGGGCGCAGTTGCAGACACGCCCAATACATGTCGTGCCGGGCTTGCCACAGCTTGTTCCGCTCTTCCGTCGTTGACGTTGCCGCAAAATCTGTACCCCCGAATTCCTCGGCGATCTGACCAAAGGTTTCGGCCTGCTCAACTGCACCGCTTTCCGATCCGTGAAATTCGAGCAGCAGCAATGGCGTTTCCGGCAGGGTCAGGTTGGAATAGGCATTCGCAGCCTTCACTGACATTTCGTCCAGTAACTCGATCCGGGCGACCGGCACGCCGTACTGGATCGTCATCATTACAGCTTGGCAGGCCGCATCAACCGTTGGGAAGGAACACCGCGCCGAGGTGATCGCCTCGGGGATACCCTGAAGACGCAACGTGATCTCTGTAATGATACCAAGCGTTCCCTCAGCACCGATCAGCAACCGCGTCAGGTCATACCCAGCAGAGGACTTCTTGGCCCTGTGACCGGTACGAATAATCTGACCGTCGGGCATGACAGCTTCGAGGCTGAGGATGTTGTCTTTCATGGTCCCATAGCGTACCGCGTTGGTCCCCGACGCCCGGGTGGCAGCCATCCCCCCCAACGAGGCATTCGCACCGGGGTCGATGGGAAAGAACAGCCCCTGATCACGAAGGAATGTGTTCAGGTCTTCGCGCGTTACGCCGGGCTGCACGACACAATCCAGATCGCTGGCGTTGACTTTCAGCACCTTGTTCATCTGGGTCAGGTCGACCGAAATCCCACCGGCGGGCGCGTTCACATGCCCCTCAAGCGAGGTCCCCGTGCCAAAGGCGATCACTGGGACCTTGTGTTCGGCGCAAAGTCTGACGATCTCAGACACTTCTTCGGTCGAATGCGGGAACACCACGGCGTCTGGGGACTGGGTTTCAATCCACGTCGTAGTATGCCCATGCTGTTCGCGGATCGCCTGCCCTGTTTGTAGACGATCCCCGAAGGTAAACTTCAGAAGGCCAACGACCGTCTGAATGCCAGCCTCGTTCCGCGGCAATGCAACTGCTTGCGCCATGGTGTTCCCCTCTTAAACGCCAGGCTATTCGCCCAGCGCAATCCCTTCGCGGCGTGGATCGGCACCGCCTGTCAAAACTTCCCCGATCTCGATGGCGTGCAGGCCCGAGGTCAGGTCACGTGGATTAACCTCGTATCCCAGTGTCGTCAGCGCATCGACGAACCCCTCGGCCGATGTGCCCTGTTCGACATCGTAGGTGCCAAAACGGTTGACCAGATGGGGCATCGACAGTGCCTGCTGCACGTCCATGCCCCAATCCGCCCACGCAATGATTGACTTGGCAACATAACCAATAATCCGGCTTCCACCGGGTGAACCGATGGCCAGAACCGGTTTGCCATCCTGCATTACGATGGTCGGGCTCATCGACGAACGGGGGCGTTTGCCCGGTTCAAGGCGGTTCGCGATCGGAACACCATTGCTGTGGGTTTTGAACGAGAAATCCGTCAGTTCATTGTTCAGTAAGAACCCGTTGGTCATCAATCGGGACCCGAACCCGTTTTCGATCGTTGTGGTCATCGACAGGACGTTCCCATACTGGTCAACGATCGAGATATGAGAGGTCGACGGCAATTCCAGCGACACGTCATCCGCCCAATTCGACGAATGCTCGAATTCGGGGTTGCCAGGTGTTGCATCAATCAGAGCCGCATCGCCGCTCATCAAGGCGCCACGTTCCGACAAGTAGGCCGGATCAACCAGCCCTTTTGTCGGCATCGGGACAAAGTCGTGATCCGCCATGTACCGCCCGCGATCCGCAAAAGCCAGACGCGAGGCGTCGCCGATCAGTCGCCACGTATTGATATCCTCGGGCCCCATCGCCGCCAGGTCATAGCCATCCAGCATGCCCAAAATCTGACCCACAGTCAGCGCACCAGAGGAAGGCGGCCCCATTCCGCACACCTCATAGGCGCGATACGCCGCACAGACGGGTTCGCGTTCAATCACCTGATACAGCGCCAAGTCAATTCCTGACAAAATCCCCGGATTCCCCGGTGCGCTCCGCACCGTGTTGACGATACCTGCGGCGATCTCGCCCCCGTAAAAACCCGCTGATCCTTCGCTGGCAAGAACGCGCAGAGTGTCCGCATAGTCGGGGTTCATCAGGCGCTGGCCCTGTGCCAATGGCGCCCCATCCGGCAGGAAATACGCAGCGGTCGCCGGGAAACGCGACAGGCGTTCGGCGTCTTTTTCCACAAGGCCGGCCAGACGCGGAGATACAAGAAACCCTTCATCAGCCAGCGCGATCCCATCGGCGAACAGGCTGGGCCACGGGCTGCGCCCCCAGCGCCGGTGCGCCTCTTCCAGCAAGGCGGGCGTACCCGGTGTCCCCACCGACAAACCACCCACGACGGCGTCAAAGAATTTCAGCGGTTCGCCATTTTCATCTTGGAACAGCCGGTGATTTGCCTCCAACGGCGCGGTTTCGCGCCCGTCCAGTGTCGTCAGTTCGCCAGTGGCGGCGTCGTACCAAACAAGAAACGCCCCACCGCCCAGTCCGGACGACTGCGGCTCGACCAGGCCAAGCACAACTTGTACAGCTACCATCGCATCCGCAGCCGATCCACCGGCCCGCAATACCTTGGCCCCGGCTTCAACGGCCAACGGGTTCGCGGCTGCCACCATCCAATTCTGCGAAGAAACCGGCGCGCCAGCCAGTTTCGCCTCAAGCGAGGCGATCACTTCTTCGGTCAGACCTTGAACCTGCCCTTCGGAGGCACCTTCGGGGGCAACAGCGTCGGCTGTCTCTTGTGCGAACAAAGGGCCGGAAATTGCCATTGCGGTCGCGAACAACCCTGAAATCAGACTTCTTTTCATATTGTCCTCCTGAAAAAACATAAATTTGCGGGCTGCCGCACATTCCTACAGCATTGCAGGAACCACCTGGTCCGGTGGGCGGTGGCCATCTTCGAACGTCTTGATATTGATGATGACTTTCTCACCCATCTCGATCCGCCCTTCCAGTGTGGCCGATCCCATATGCGGCAGCAGGACAACATTCGGCAACTGCCGCAGGCGCGGGTTCACGTCCGTCCCGTGTTCGTAAACGTCCAACCCAGCCCCCGCGATATCGCCGGACCGGATCAGGCGGGTCAGCGCGTTTTCGTCAAGCACTTCCCCCCGCGAAGTGTTCACGATTACTGCCGAAGGTTTCATCAGCTTCAATCGCCGCGCATTCATCAGGTGGAACGTGGACGGTGTGGATGGGCAGTTGATCGAGATGACGTCCATTCGCGCAACCATCTGATCAAGGCTTTCCCAATAGGTCGCTTCAAGCTCTTGTTCCGTTTCGGGACGAAGCCTGCGGCGGTTGTGGTAATGAACCTGCATCCCAAAGGCGCTGGCCCGGCGCGCCACGGCCTGACCAATGCGCCCCATGCCCAAAATACCAAGACGGCGGCCACCGATGCGGCCACCCAACAGGGCGTTCGGGGCCCAGCCCTCCCACTCACCTTTTTGCATCACCGACAGCCCCTCGGGGATACGCCGCGTGACGGCAAGTATAAGCGCCATGGTCATGTCGGCGGTATCATCTGTCAGAACACCCGGAGTGTTCGAGACAAGAATGCCCCGCTGCCGCGCGGTTGCGACGTCGATATTATCGACCCCTGCCCCATAATTCGCGATCAAGCGCAGGTTTTCACCCGCCTGTCCCAGCAATCCGCCGTCAATTGTGTCTGTGACCGTCGGTACAAGGACATCCGCGCTTTGGACTGCTGCGACCAGTTCTTCTCGGGACATTGGGGTGTCCTCGGTCCGCAACTGAACATCGAACAATTCGCTCAACCGGGTTTCTACCGCCTCGGGCAACCGTCGCGTTACGACAACACTCAGACGTTCTCTTGGCACCTGTGCACTCCCACTGCTTTGCAAACCTTCGCGCGCCATGGCATCGTGGCGCAGGATAAGGCGGGGCACAAGAACCCCCGAGGCATTGAGTCGACCTTTTTTCGAAACAAGATCAACAGGCACAAGAGCAGACAGTCCGTGAGTGGTATTCTACCCCCAAAGCGCCGTTTGACGGCGGTTTTGTCCGCATTTCTGGTTCTGGTTGGCGCAGTCGCTGCCAGCGCGCAGGACAAGCGAGGTCAGGTGACCAATCTGCCGTTGCCCCGATATGTTTCGATGAAAGCCGCCGAAAGCAATGTACGTCGCGGCCCGTCCCTGACCCATCGAATCGACTGGGTCTTCAAACGCCGTGGGATGCCCCTGCAGATCACCGCCGAATATGGAAACTGGCGGAAGGTTCAGGACCGCGACGGAGCCGGCGGCTGGGTACACTATGCGTTGTTGTCTGGCGTTCGCACAGTCCTGATCGAATCTGACATGCTGCCCGTTTATGCCAACCCGGACCCGAACTCGCAGGTCAGCGCACAGTTCGAATCCGGCGTGGTCGCCCGACTTGGAAGCTGTACCATTGACTGGTGCCGAATTTCGGCGGGCGGATACAAGGGCTGGACCCTCAAGTCGAACCTTTGGGGGGTCGACCCTTCGGAAGTCCGGGAGTGACCCTGCACACCTCAGGACGTGCGCTGGATGAAATCGCAGGTTAGCTTTACCAGTTCAGGGCCTACGTCCTCTTGCAGAAAATGACCCGCATTGGGCAAGATCACATGAGGTTGCCCGGCCGCGCCGGGGCAAAGACGCTGAAACACCGCATCAATCCCAGCCATTACGTTGTCATCCGCACCAAAAGCCGTCAGGACGGGCGTTTGCAGGCCGCGCAGCACACCCCACGCCCGCCGGTTCGCATCCGACTCGGGATCATCGGGCGAAGCCGGCACCAGCATCGGGAATTGCCGCGCCCCCGCCTTGTAACTTTCGTCGGGATATGGCGCGTCATAAGCCGCAATGGCCGCGTCTGATAACGGTTTCGCTGTTCCACCCTTCAAAATTCCACCGGCTGGAAAAACAGGCACTTCCTGACTGAATTTGCGCCAACTATCAAAAGCCTCTCCCATCGGCTGATCGCCGGTCGGCAGCGCGGTATTGGCGACGACAACACGCGCAAACCTGTCGGGCATTTCAGCCCAAAGCCTCAAGCCAATCAACCCGCCCCAGTCCTGGCAGAACAGCGTGATATTGCGTAGGTCCACCTGACGCAGCCAGGCCCCCATCCAGGCGACGTGGCGCGCGTAGGTATAATCGCTACGTTCCGTCGGCTTGTCCGATCGGCCAAACCCAATCAAATCCGGCGCAACAGCGCGATACCCCTGCTGCACAAACCCCGCAATCATATGGCGATACAAATACGACCAGCTCGGCTCTCCGTGCATCATCAACACCGGATCGGCATCAGTAGGCCCCTCATCCACATGATGGATTCGTAATTCTCTCCCCTCGGTATCGTCGACCAAAGTGTAGTTCGGCTGAAAGTCATAATCAGCCAGACCTTCAAATCGAGAGTCCGGCGTGCGTAGAAATTTCATGTGTCACCTATGATTGGGTATCCGGGATCTTGCCAATGTTGGTCCCTTTGCGAAGTTGAGCGTAACACTCAAATGCCCGTAGGCCATATGAAATTAACGGCATTTTCCTATGTGGGCGTATCAAGAAAGTGTTTTTAGGCCCTCCGCAGACCCACTGCATGCCAATCGGCACAGTGCCAAAGAAAGACCCCGAGAAAAGCCACCTCTGAGCACCAACCTTGGGGTCAAAAGTTTTTTCCAGACCTTCCTCATTTTTTTGCGGGAAAGGTCTTGAACCCTCCAAACAACAATCGTAGATAGCGCCTCACCGTTGGGGTGTAGCCAAGTGGTAAGGCAGCGGTTTTTGGTACCGTGTATCGTAGGTTCGAATCCTACCACCCCAGCCAGTTCATCAGAACATTGCGAATTAACCATAAGCGTGCAAATTGCACTCGGTTCGTGCAAATCGATGTCAATAAGTTTGTCTACTCACACTGTGTCGAAGATTTACCACCATCTGTGCATTTCTATTGAAAGCGCAGAACACTAGTTTTCCTCAGAAAATTGCTGCTGACTTTTTGTATCGAGCCTCGGGTGGTTGATGCAAAGGCCGCTTCTAGGGTTCGCTCCAGATTTGTTGGTTCCGTTCCCAGATCTTCTCGCCAATCAGACAGTCATAGTCTGAGGGTGCGATGTATTGCGCCTTCATAGCCTCTCCTATTGCTGGCGCTGACCCAATTTCCAGAACCAATTTTCGCCGTACGGCCTCCGCAAAGCCTTGCCAGTCAAGCACCGGGATTACGAATGAACCAGGTCCGCCCGTCACACAGTTCTGGTAGTAGACATCAAGATCGTCGAGGTGCCACTGACTCCCCATACCTTCACGGGTCATCAGCGGTAACCCATTTATGGTGATCGACTTCGACAATACCGCCTCACGGGCTTGCAAAACCGGGCGACCCTGATTGTTAGGCCCGTCGCCAGATACGTCGATAACTTTACGCAGACCTTCGAATTCGTTCCATTCGATCATCCTTGCCCCGAAGATCAGGGCCTCAGAGATTGAAGTGCGGCGCAAGGCGGGATCGAAGCGCGTGGTCAGAACACCCGCAAACTCATTCAGATCAGCGCGCGTTTCTAACAGCATCCAGTCGACAATAACGTCTTGTGTTCCCGCCCACTCGACGTATGTCAAAGCCATCCGTTGCAAAGGGCCCGACTGAACAGCGGCGAAAACTTCATCCGACATCAAAGCTGCGGCGTAACCCTGCCGCTGAATCTCGAGTTCTCGCTCAGTCATCGACCTTGAAACATCGACAAGAAGGGCCAGTTCCAGATCGACTTCAATTTTCTCAGACGCGACAGGAGTTGCCGAGAGAGAGGCAATTGCGACAATTGTCAGGAGCAAGTTACGTAGCATCAGTAATCGGATGGCGCGATGCGCTGTTAAGTCAAGCTCCAAGTGGTTGATCAAGTTTTTGTGGACAAATAACTCTACAACACGACGGCTTGGTTCAATCGTTGAGGATACGAATGTCACTTAAGCGGAGTTACTAGTATCAGCCCAAAGCGGACACAGATTTTGTGGGCGGTTTAAGTGGCTTATCCAGCAGAGTGGGTGGAAAGTGCCTATTGGCAGCGACGACGCACGGCCTGGAACCCAACATGTAAGACAGGCATTCGAGCCTGTCAGCTTGTTAACAAGACCTAAGAGTAATCGATGCCTTTTATCGAAAGGTGTAGTTCCGGGTGTTGCGACATCAATTCATTAGCCTGTGTTTGAAGATGAATGACAACTTCTTCTAGTCCCCACATCGGTCCACCTTCAGGGTTTCGCCACTGCTTTTGGACTCGCTGGCAAATAAGGAGGCATCCTACTTTGCATCTTTCGTGTTGAAGGTATTGTCCGACAAGTTGATCGTGAAGGGCGGTTTCAAACTCAGAAATACTCCAAGTCTCGCGCTTTAGCTCCACCGTTGCATATTCATTCAGGGATTTTGGATGAAGCCTTAAGTCCGTACGATTTTCATCCGCGACCACTGCCTCTTGCGTAAAGTCAAACACGCCCCGGTCTCGCCCTCGAAGCCAATTTGAAATGAACGAGCGCAAATCTGTTTCTCGGTCCAACAAGCGTAGCGCTTCAATCGGACGATCCTCCGCATGCAGGATGTCGTGTTCAAATGCATCGAGCCGCCCCATCATTGCTGCAAACAATGACCTGTTGTCGTAGGGAATAAATGCGTTCTCACGGTCTAGTGCTTGAAACGCAGGCAGCGGATAAGGTTTGTCATCGCTGATTTGTGCGGCGATCTCATAGGACATTTGGCGAAGACGATCAGGCATATGGGAGAATTCTGGCCTGACGGCGAGTTCATGAAGTACCGATAGGACAGCTGGGTTTCTTACTTCGAGCAAGGTATCAAACAAGAAGGATCGCGCATCTTGGGCGTTATCGCGTATCCCAGGCGAAAAGACACCATCGTGGCTAACGTCCTCGTCGCGGCGAACGGCTTGGTATGCGCGCAATATGAGATCACGAAGCAACGGCACCCGGCGTTCGGCGGAAACAGAGTTCAGATTTGGTATTTTCCGGTCATGCCTGTCGCCAAACACGGATGCAAAAATTGCTACAGCTTCGGAACGCTGAGAGCTGTCCTCCAGATCGCGTGTTTCATCCAAAATTGCCTGACACCCAATTTCAGGATCCAAGGTTGCAAGTAGGGAAATCTTGAAGCCACTTGGCCAGTCTTCTTCACTGGCCAATTCGGACTGCAACGCATTCGTTACAACCTGCCTTTCTGCGTCCGAGCCATGCGTAGAAACAATACGGACAGAGTGGTCTAAGGCGTCGCGTACGCCCGGAATGTCATCCAGCGGTGTAGTGTTCAGCTGCGGAGCAACATGAGCTGCAAAGGCAGATTTCATGTTGTCCGTTCCGTGATAGAAAATGTCATGAAACAAGCTCGCGCGACCCGTTTCATTCAACTGGCTCAGTTGCGCCAGACACTCTTGGACGATGACTTGTGCCATCGCATCCGGATGTGTTCTGTCGAGTTCGACATAGTAGCTGCCAAATCCGTTGAGTTCCAAACAAGCGATGCGCGAAGCTTGGATAGCCTCCTCGTGTGTAAGCCGAGATACCCAACCCGAAAGTTCTGCCTCTGCCTTTACACCTGCCAAGGCTAATAGGTATTTATTATAGATGGTACTGCGCTCGCTGGCATCGCGTTCACTTGGCAACAAAACTTCGGTTTCGCGCCAGAACTTAGACAATTCCGCCCGGTATCGTTCGAGGAACTGTTCGCTAAAGGTGTCGGCAACTAATTGGCCATCCCAGAGACCCCAGTGCCCGTCACGCTCGACACCCTGTCTGATCACCTTATGGGCATCATATAGAACGCCAAGCCGCCGGTCTCCCCCCATCAGGAAGTCAGGATCAGCAAGGACTTCGTTCCTCCAAGCTACCCAATCATCTATACGCTTTGCTTCCTGCTTCTTGCGTTCGTCAGCTCGAGCTTGCCACTTAAGGTCGTATTCATCTGGCTCGCGCGGCTGTGGGTTCAAAATATGATGCAAGGATGCACACCATTCCGGCTTATCTTGAATTTTCTGCGAAACCGATTGCGCTAAATCCGCATTATTTCTCAGATCAAAGAAATACTTAACTGCCTCAAACGCAACGCCTCGCTGGTTTTCGGGTGCAGTGTTTTCGATAGCTGGAAGAAGCCATTCTAAGTCGCTGGCGCCCAATCGAATTGATCTTCTGCTTTCTGAGACTGATCGAATGAATCTCGGCCAGTCATCCTCGTGCCCTTCAAGTTCGTCCGACATTTCGAGGCATGCCCAAAATAAGCTCGCGCGAAGGCCGGGGTTCTCACCCAGAGCATCCCAGACTGCCTCTGTCTCCTCTTTTGCGATGATGCTCTCATGTCGTTCACCGAAGTGCATCGCTATTGCAACCGCACGCGCCCAGATTTGGGAATTCTCGCCTGTAGTAGGTATTGATGCAGCGCACGCAGCAATGAGACCATCGTGATAGTGATCTTTTTCTGAATGGGCCTGATACATTCTGCAATCGGCGCGGCGTGTTTGCCAAATGGCATCGGCTAGGTGACTACGCAATGATATCTGATCCGAACGTGAAACCTCTGCGTTCTTTGAAATCTGATAGATCGTATAATTCAATCCATGAACTGAATTTGGAATCTCCACCATGCCCTCAATACGAGCAATTGCTTCATATATACTGATATGCTGCGGGACCAATCGCGGCAGTATGTTCCTTGTAACCCGCTCTGACAAATGACCTTGCAGCAACGCGTTAGCTAGCACCTGCTTTTGTTCGTCCGTACCGCCATCCAGAACGCCCCAAGCTCCGTAGGTTTGGTGAACGGGCCCGATTTCTGAATCCAAAGCGGCGTCAAGTGCGAGATCAGCACACTCCGAAATTGGAGCCGCATAAATGAAATCCAACAAAATCTCTCTGCTGTCGTGCCCGGTGTAGCCCTCCACCCAAAGCTCCCGCACCACCGGAGCTAGATTGCTATCTGCAATTCGCCGCAGGTTTTCTGCATCAACTCCTGTGCGGCACCAGTCCTTATTCGAATACTGTTTGACGTATGCTCTTAAAATCTCAGCCTTCAAATCGAGTGGCAAAACACTGGGTAAACCTTGTCGAAAGAGAAGAGTTGGCTCTAGATCCAACACCTGCTGACGAACATCTGAAAGCCACAACGATAGCCAAGCCGTAATCGGCGCCATACTAGGCTTAACAACCTGCTCCCCGCCGATGTTGCTGAATAGTAGCTCGAAAAACTCACGGATTGGCATGCCTTGCTCACGTAGATGGAGCAACCTTCTGGCGGCTAAGTACTCTTGAGACGACCTATGGTGAAAGCGAACTGCCCCAACGCCGCTTGGGTCAAACAGCGCCTTCCCAATCAGTTCCTCCTGCTCTTGGGGTTGCCAATCAGTGAGAACGTCGTTTACGTCCAAGGTCTCAGGATCATTGTTTTTTTCAGTCTTAAGGCTGCGACGTTTGAGAAGGAACAATGCAAGTGCGATCCGCTCGGCCCCATTTACGGCTTTGTCTAAGCTTAAGGACCGACGCTTATTTTCTTCGGTCTCCCCAAGCTTTTCTTGAATGCCGAATCGAACTTGCTCTTCTAGCTGTCCCAGCGGCCGGCCCGCCTGTAACTGATCTAGAGTGTCCATAATCTCTGCGGGCAGACGGTGAAGATGCCAAAGGTCATTGGTTTCAAGGTGATTGCAAAGCTTCTCCGCGCATTCGGGGGAGTAGAGCTTTGCAAAATCTCGTACTTCGTTCTTGCTCAGCGGTAATATGGACACGATGTTGACTTGACTTCGATCCACGCCAACGAATTCCGTTTCCGCCGGGTCTTTCTCTTCAGCATCTGCTTCCTCTCTTGAAACAACAGCAAGAAAAGCTGCTTCTGGATCTGCAATGACTTCTGGGCGGCTTTCATTCCTTGAAACGCAGAAGGCTTTTAAGAAATGTTGATCTACTGTGGTTTTCCAATCGGCGGGGCGACAAGATAAGATAACATTGACACGCCCAAAATGAGGTTCAACAGCATCCTGTAGCTTCCTGAGGGCTTTGCGTAGAGTGCCTTCACGAAGCTTCAACTCATCCAGAGCGTCCAGAAAAAAATATCCTATGGAACTTGCCGAGCTTTTCCATGCATTGAAAAGTTCAACATCCTCCGGCTCTAGTGCTTCATCCAAGTTCTCATCATGTAAGCGCTCTAACGGCACAAAAAACGCGAACTGATCCTGCGATCTCAGTTGCTCAACTTGCGACACGAACTCGAAGGTCTTCCCTATACGTCCTTCGCCCAGCACAACGACGGGGCTTGTCATTAACAAGTCTGACCATTTTTTGACACCGTGAGGCAGATCTCCGAAATACGAAACGTACTCTGGGTCAGTGAGCTGCTTTTCTTCTGTCGGGGCAAATCGACGTTCAATATCAGTTTTGTTGGTCATTACGGCTGCTCATACTCAGAAGAATGCCTCTCAAAAATCCGCAATACTATATGCGGCAACTTTTTTCGCGACACTAAGAGAGGTCTTTGCAAGAGTAAATCTTTGGTGCACAGCACAAAACAATTGTCTGCTCAACTGAAATTGCGCTTCAGCTCGAAGCGCGATGATAAAGGCCGGGTCTGGGTCACGCTCGCTGTGGACTACAGGTAGACCTTGCAGATTTGCAGTGTCTGCTTGCTGCGCACTAAGCTCTAACAAGTAAACTCACTGAACGCCGGATTTTTACTCATTTCGTCGACGATTTGGCTCCAGCCAACCATCTTGATGCAGTAAAGCTTCGACATCCTCGCGCAGAAAGAGCGGTCCATAGTCCTCGCCGTTTGGCGCAAACCTATTCAGTTTCTTTAGCAAAAACCTTCTATAGTGAACAAAGTCGTCTCTAATTGTCTTGGAAGTCACGAAGCGTTTGTGAAACTCCTCAATGTCTCCGATTGAGGCATAGATCCAGTCGCCACCGTATTTTGGATGCGGCCTATGAGTTGCGGGTGTATGGCCGGCAGAAGATAGCCTTTCAAACCATCCCTGAGTACGTATTCCAACCGAACGACCAAACGCAGCCGCAGTCATCATTGGACCACCTGTGGACTCTACCTCTTCGGTCTTCATCGCGTCGATTTCTTCTTTCAGAACGCAAAAAGCGGTGTAGCCTTCAAGATCCACCCGCCGTCCTAGTTGGAGTTTCTGCACTCGCACCTGCTTGATGATAGCGGCTAAACTCAGATTAGTACGGTTTTTAGCGTCTTGAATCCGCTCCCAGCTCTCGTCAATTGCTTCGAGTGATATCGCGAGCTCGTGGAGTTCATCAACCAGTGCGACACCATCTGAAATGCGCCAAGGTGACTTTACTTTTGCGTTGGGAATCCGTCGTACTAGGATTTCACTTTGAGCCAGCGATGCAAACTCTCCTTTTGTTGCACCCATTGCTTGTTGGATGGCGATTGGGCCGACCAGCTTCGGTATTTCAGCCAACAATTCAGAATATTTTGCGGCTTCAAAAGTCTTGCGGGCCGCAGGCCTGTCGTCGTCAGAACCAATTGCGCCAGCGTGAACCAGAAATTGTTCAATTAGCGATTGCCCGATGCCTGTTTCTTGAGAAGCCGTAATGATTGAATGTAGTTTCCGTTCCGGTTGCACTATCCCCAATACGGTTTCTCCGGCAGCAACTGGCCAGTGGCGGATGATGCAGTCCCGCAATAATTTTCGGAATGGGGCGAAGTCAACTTTTTCCAAGTGCGCTTGACCAAAATCAACAAACATACGGCCAAAGGCCTTCTGTGGCCCGGCTTTGGCAGCCTCTGCAAGCTTGGCAAGCTGATCTAAAGCGCCATTGATCTTGGCCTCTCCTTGGCTTGCTGCCTGAAACCCAAGAGCGCGGGCCCTCCGCAGCTGCGCAAACTGGTCCAAGTCAGATGAGGCTTCCAACCGTAAGAGCTCTGTCCCAAGAAGCGTGCAGAATGTTGTTGCGGCATAAAGAGTATGGCCGGACAGCCACGTGTCGTCAGCTCCGGTTCGCAGCCGGATATCGAGCCAATGATCGTAGGGCGATATCTCGACTTGAGGCAGCTCCAACCGGCGTTCTTGGATATCATCCAAAATCGCCGATAAACGAGACGAAAAGTCATATCTTTCTGTTAGGGAATTCCGTTCCCAAAGCTCTACCAACGGGTGTGAGTGCTTAATGCAAAGATCAACTTTCCGAAACTGCCAATCCCCACGCATCGTCATATGAGCAAGAGGTCTAATTTGTTCAATCTCAGCGTCTTCACGCAAACAATGCGGGCAGCCTCGGATTACCGGATTTCTAAGTGAACGAGACCCGAGGACTTCATCCCGAAAAACCATCCTAACGTCCCCGGCGACTTTTCCAGTCCATGAAACGAGTTCTTCGACCTCAGTTCCCGTCAACCCGCTGCAAGTGGTCAAGTAGTCCAAAGCAACTTCATCCAGTTGAACTATCTTCTTGAGTGAAAAACCCATGTCCAACGCGAAGTTAGATGCGCTCACACCATTTACTGCTGCCATACGTGACAGAAACGATGGGATCGTTTCTCTGAATTTTGGTTCGACGCGAAGGGGAAGAGGCTTGGACACAATGTGCAATCGTTTGCTGCGGCTTGGATCAGTATCGCCTGTATGATCAAGCTCTTCTACTAAGTCCACCGCTGTTCTGATATTCGCGAAGGAGATCCTTTCGTGTTTTTTTTGCCAATCCTTTGGCCACTTGTTCTCTGTAATCCATTCATCCGTCCACTCTGCCACTTCGTTGGGCCTTGGAACGACCTTCACTAAGTGCGCTTGAACAACAGCTAACAATGCCGGTCAGAACTCTTCCTGCGTTTTCAAACGTGCTCGAATCTCGGCAAACAAGTCATCTGTGGAAACGGATTCCAACGGACGACGGAGCACCTCTTCTTCAGAAAGCTCATCGCTCATCTCCTTCGCTGCTTGGTAGCAATTCCACAACCGCTCTACCTCATCACTTGGATCATCTGAGACCCGCTCGTTCGCTTCCAGCTGATCACGCATCTCATCAGACAGCTGATTGGCGGGGAGAATGTCCACTTTTTGCAGATAGCCGGCGTCTGCCTCCGCAAGTAGGCGTTCGATTAAGGCTCCTGTTGCCGAAGAATCCGAGTAGATCCAACCAGATGCACAGCTCTCAATAAGATCCAGTGTTTGATTGGCTACGTCTACGGCGGATGGAGCCGTCGACAGGTTAATAGGAGCTGCGTCCAAGACCTGCGTGGACCACGACAGTGCAGGGTAGATGCGAGACGACCAAATTCGGGCTTCGTCATCCACCACCCTCAAAACAGCGATCTCAACTGGGTAGAATTGTCCTCTGAGGGCTACGATCCTCAGATCGCAGAACACCATGCTGACAATGGGTTCTGGCAGGCCAAGATCCTTGTTGACGCTGCCAGAGCCATTGGTGATCTCCACTTCGTTCTCTTCATCACTCATCGAAGGGGTTCCAATCGCCTTGCTCCTGACAGTGTGCACACAGGGCGGTTGCCCTGTGCTTCTTCCGAACGATATCACCCACGTGGCCGCATCTTGCGCATGTACGCTTGCTATCCAGCTGGACACGTTTGAGCAGAAGATCCAAGCATTGATCGTACCGACTGAAGCTGACCTGGATTGAACCGTCTGGGCCCGTCTTCACATCCGAGATCTGCACTTGAATCGGTGTCTCACTGTTCTCTCGAACCAGATGCTCCGCCTCTGCGAGAAACCTTCCCAGCAGGACGAGCCGACCCGGCCCAACGCTTGGCCAAAGTGAGGCAGTATCAGCACTCACCAAGTCTGGAAAGCGATCTGCTACATTGAGCTCAAGATCCGTTGGCCACCTCGCCTCAGCATCTTCAAATCGATCTTCAAGGTAGCTGTTGTAGCACCAGCAACATAGGGTGACTAAATATCCCCTGACGTTTTGGATTTCGGCAGAATTTCCGCATCTCTCACACGTCTTCTCGATCTCTTCGACACGCGTCTCCAGCTCGCCGAAGATGTTTCGATTGCATTCTCGTGTGTAGACACGAAGGCCTCCCAGTTTTTGCTTGATCTGTACGATCACCGGCAACTCATCCCCAAAGACATCGGGGTGTTGCGCAACACTGCGCTTCACATCTTCCAACACCAGTGCGAGCTGATCAGCCCAACCCACACGATGTTCTCCAAGCGCGTTCATAACGCTTGTATGAATGTCATTCCAGTCGACAACCGGTTTCACACTACTCATCCTTCAGCTGCGCCAGCGCGTCAGCTTTCTCATGAACAACACGCCTGATTTCTTCGTCCGTCAGATCTTCGATACCTTCGAAATCGGCAGGCGAGATTGGGACCACAACACTGCTTTCACTGTCGTGAACCGCAAACGTCACTTTAAGGAGCCTCGGATCTTCAGTTTTCGCGAAAATTGGTTCAATCGTCCTGGCCATCATCGTCACCCAATCGACGTTTTTGCGCTGCAATTTGCTCGGCTAGGTCTCCAGCAAGATTGCCTGCTGCGATGTCCTTTTCCAAAAGCTCAAGGAAAGCTTCTATGGCTGGATCTGTATGCTCGTCCTCGCCCTGGTCCTCACCATTCACTTCACTAGCGATGCGCTCATCCAATTCGCGAATGCTCGTCCGAATCTGCGATAGCAATTCGTTGTCACTACCTTCATGTACCTTGCGCGCTCTGATCTCATCTGCGGAAATCGGATCAGATAGTTTTGCCCGGCCAAGTGCGATCCTTGCCTCTTGCAATGCCAAAAGCGCCCTGGTCAGTGGATCAATCTCGACGTCAGCAGCGAGCGCGTCGAACTCCTCTGCGCCAACCGGATCTGACAGCGATGCTTGTCCGGCGAGAAATTTGGCCTTCTTCAGCTTCAGGAATGCGCGCGTCACGTCGTCAGCCTTAGCGCGGGGCTCTCGCGCACCGGTTTTCTCCAGCCACGTGGCGGCGATCTTCTCAATGAGTGCCCACACCGTCTGCCTGCGATTATGCTGCGAGATATCGAAGCGTACTGCTTTCTCTTCGATACTGAGCTGCTCGGACTCTCGTTCGTTCACGCGCACTTCGTAGTCGCAGAGACCATCGGTGTCATCGCTGACGTTTCCAGCATGTGCCCGGGCGATCTCTCTTTCGTTTGCGTAGACAACGATTTTGAGCATCACTCACCACCCTTTCGTCACACATGCAGGACAGCGTCCGCGGTCATCAGATCGGTCGATCTGACCGAAATATCCACAAACTGAGCAGGTCATTCGATCTCGAACAGACTTTTTCGGAACACCAAAAAGCCTCTTCCTTTCGGGGTGGCGCTTGCTCGCGACGTCATGCGCGCACCAGCAGCACAGGGTCGTGTACCAACCGTCGAGAAGTTGGGTCTCAGCAGCGTTTGAGCATCGCTCACAGGTACGGTTTGCTCGTGCAATTGTGGCGGTGATCATCGACTGGATGTGTCGATCATCACACCTGTGGTAGATGCAGAGCTCGCCGAGTTTCTCTTTGATCTGGAGGATGAAGGGGTAGGTGGCATCCTTCAGATCGCAATATTCCTTGACCTCTGTGAAGAGCGTCGTGACCAAGCCAGACCAGCCTTCGGGTGTGCGGCCGAGGTTCTCCTCGACCGATTTCTTGATATCGTTGAAATCAATTGCGTTCGCAACGTCGTCCGCCATGTCGGACTCCTCCTGAGGATGGTAGGAGGCGTCGGAATCGAACCGACTCGTGCACTCTAATCTGGAGCAATTACAAGGATATAAGCCTCGCCCGCATACCAATGCTGCCTCCCGCGGATTTCGCGTGGGTTATCGACCTCAGGCCGATATTCGATGGCAGTGGATGCGTGAGTACGTCATGACCTGAAGCTGAACCAGTTCGTGTCACGATGTCAAGACGGAGTGTGCGGCACTTCGAAATTCACCGCGTAGTTCCTGGAACCTTCCTGCCTAGGTTGTGGGGTTCAATTCGGCTTCTCGCAATTGGGAAACCGTGACGGCGCTTGTGCTGAAGTTGTTGGGGCTGTTTTCTTTCGCAAACTGCCCTTAGGACCGAAGCACTTTTGACTTCGCTTTTCCTTTGCAACGGGGAAAGCTAACGCACCCCAAGAAACTGCCATACCTGCCTTTTCGTTCAACCAACCATCCGTTTTCGCAGGCCGGACAACTTGGGTACTCCGCACCGCAGGTACATTTCATTAGTTTGGAACCTTCGACTCTAGTCGGAAGCCCGGTGCCGCAACATGAGCAAGCAGAGATCGTAAAGCCGCACAGCTCAGCGTGTTCGCACCTGTACCAGAAACGACCGTCTTTGGTTGGGAACGCCAGAAGATGTCCACCGCATTCGCCGCAAATGTGGTTTTCCTGCTGAAACTCGCGCTCACCAAATATGCCGTACTCAGGATCTTCAAGCAGCTCGGTAACAAAAGCGGATTGCATCGATGCGGAGCTCATCAATGTCACGGTTTGTCTTGCTCTGGTCAAGGCGACATACATGACGCGTCGCTCTTCCGCGTTTTCGAATGGCTCGGCATCAGGTGAGACCATGTTTAAAAGTGGGTCATCAACAATCTCAGAGGGAAACCCAGTACGCCCTCTGAACAGATTGAGGACAATGACATGGTCAGCCTCCAGTCCCTTCGATGAGTGAATTGTTTTGAACGTGATATCCAGCCGGGGAAAATCGCGTCGCAAGCCGGCTAATCCTGTCGGAGCAAGGTGTCTATAACGGCCCAACAGCAGTACCGTTGTCTTTTTCTCGCTGTCTAAGTTTTGCGGTATTGAGCCTAAGACTTGGGTCAGCTTGAGATCCGCATTATGGCGGAAAGTCGATACGACCCTAAGGGCCGGTGCATCAGCAACTCCAGCCGGGATTACGGTTTTTGTTAACTGAGCTGGGTTTTTCAGGACAAACCTTTTTGCAGCGTGCGCAATTTGATCGACAGACCTGAATGTCCTCCCGAGGTCAACTGTCCGGTGCACACCTGTTTCTCCATCAAAGACACCACCAAACTCTTCCCCGAAGTGCCGCATGAGATTGATGTCAGATCCTGCAAATCTGTAGATAGACTGCCAATCGTCACCAACTGCGAAAATCCGTGCGTCTGCATGCTGAGCCTTGAGAGCTTTGACCAATCTTCCTCTGCTGCGTGAGATATCCTGAAACTCGTCTACGAGAATATGTCTGAATGGGCTCACATATTTTCCGCTCTCCGCGTATTCGGAAGCACGCAGTATCATGTCTTCGAAGTCGATCCGCCCATCTAGTCGTCTTTGGTACTCCTGATAAACCGGTTCAAAGATCGTTAGAAATGCCTTCGAGCGTCTTCCGAGTTTCAGCCTTTCAGCTTTTTCAGAGCACTCGTGAACATGGTATCCACCACCCTTGTAGTGGCGCAGAAAGGTCCCAACCAACTGAACGAAACTGTCGGCCTGCTTTAGCTCCACAACCCTGTCAAAAAGTGTTTCGGGCGACCTCGGCGCCAGCTCTTCATATTCGGCGACTTTCTCAGCCAAAGCTTCTAGCAGGCGACCCTCTTGGCGCTCATAAGAGTATGTTTCGATTAGCGTGGTTTCGTGCTCTTCGTGGACACCCCGTTTCCACTCCATACTTTCCAGGTATTCTTCTTGGTCGACAAATGGAGCAGTTGTGAACTGATAAGTGCCATCAGCAGCCTGCTTTCGGCGGACACCAAAGTGTTCGATGTATACTCCACTCTTGGTGAGCTTGAAGTCAGGGCAATAATCCCGAAACCCGCCTTCGGACACCTTGTGCTCGTAGTTGGGCTCATATTCGTACTCGATACCATTCTCAAAGAGCCAATTGGCGATCATCAACTCTTCAAAGCTCTTAACCTGTTCGCCTTGTAGAGTTCGAAGATCAGCTTTCTCGATATACGTGTAATAATCGTGCTTCTTCTTAAAGTCCCATTCACTCTTATCTTCGAGACGGGTGTAAGAAAACCAGCCTACAATGGCCTTAGAGACCTCCGTCGCCGTTTGAACAAGCGCGCGCAGGATGTCTCTGATTAGAGCCAGGTACGCTTTGTCGTCAGTCGCGTGGGCCGCAAGAGCCGGCTTGCTGCCTTCCACAGCGCCGATGATGTCGTAGGCCAAGGAGTGAAAAGTCCTGGCCTCCAATTGCTCTCCGCATTTTTCTTCGATGCGTTCCGACATTTCTTTCGCCGCGTCTCTCGCGAAGGCGAGCAAAAGGACTTCTTCAGGTTTTCGAGTTCCAGATTTCAGCAAGTAACCAGCCTTGGCCGTGATGACACTCGTCTTTCCCGACCCTGCCCCCGCAAGCACCAGCGTAGCATCCTCATCAGCGATTATAGATTTACGTTGTTCTGGTGTCAGAGGGTTGCTCTCGAAGGTATCAAAGAACTCTGACCACTCAACAAGTTGCTTTTCCTCAAAATTAGAAATAGCCGCAACTCTTCTCTGTCTGGCGTCACGGATGAAGGCCTGAATGGTCTCAACTTCTGTCCTTGAGCTCTCATCGATTGAGCCGTCAGGCAATCTCGACAACAACCTTTGATCAAGGTTTTTCGCTAATTGGAGCTTTGGTGACAAAATGCACGCAGATGGATAAAATGTGGGTTCCGAGAGTTTAGCAATAGTTTGCAACAAATCAGAAATAGTCTGCGCCTCGGCTTCGAAACGCTCCATGTTGTAATTCAACCATTTTGCCCGTACGGCATCGGCAAATGCCACGGCGTCGTGGTGCTTGGCCCCTTTGAGAAAATACTCGCTGCCATCACAGGCTCGAACTGAAAGCTGACATCCCAGCAGCCCCTTCTCAACGGAAGGAGCGTCAGCGAGATCTGAGAGATGGAGTTGTCGAAGGCGCTTCGCACCAACTGTCAATTCTTGATCGTGGAATGACAGTTGACTTGCATGTGTCCCAAGTGGGTTCAGAATTAAGCCAACCAATGGCTTGGATTTAACGCGGTCCAAAATATCTGTTTTTCTTCAACTAACGCTTAGCAACACGCTAGCCATAAAATGTGGAATTGTTCAGCCAAATATTGGCAGATACGAAGACGGATTTACAGTGAAGATGGATTTAGTTCTAAACCTGAGCCAAGGTGAACTAGAGAACCTTCACCCAAGGCGATCAAGCAGGGCAAATTCTTGACAACTTTAACGTGTGTCGTTTCCTCGCCCTAGAAAGGCAATTTGCCAGGTCGATCTAGGCCAAGGTTCATTATTAGATTTCATTTTATCAAATATATATTGAAGTGTCTTCCTCATGAAAACGTACTGAATAGTCCAGTTCTCGCACGGAAGATCATCACGGCTTTTTGCAACAAACTGAACTCGAACTCCGCCTGTCACGCAACCAGATGACGTTGCTTTGGCACCCCGCGGAAAGCAGGTCTTACCAGCCCATTCTGAGAGCTCCTGCAAGAAAGCAGGCCGCTTACATTTGGCACCCGAGAAAGCGCCTCTACTTCGATTCATAGTCAAGCCCTCCTCGCGCCAGACAATCCAATGGTTTGCCCAGTTCAAGCAAACCGAGCTTCTTCAATTGAGCTTATCAAATTAGGCGAAATTTTTCAACAAAACGCTGTTAAGAATAGATTTTTGAAAGCACCAGAAATAAAAAAGGCCTGGTGTTTTGTTGAGTTAGGCTTCGCCTAATTCAACAACGGTCAGGTCGCAAGAATAGATGGGCTTGCCTGCCAAGGATAAATCCAAGAATTTAATCCTTCCTCGCACAAAAAGCTTCAGTTGGATCTGACGCAATCGGATGGTGCTTTGGCATCAAATCTGACCGTTAACGCCACCAATTCAGGTCGGTGATTCGCGAAAACATGGATGCTGCAAGGACGCATTCCCGGGGAGACGCACTGGGCTCCCGCTTCCACAAGAGGTGGTGGCAACGAACGAGTTTTGACATTTTCAAATATTCAAAATGACTATTGGTGTTAAACCCAACTTGGAAGGCTGTGCCGTATCCGCAACAGGCGTGTTATGTCGACTAAAAGTTGAATTCTTTCTTCAATTACGGGCTTGATTTCAGCATCGACTTCGGTTTTGTATGTCTCCCCATGACAAACACGTTCCAACATAACAAACGCGTTCAAATACCGGTCTCGTAACTTCCGGTACATTGGGATGCTTGTGCAAGAGCTCAACGTTTAGAGCCGCTTTGTCAGACAAGAAATCCGATGGAAACGTTTGATTTATGGTGGGCTAATAGATGTCTTTCCAAAAGTACTCACAACTGTTCCAGAGCAGTAGCGCCATTGTCTTCGATTTGGCCTGCGCTCTGACCGCATACTTAAGCTCTCGGTTCCTCACTCGAATAGGCGCCTGATCCCAGCGGGAAAACCGTTTGTTTCAGGCATTTATTTGATTTCCGAGTCCGAAGAGGGATTGTCTCTTTGGTTCCCTCGGACGCTATGAGGATACTGAAGATCCCATGACTCACGACGTAACCGACCACGATTCGTGGAACTACTCGCCACACAAAACACCTAAAGCTCCAAACATTAAACTCGGGGATATTCACGGTGTCTTGCCCTTTGACGGCGTAAGGAACCCCGGCGCGCGCAGTGCAACCTCACACAAAGTTTGGTTCCCCTACCAGACGCCCGCAAACGATTGGAAACCAAAAGTTGCAATTTGTGAGAGCGCAGCCGAAGCGGCCGTCGCCCTCGATGCCCTGATCACACCAAACGTGCACGACGTGAGCTTTCAACCGCTCACGGTCCATTATCAGCTCGATGGAAAGCGGAGGCAGTACACACACGATCTCCTGATTACTTTTAACAACGGCTATCGTCGCCTCTTGTTCGTCCGGAATGATGCAAGTCTGGGAAAACCAAAAACACAGCGTGAAATCCGAGCTATTGAAGAGATGACACCTCGAAATGCGGCCAACGATCTCAAAGTCGTCAACGCGTTGGATTTCCCAAGGCAAAAACGAGAAAACCTCTTCAGAATGCATGCATTCCTCCAGGATCCCGACCCTGAGGCAGATGATCTTGTGATCGCCACAGCTCGCAGCTTGAGCGAACTCTGGCAAATGAAAGACCTTTTCCCTCATGTGGACTTGCCCCAAAAGCGGATCTTTCGTGCCTGCTATCGCCTTGTAGCCCGCCGTCAGATGCTTGCCGATCTTAACAACGTCTTCTTGGAAACATCCCGGGTCGAGGTGGCGCCATGACTCTCCACGCTCGGTACAATTACGCTCCCGGTACTCGTGTGTCGCTCGGGACCGGAACCTCGGAACTTCTTGGGAAGACACAAGAAGGATACGAGTTGATGGACAGTGAGACCGGGGAAGTTGGTATTATCCCGTTTTCAACCTTCACAGAGCTTTTGAAAAAATCGGAAATCGACATCTCCGATGGCGGTTTCGCAACAAACGTTGTCTCGCTTCGGCAGGGTGGCCGCCAAGTCGCGGAGCAGTTTTCGGCAAGGTCAAAAAAGAACGGTGAGTTTCACTACGCAATTAGCGTTGCCTCGGCCGAGCTGCGTCGGGAGATCAGAAAAAATACAGGAAACTTTAACTACCAGCTTAAAATTCGAGATTTGGACGAGCCAGAGAACCGTAAGTATATCGCCAAAGTAGCCAGCAAGCACTTCCAGAATACTGTTCGGACCACAAAGTCTCGAGGTGGCCAAAACACTGATTGGGTTCTTTACGACGGTCGCACACTGCGGAAATATCTGAAGATTTTTGACTCAGCAGGATCTGAGGACGATCTCATCGCGCTCCTCGCTACACGCGAACACCAGAAAGGGAATCGCAGTCCGAGAATTGACGAACCCGTCAAACAACTCATGACCCAAGCATGGGACACCTTTGGGCTCGACTCAAAGGGCCTCAGTGTAGCCAACGTATGGGACTATCTCGCCACGCTTATTCATGACGAAAACAAGCTACGCAGAAGCAATAAGCTCAAAGAACTCCCTCTCCCTTCTCAAAAAACCCTCAAAGCACATCGAGACTATCTCCTTTTGCCGACTGAAGTGATGGTTGCGATGAAAGGTGAAAACTACACCCGCAACAAACGCGGCCGTGGAAGTACGGACATCCGCGCACTTCTGGTTGGCGAAATGGCGTACATTGATGAGTGCAAGCTTTCGCTGATCACTACAGCAAAAGAACGAGGTTTCTGGGAGCGCTTGTCTGACGAAGACAGGATGGCGCTGGAGAAAATTGACGAGTTCGTTCAACAACGCTTGCACCTGTTGCTCATGATCGACGTTGCTTCGAGTATGCCGCTGGCTTGGGTGTTGAGCGACAAACCAAAAGCGGAGGCCACACTTGCTCTTTTGAGAATGGCAACACGTGACAAGACCCGCGAAAAAATCAAGTACGGTTGCCAAGGAGACCCTGCTCCGGCCATGGGCATTGGGAGCATCATGTCGGACAATGGTTCCGGTCTGCGAAATAAGGTCGTGATTGGCGCGGCCCTGGGATTGGGATCTAGATACGTCGTAGGTAGAACCTATGCCTCGACGGACAGGACCAATGTGGAGCGAAGCTTCGGCACGCTTGAGTCCCAAGTCATTAAACTGATCCACGGCTATACCGGCAGAAGGCCAGGCGAGCTGCCTTCATACGATGCAAACGCAAACGGGGTGTTGGTCACCGAAGAGTTGTACGGCATCTTGACCCGCTATTTTATCGATGAATACCCTTCGCGGCGCCACATGGGGATTGGCATGGGCGGCCGCAGGCCCGCAGAGGTCCTCAAAGAACTCAACGAAACTCGCGGTTTGTTTCATCCAATCGATGAAGACACGCGTCGTATTCATCTGGGATTGAAGCAATCGCTCACGCCCACCGATGAGGGGGTAAGGGCTTTTTCCGGCATCTGGTACAACTCGGATGAGTTTCAGCGCGCTGTTGACCGCCATCCCAAAACAAAGGTCTCGGTTTTCATTGACCCGGATAACCTTACGCATGCCACTGCCGTTATCCCCAATGAAGGGCAAGTGTTTCGGCTTCGTCTCCAAATTACAGCGTTCGCAGATCTGACGCTGTCTGAAGTATTCGAGTTGCTTCAAGCCCACCGCAGGGAGAATCCGGACGTTTCTGAGATTTATGAGGATCGCATTATCGCGACGAGAAAGAAGTTCTACGCCGAACTTAATAAGATCGGTGTCGAGCACGGTCTTTCCAGGAGTTACTCGACAATCGAAGAGTTGAAAGCGATGGGCGAACGAATGTTTAGCGGTGCTCGCGTAGTTCCCTCACCAAGGAAGGCTCCAACACTCCAATCCGGCGAAATCAGTGCAGGAACCGACAATCCGGAGGAGTTTTCCTTGGGTAGCGGCCTGAGGGCGAAAGTGACCGGTGATGCCCCCGGATTGGATGCCTCAGTGCCAGGTCGGATCACTCACAAAGCGGCCGACACGCCTCAAGACGCTGCGGCCACCGAGAAAACAAAACTGACATCAAAGAACGACAAGAACCGTCCTATGGGTCGGCCCAAGAAGAAAGGAAAATTCGCGTGAGCTTTATCAACCCAGACAGGTTCAAAATTGTAGATCAATTGAAAAGAAATCACCTTGTCTTCCCTCGCGCGGAAGAACTGAAGACCGCGTTCACCAAGTGCCTAGAATACCAATTCATCAGCCAAAAGAATGATTGCGTGGAGGCGCGTGGCCTGGTGGTCACCGGCAACTCGAGAGTCGGGAAATCCCGAGAGCTAAAGAAGCTGATTGGCGACTTCAATGCGAGCAAGACACAGATGCCCGACGGTAGACCTGCGAAAATCGTCAGTTGCGTTCTTTCTGGTCGTGTGAGCTTCAAAGACCTTGGCGTCAAAACGCTCTCAGCGCTAGGGTATGAGGTCCAAAGGGCTCGTACACAAGAATACATCTGGGAGCGAGTGTTGGATCAAGCTCAGGGCCAGGGCGTTGTGGGCATCCACTACGATGAATGCCAGCACGTGTTTGCTGCCGGCGCGAAATCGAACGCGGTATTTCTGGACAGCTTCAAATCCATGATGAAAGAGCCCCGCTGGCCCTTGATGTTGATCCTTTCCGGGGTGCCCACATTGTTCGAATACGTACGCTCCTACGAACAACTCGACGCGCTTGTGGACCCCGTTCACTTCGATGAAATCAGACTTAAGCGTGATAAAGATGAACTTCGCGAGCTTTTGTTCGCCTACGCGGACGAAGCGGAAATTGACATCTTCCAACTGGTAACGATGGACTTTCTAAGTCGACTGGACTTTGCTTGTGCTCATCGATGGGGCCTTGTCATCGAACTGTTGATTGACACCCTCACCAAAGCAAAACTAGAGGGTAAAAGCGAACTCAAGCTGGAAGACTTCGCTGAACAGTTTGCACTACGTACAGGCACGACAAAGCAGTATTCTCCGTTCACGGAGCCAGATTATGTCGAGGCATTCGATGCCCAGAGAATGCTCAAATTGAGCGAATAGTCTGTATCTGATTAAAACAAGTCTGCTAATTGGAAGGCATGCTGCTCTTGCATTCGGCGGGTCGCAGCCCTTAACGGACACTCGCAACAAGGCTTTGCGTTTCCGGATTTGGACCAAAAGGCGTCAGAGATTGATGGGAGGTGTCGTCACACTGGTTAGCGTCGCCGTTGCAAGCAGGATCAGGACAACAGCCATCATCTCCATCGAAATCGACCGACGGAGCGCGATAGTCGCACCACGCTTCTCAGCCCTGAGAGCCGGAACGAGTTTCAACTTGTTCAGCGCCGCGATGCCAAGAAGGGCGGAAACGATCACGACCTTGACCAAAAGCACCAATCCATAGGCCGTTCCGAACAAGGCGGCCAGTGAGCCCGAAAGCAGCCATGCGAGTGCCGCGCCCGCAACAATCAGGACGGCAACTCCGTAAGCAGCGACATTGCCAAAGTGGTGCAGTAGATCGGCCCCAGTTGGAGTGAGCGCCGCTTTGCGCAAAGGCAGGAGAGCACCGACCCAAAACGCGGCAGCCAGTAAATGCAGAACCAGCAAGATTGCGAGAGCCGCCCTGGGCTCTCCGAGCGAGTGTCCCACCTGAGCAAAGGAAATCGCTATGGCAAGGCTGCCCGCCAAAGCGATCCACCGCCCGACGCGCGGGAGCAGAATTGCCAGTATCGCGAGTTCACCCATTCCTTGCCAAATCGCGGCGGTGCCAAGTGGACTGTCCCAGACAAAGCCAAGCATCATTGGGTCCGTCGCGCCCTCAAAGCCCATTCCGGATATCCGCGCCGCTCTGATGCCGAAACGCAAAGCCAGAACGGCGAGACCGAGAAGCGCCGCACCGACCGCGAGGTGACGTGCGAGGCGCAAAACGGTCGCCTCGGCGCGCGTGGCAAAGAGAACGGTGAACAGGACGCTGCCCATCGCCAGCAGCGCCGCACCGTAGCCAAGTGCTTTCGCCAAAATGGCCAAGACGACAACACCGTCAATGGGGGCCAGTCCGGTCACTCAGCGACCGTGAAAGAAAAGCTGCCCTGCATCGGGTGGCCGTCTGAAGCCATACCTCGCCAGTCGAAGCGGTAGCTCCCGGGTGCAAGCTCCTCCAAAGGCATAGCCCGGAATTCTGTGGCGGGATCCATACCCGTTTCGCGGTCAATTTCGACATCGCCATCGGGTGAGGTCAGCGTGACCGAGATGATGCGCATCGGATCATCGAACCGCATGGAAAGCTCCGGCACGTCCGTGACAGTCGCGCCGTCAGCCGGTGTCGTTTCTTCGGACTTGGAATGCGCGGCCGCAAGTATTGGAGCCATTACTACGACCAAGCCGATAAGAGTTTGTTTGATCATCTGAGTTATCCCCTATTCGGACTGGGCATTCAGCTCGTCGTGGTACTCACGAAGATCATTGGGCCAGGTTGACTTGATAAAAGAAAGGACCGCTATGATTTCGTCATCGCTGAGCACACCTTCATAGACCGGCATACTGGTTGGGGGCGCATTTTCCATCAGTCCGGCCAGGCCAAATTTGGTCAAGGTGAAGAGTGTTTCATCATCGTGGTGCCACGTATGCCCTTTGGCATCATGCGGCGGTGCTGGTAGCAAACCATCCTCGCCGCGTATCCGCCAGTTTGGCTGTCCTTCAAGGTTCTCACCGTGGCAGGCAGCACATTGTGCCGCGTAAATATCTTGGCCAGTGGCGACAACTTCCGCGTCATCAGGTGTTAAAAGACCGACCGCTTCCGAGGCTTGGGCCAGAACGAACGCTACGGTGAAACCGGCGAGCGCAAGCCCACCGGTAACCAAGAGTGTTGTGCGCACTACCATCAGGTGTCGAACGGCTGAGCTGTGCCCGCGCGGTAGTACACCGTTCCGGTCCCAGCCTCTCCCCCAAATGCAACGACGTCGTAGCGGGCGGACGCATCGTCGCCCATACCTGGAGAGCCCATTGGCATGCCAGGAACAGCTAGCCCTGTGATGCCAGGCCGATCCCTCAACACGGCTTCCAGTGCTTCGAACGGCACATGGCCTTCGAAGACATAACCATCGGCTTCAACGGTGTGACAGGATGCGAGGTTCAGCGGGATACCCCGCGCTGACTTCTGTGCCTCAGGGTCGGTCAGATCCTCAACGGTTACGGCGTAGCCACGTGCGCGAGCCAAGTCGGCCCAGGCGTGACAACATCCGCAACCTGGTGAGCTGAGCACGTGCATTGGAGTGCCTGCACGGACGGGGAGAGCGGTCGCGATGAAAGCAGTTGCAGACAGTGTGGTGAAGTGACGACGTGTGATCATGTCTGTCGGTCCTTTGATGTGAAAATTGAACGGATTGCGGGCGGGCGCCCGTTGCCGTTCAGGCTTTCGGAGGACCGGTGGGGACGCTCAGTGCGAGGCCCGAAAAATCGGAAGCAGCGTGCGTCACACCACCAACTGTGATCACCAATGGAGCAATCGGCGAAATCCCCACCGTGGCGACAAGATCACCAAAACAGGATGCTGAACCCATGCCGCTGGTGGTGTCGCAACAATCCGCAACAGCTTTCTCGGCATTAGCCAACGGATCGTCGTCCGCCACTTGAGCATGATGACCAGAATGATCCGATCCATGGATCAAGCCATGCTTCACCGACGCTGCGGATGCGCCAGAGAATGCAACAACAAGAAGTATCGACAGGATCAAGCGAAACATACCAAATATCTACTGGGGGTATATAGTTTTGACAAGTTACGAGGATGTGCCGAAGCAAACGATCCTAGTTGCATCCATTGAAGTTGCCCCACATCTCTGGATCCGGCCCGTCTAGAGCGGTGGTACATGAATCATCTGAAATTCCGGTAAAACTGAATTTTGACTGACCTGCGTGTTAGTCAGCAACGGTAAGATCAGCAGGTAGGCGTTTAGCCCAAGGTGTTGCCGGTGATGAAGGTGTACGAACTTTCCACCAGATCGATGACGACATCCAGCTCTTCTGGTGTGGTCGGAGTATAGATCATGACAAAGCCGCTCCACCCAGGGCGTTGATCGGCCCAAGGGTGCGCTACGGCCCAGCCGGCCTCAATTGCCCGCCGCGCCATTGCCGGGTCGAGCGAGGCGTGCAAGCTGCCATCAGGATGCATATGCGCAAACTCAAACCCACCGACGATAGAGTTCGGTTGAGACAACAACATGTCGGGATCAAGCTGAAAACCAGTCGCGCCAGGAAGCGATATGCGTGTTGGGCCAAGCGTGACCCCTGGGAATTGCGCAACTCGCTCCAGCAATAGCTGGGCCAAATCGGCATTAATTTCGACACCAATTTGAGTATGCGGTACGCCGCTTGTTGTTTCGGGACGGGGCGAGGAGCGCTCCGGCAAGGAGCGCTCTTGCGCGGACGCCATCGAGCACATCAATGCCACTACCGTCACGGCAACCGTCAATGTTCTCATGTGTACATTCATCGTGTTGACCATCCGCCAATCAAAAAGATTGAGTGCTGAGCACCGTATCGGTGCCCTTGCACACTTCACTCAGCCTTTAACGCTTCGATATTGATTAAGAGCTCTATCTCGTCGCTCACCGCTGGTGCAAACGCCCCAAGTCCGAATTCAGACCGCACGATAGTCGCCGTGGCTTCCAGCCCCAAGGTCGGCGTGCCCTCCTTTTCGCCAAACGGGTATGGCGCTGACTTGTTAAGCGTTGTTTCCAGAACAACAGGTTTGGTGACGCCATTCATGGTCAGGTCGCCAGAAATATTCGCGCTATTGTCCCCGGTCACTTCAATGCTGGTTGAGGCGAATGTGACCACATCACCGTCACTCGCGCTGAAAAAGTCATCGGACATGAAGTGTTGCAGACGGGCATCCCAGCCCGTGATCATGGATTTTACAGGCATAGACACCGTGACAGATGACGCAGACGGATCATCTTCGCTGAACTCTATCTCGCCGCTAAAACCTGAGAACATTCCAAACGTTTCTGAGAACCCGATGTGGTCGTAGCTGAACAATACCTGGCTGTGCCCAGGATCCAGCTCGTAGGTGCCACTCTCGGACAATGCGGTTGTCGCGCCCATCGATAAGAGTACCGCCAGCGGGGTTGCTGCCACTTTGAACATTGATACGCTCCCATTTTGACAAGACGTGTTTGTGGAATTGAGTTTTGGGATTTAGGTTTTGGCCGACCATACTTTTAGGACAAAATGTTCTACTATGCAACAAAATGTTCTATAGGAGGAGTGATTGAAAGAAGATCCCAGGCTGATCGCCACACGGCAGGCCGCGCTTGATGCTGCGCAAAGGATACTGATGGATGAAGGCGTGCTGCACGTAACTCATGGCGCAGTATCAAAGGCAACGCGCATTTCGCGCAGTACACTTTACAGGCACTGGCCAGATGCGCGCAGTCTGCGTGATGCAGCATTCCGGCGCATCGCAACACCGCCGAACATACCACCCAAAACCGATGGGCCGCTGCGATCTGACTTGCGCTGGTTACTCGGTGTACTGATGGGAGCCTTGAATGACACACCGTGGGGCCAAATCGCGCCTCAGGTGGTCGCTGCTGCGTCCACCGACGAAGAAGCGCGGTTGGTGATCACTGAATTCATGAAAGACAGGTTCGCAAGTGTTGAAGCAGTATTTGCAGCAGCAATAGATCGTGGTGAGATCACCGCCGACGTTCCGGTTGACCAGCTCATAGAACTGGCAATCGCGGCACCTTATTTCCGCAAGCTCATTCGTTACGAGGCACTGGACGAGGATTGGTTGGATCGACATGTTGATCTGCTTTGCAGTATCGCGAAATCCAATCCTGGACGGTGAGAATCGCCTGAAATTGCAAACGAAGCGGCCAATAAACATAACAGTTTCCAAGATCGCAGTATGACTACGTTTGCCGCTTGACATCAGCACGTCGCAGGGTCAATTCGAAGCGTTCCCCACAACGTTGACGACTGCACCCTGATTTGTCGCTGCCGCTAATTCACAATGCAACATGAACACCTTTGAGTTCAGTGTCGCCCACGGCAATGTCGACTTTCGGGAACCGGCCAAACATTGCAATGTCCAGTATCCTCCTCGGATGCGCCTTTCGCTGACTTGCAAATAAGTGACTTGAAGCAGCCCAAACTGAACCTTCTCACCCAAGCATTGCAATTTAGTAAACTCGCAACGAAGCGGCATCTAGACTATTTCCGCCCAAAAACCGCTTCCAAAACGCGATCCCCCAAACTGACTTGGTAATGTCAGGTTCAATGCGGGCGTCACGCGTACCAATGCTGCCCGATTAGTCCGTTGCAAAGCAATAAAACAGACCTGCCCCGCCTGAACGTGGCAGATGTTCCTCTCCGCAACCGCGCGAGCCGTGCGATGAGTTCCAGGATATCATGTTTCGAGCATCGTTGAGACCTACACGATCATGGTGCCCGACAATCGCAGATCCATCTTCACTATTCGAAGTCCAGTTACTGCATGTTGTGTCGCCTCCTGCCGTCGAGAAGTATCCCGCGGAATCGGAGCCGGTCAGAATGTCGTGTTTGTTTGGCTGACTGCCACGCCCATTGACAGGGTTACCATTTTCGTCGAGCGCGGTCTGTAGATTAATGTTCACGCTGTTGCTGTGCAGGTCCTCAACGTTGTTGGCGATGAGCTCTCCGTTGGCATTGTACCACGGACCCGATCCGATCCGGTCGCGAGCAGAAACGCCATTGGTGATTGTCATTGGGTCGGTGCTGCGATCAATGGACATTGAGGTGCTCAGATAGGCCGCAAAAGTCTTGGTAGAACCGGTCGCGGAAGCAAGCGCATTGCAATGAGCATCGGCGCCTTCGAGGCCGCCTAGATTTGCACCGTCCCCCTTGCCCACACTAGTGATGAAAAACGACATCTCCTCGCCTGCCGATTGCGCGTGTGCAGTCGCAGCGATACAGCAGATTACGAGTGCAACAACCCCATGAGCAGTTTTTCTGTTGGTGAACTTCGACATGTGTGTCTCCCTTCGTACTGTTTGATCACAGATGCTAGCTCTATGTAACCATCAGGTCCATCCAAGCAACGGATGTATGACACTATGGTGCTGGAGCCATTCACTACAGCCGGTCGTGCATGACCGACCCTGTGGCCCTATTCATTATTACCCAACTCCTGTCTTACGTGTTAAGTACGGGCGCTCACCTGTTCCCAGGATCATTTGTAACGATTGACTAAGGGTCGTGACGGAATGACACAAAAAATCGCTCTTTGGTCCATTCCGATATCCATTGCGGTACTGGCTCTAAAACTGTTGGCTTGGTGGCTGACAGGCTCGGTGGCATTGCTGTCGGACGCAATGGAATCTACCGTGAATGTCGTTGCGGCGTTGCTGGCATACTTCGCAGTTCGGGTTGCCAATAAACCCCCTGATGAAAACCACCCCTTTGGTCACAAAAAAGCCGAGTATCTTTCTGCCGTCGTCGAGGGCGTACTGATTGTGCTGGCGGCGTTCTTGATCATCAGAGAAGCTGTGCTGGCGCTCCCAAACCCGCATCTTGAGGATGCACCGCTGCTTGGAATCGTCGTCAATGTTATTGCAACGGGTGTGAATGGCGCATGGGCTTACCTATTGCTCAAAATCGGCAGGCGCGAGGGTTCGCCTGCATTGGAGGCAAGCTCCCGGCACATTTTTACAGATGTCATGACTTCAGTTGGTGTCATTGCAGGTCTGATACTGGCGCTTGTCACCGGCTGGCTGATCCTCGATCCGATTCTGGCAATTCTCGTTGCACTGAACATCTTGTGGGAGGGTTGGAAAGTTATTCGGTCGTCCATCGATGGCCTGATGGATGTGAGCCTGTCGGAACATGACTTGCAGACTGTTTCTAATGCAATCGAAGCAAACCTCGGCACAGCCTTAGAGTATCACGACCTCAAAGGGCGCAGATCCGCGAATGTCATCTTCGTGGAGTTTCATCTTGTTGTGGACGGCACAATGCCAGTCAGCGCGGCGCATGATATTTGCAATGACATCGAGGAAGAATTGGATCGTTTGTATCCGGGTTCCGTCTTTGTCATTCACCTCGAACCTGATGACGAGTTGAGGGGTGACGGGGTTTATTCCCACTAAACTGGTCAAATGGGTCAGCAAAACTCTATTAGTATGACTGATCTGACTAAGACGTTCGGCTTGAAATTCGTCAGACCTAAGCCCGATGTGGGAAAGCCGAACCAGAAGTAACCTGTCTTCAATGTCACGACGCGTGATGATCAGAATTGGAGGCGAAAATGAAAATTCAAAGAAAGCTGGGTCAACTTCTTAGTACAGCGGCGTTGGCTTCGTTGATTGCGGCGACGCCTTATGTGCCAGCGTTCGATGCCGATGGTCGCTTACATTTTGAACCGTCATATGCCTTTGCCAAGAGCGGCAAGGGGAAAGACGGGGATGGTCGCGACGATGATCGGGATGATGATCGTGACGACGACAGAGATGATGATCGGGACGACAACTCGGGGTCGGGTAGTAGCGGCCGTGGTGGTGACCGGGACGATGATCGTGATGACGATAGAGACGATGATCGCGACGACGACCGAGATGATGATCGTGACGACAATTCAGGGTCAGGCAAAAGTGGTCGCGACGATGACGATGACGATGACGACTCGAAACGCTCCAATAGAGGCAGCGGAAAGAAGGACCGGTCTCAAGCAGGGGGCAAACCGTCGCGTTCGGCTGGGGTAACAAAGGTCGAAACAAACGCTAATGGCATTGAAGTACGTTACGCCGACGGAACCAAGGAGGAGATCGAAAACGGGCGGTATGAGAGAAAGAATGCGCAGAACCGAACTGTTGAGGAGCGCCCTGCGACCGGTGCTGACGTCTCAAGGCTTCGGTCTTTGGCGAATGGTATCTCAATCGACAGCGTGCGTTCTTCTGGGCAAGGCGGCACTACTGGAAGTCGGCCCACGAAAATCGAACGCCAGGGCAACAATATCGAAGTAAACTATGCCAATGGGTGGAAAGAGGAGATCGAGTTTGGGCGCTACGAGTTGAAAGACCCGTACAACCGGACTGTTGTTGAGAGAAATGCAACGGCCTCTGATCGCCAGAGGTTACAATCGGTTGCCAATTGAACAGCAACACCAGTCGATAATCTGTTGGCGGCTTCTCATAGAGAGGGGCCGCCATCGTCGATAAAGAGACCGCTGTTAATCTCCCTTGTTCCAAACATCATGGGCAATGAGCGCGGCCTCTACCCGATTTCGCGCATGAAGCTTGGACAGGATTGCCGTCATGTAGTGCTTCACGGTCTTTTCCTGAAGGTCTAACTCGTCAGCGATTTCACGATTACTCAGTCCTTTGGCTACACGTCTCAGTATTTCTTCCTCACGATGCGTAAGGTCATCGAGAATGCTGCTGTTTATAGACATGCCGCTGTCAGCATTGATTTGCAGCAATACTCGCGAGGCCAAGCCCGGAGAAACGAACCCTTCACCTGCGGCGATGCTGCGTAGGGAAGCGGTCAATTCGCTCGCGGTTACTCCCTTCACAATGTACCCAATCGCGCCCGCCTCTAAGGCGTCCGCGACATCGCTGCTGTTCTCTGAGACCGTCAAGATTGCAATGACGGGTGGATTTGCCATTGCCGCAATTTTACGTGTCGCATTTATTCCACCGCCGGGCATAGAAAGGTCAAGAATAGCTATGTCCGGCTGATGCGTGCCGACCAGCGATACTGCCTCTTCAGCGTTGGACCCAGCGGCCAAAACTTCGAAACCATCAGCTTCATCTAACGTGCGTTGCAAACCATCCCTAAATATCGGGTGATCATCAGCTATTACGACGGATGTAGTCATGATGTGCCTAACTTTCTGGGAAAGAGTGTCATAGCAATGGTGGTGCCTTCGCCCGGTCTCGATACGACTTCGAACTTGCCACCAATACTCTCGACCCGATCTCGCAAGCCCATAAGCCCCTGGCCACCATCGTCTCGCAACGCGGTTTCTTCTGACCTGTCAAATCCAGGTCCGTCGTCTTTGACCTTTACAACTATGCGGTCGTTCTGCGCCTCAGAGATAACCGTGCACTTGGAAGCTGGAGCATATCTTGCGGCATTGGAAAGCGTTTCCTGAAGGAACCGAAAAACGCACAGCTTGTCCGACAATGACAACTCTGGGGCCTGGCTACCTTGGAATGAAATATCTGGTCGCAACGGGCTGTGTTCGGCATGATCCTCTACGGCTCTCTTTACAACATCGACGAATGACAGGCTGTCGATATCTGGCGCGGACAGCCCTCGCGATATTGCACGAATCTCAGCAAGAGATTTTTGCAAAGACTGCTGAATTTCTTCTGCCTCCATAGGCCTTTCGGACTCTTCGGAAAACGCCGCCTCCAGTCTAAGAGCGGCGAGCGACAGGTACTGCGCAGGACCATCATGTAGCTCGGCACCGAGTTTCTTGAGGAACCGATCTGTTTGCGTAGCATATCTTTCTGACGCCTCGACTACACGCGACCGCAGCCGGGCATTCTGCTCGGCCATCCTCTCACTTTCTGTCAGGCGCTGTTTAAGAAGAGCCCCCTGTCGTCGAATTGTTTTGTCACCAATTGCGACGATGGAATACAGAACAATAGTACTTGCCAGAAATGCGGAACCGACGACCAACCAACTTGTTCGCCTGGCCTTGGCCAAATCTATCTCCAGCTGATCGGCTCTTTCGTAGAACTCCGCAACTGCGATGATTTCGCCGGACCAGAGTTCGCGGATGGGGCTGTAAACTTCAAGTAATGGTATCCCCAATGCCGCCTCGGCGGCGCTCTCGGCATGATCAAGCTCTTCGAAAGAGCCGGAGATATCACCGCTCCACGCCCGCCTTAAGTCATCCGTTGGATTGAAACGGTTTCCAATGATGTCTGTATCCGAGGCATGCGCAATCACACCGCCTTGCTTCCAGAATTTGTAGGAGACGATGCGGTCACGCATTGGCTGGGTCATAAAAATCTCGTCCAGCGCCAGGCTCGCCTGCTCAGAAATGCGGTCGCCATGAGCCAATTCCTGGCTGAGCGGGGATACTACGCTTTCCATATATAGAGCCGCAGAGTTGGCGGAGTTTTGCACGACTGCGTTCTGGATTCGATTTGACACCCAGACCCCGACAATTGCGGTAGCAGTGCCCATCACAACGATGCTGGCCGCAAGAAACACTCGCGACAACGACCAATTGCCAATCGTCAGGTCAGTTACTTTCACTCTCATCGTGAAATCGACTATGAACTACAATCTGTTACCGCACCACAGACCTTGGTCTGACGCGATCTGACCAAATCTCAGATACTTTGATTCCACCCAGTGGCCAGAGTCAGATATCATCCATCGTTCTCAGTCTTTGCAGCATCGGGCATTGAACGTTTCCGCTATCACAATTGGCCGTAAGCTCACTCAAGGCGTGCTCCAGACGTCTGAGCTCATCAATCTTGCTTCTAACGCTGGCAATGTGTGTCTCGGCCAGTTCTTTCACTGATCGGCAGTCTTCGGCACTTCCTTCTGACAACTCCAAAAGCGCTTTTGCGTCTGAGAGAGGAAACCCCAGGTCGCGGCATTTCTTCAAAAATCGAAGTCTTCCAACATCGCTTGCTGAATAGAGGCGGCGATTGTTCAGAGCTCGCGCGGGTCTCGGTACGATACCTTCGCGCTCGTAATAGCGGATGGTTTCTATTCCAACCCCGCTTTGCCGAGAAGCCTCTCCTATCGCAATCATGTGAAGTGCCTCCGCTTGATCCTGTAGTTACTACAGGAGTTATACGCTCTGAATGCCGGTGCCTCAACACATTCAAATCGAGTACCCAGGGAGCGAAAGATGAAGAAGTATTTGACCCTCAGCTACCTGGGATCGGTTTCCGCTCTGGGAGTTGCGACATGCTGTGTTCTTCCAATGGCCATGATGTTGCTCGGCTTGGGTGGCAGTTGGTTGGCGATATTCGGAAAAATAGCGGCAGCAAGCTACTATGTTCTCGCCATCTCAACAGCGCTGATCGCGGTTTCGTGGTTCGTAGCGCATCGAAACGGGACGTTGGCAAACCTGAAATGGTGGCTTGTCGGAAGCACGGCGATCACCGCGCTGGCATGGGTCATCGTGTTCAATGAGGCTCAAATCAACGATTATCTAATCATGCAGATGTGAGACAATGACAAAACAAACTGTGGTGCTGGATAGCACTTTGACCTGCCCTCGGTGTGGGCACGTTGAAATCGAGAAAATGCCAACTGACTCGTGCCAGTGGTTTTATGAATGCAAATCATGCAAAGCAGTCTTGAAGCCTTTAGAAGGCGATTGCTGTGTTTTTTGTTCCTACGCAACTGTCCCGTGCCCGCCAATTCAAGTAGGCAGTTCGTGCTGCGGTTAAAGGCAAAATCAGCTTCCAAAGATCAGTGTTCGTGACGGCACAGATCATGGTCGGCGAGTGAAGCAAGCACGTAGCAGTGCTCTGAAACCCCATCTCCACTACAGCCTTTTGAAATCCGGTTCAGCTCTTTCTCAAGTGCGCGGAGCCTTTTGATTTTTGCCCGGACCTCCGAGAGCTGAGCGGCTGCTATATCGGTTGCGGCTTTGCACGAGCGATCCGGATGGCCTTGTAAATCGATCAGTTCAGATATCGCCTCCAGCGAGAACCCAAGGTCACGCGCGTGCTTGATGAAACTAAGGCGTTCCATTCCCGCCGCATCGTAACGCCGCTGATTGCCTTCGGTGCGTTCTGGCGCACTGAGCAGCCCCATTTCCTCATAGTAACGAATGGTCGGAATCTTGACCTTTGTGCGCTTGGACAAGTCACCAATCGAAAACATCAAATTACCCCTTGAACCTCTAGTCACTAGAGACACTACACTATGCTAAAGACAGATTCAAAGAGGCCTAACTATGTCTGGATGTTGTGGACACGGCGCTAAGTTTGACGGCGCTTCAGATGATTACAAAAGGCGATTGTGGATCGTCATTGCGCTCAATGCCACAATGTTCGTGGTCGAGATGACCGCAGGGTACTATGCGAAATCTCAGGCACTACAGGCCGATGCACTCGACTTTTTGGGAGATGCCCTGACCTATGGCATTTCTCTGGCTGTAATTGGTGCGTCGATCCGTGCACGCACAAATGCTGCTTTAGCCAAAGGTCTCAGCCTTTTTCTGGTGGGTTCATGGGTGCTCGGATCGACAGTTTATCGCGTGTTCTACGTCGGAGTTCCTGAGGCTGAAATCATGGGGGTGGTGGGGTTCCTTGCTCTGCTTACTAACCTTGCCAGTGTTCTTCTGCTCGTCAGGTACAAAGATGGAGACGCGAATGTCCGCTCCGTCTGGCTTTGTTCCCGCAATGACGCCATCGGGAACGTGGCAGTGATGTTTGCCGCTCTCGGCGTTTGGGGCACAGCCACAGGATGGCCCGACCTCATCGTCGCGACGATCATGGCAGGTTTGTTTTTGTCGTCATCTGTGCAAATTGTGCGCCAAGCTCTGGCGGAGCGGCGTGATAGCAAGTTCCATCAACAGATTAGCGCCTAGCCGAACGAAGCTCCTGACGCCAAATTGAGCCAGAGCAAGAATATTGTTTTGTAAGGCGTCAGCCTACGAAGTTTGACCAAGTTTTTTGTCGACTTTAGCGCTGCGGCACTGGTTCCGGCATCTTTTTTGTTTGAGAACATCCCTAAAAAGAAAGCTCAAAAATAATCTATGGCGGTTTCGGAACTCCTTGTTGGGCTGTGATTTTGTACGTGTATACTTAAGGTGAGACGTGCAATCTCATCGAACTTAAGCAATTGTTGAGTATGGCCGCATTGGACAACAATTATGACTGAGGTCAGGGTCGAGCGCCGGCTTGCCGCGATACTCGCCGCCGACGTGGTCGGTTACTCCTCGCTGATCGAGCGTGATGAAACTGGCACTAGAGCGCTTTTGAACGCAGCATTTGACAAAACCATTGCTCCGGCTTTCGAACGTCATCGCGGACGTTTGTTCAAAACAATGGGGGACGGATATCTGGCTGAATTCGCCTCTGTTGTCGAAGCTGTCGAATGCGCGGCGTCAATTCAAAGGAGCTTTTCCGATCACAACGACCTTACGTTAAGGATCGGGATTAACTTGGGTGATGTCATCGTCGAGGGAGATGATCTTCACGGAGATGGGATCAATGTAGCGGCGCGGATCGAGGCTTTGGCAGAGCCCGGTGGTATCGCAATCTCACGCTCGGCGCGGGACCAGATCCTCGATAAATTGGACATCACTCTACAAGATCTTGGGGAAGTTCAGGTAAAGAACATTGCCCGCCCGGTTCGAGTTTTCAATGTGGTGGATTCAAACACAGTCTCAGAAACTCAGGCTCTGTTCAAGCGGCAAAGGCGTTTCTGGAAACCGATTGCGGCGGGCATTATTTTGTTGGCATTACTCATTTTTGGCCCCTCAGCCTGGGAGCAATTGCGTCACAGCGAGATGGAAGCGGCGTCGCTAGAAAGAATGCAGCTAGCACTGCCCGATAAGCCATCGGTTGCAATTATTCCCTTCAAGACACTATCAAGCTCTGAAGAAGAAACGCTGTTGGCCAATGCAGTTACCGAGGATCTGACCCGTGCTCTTGCACGGGTAGACGGGCTTTTCGTAATTGCTAGCAGTTCGACAGAACGATATCGCGACCAAAACACCAGTCCCGCCTCCGTTGCGGAAGAATTGGGCGTTGCTCACGTTGTGCGCGGCTCATTGAGACGTTCAGGCGAACAGGTGCGCGTCGACGTCGAACTGATCGATACCTTGTCCGGGCGAATAATGTGGAGCGACAGGATTGATCGCGCGTCCGCTGACGTTTTCGAGCTTCAGGACTCACTCGTGGAACAATTGGCGCAGCAGTTTTCTGAAGATTTGGAACGCGTCACGGGCCAGCATCGCTTCACTGAGAACCCCGAAGCCTTTTTACTCTGGGCGCGCGCGGACGAGGCAAGTTGGGTAAATACCCCAGCTTCCTATCAAAGAGCGCGCGCTTTGGCTCGAGAAGCACTTGCACTGGATCCCAACTTTGTGAGAGCCAAAGCTTTGTTGGGATTTGTTGAGACGCAAACTGGGTACTTTCGAGTTGCCGACGACCCGACAACTGCTCTGGAGACTGGTCTTGATATTGCGCAGGAAGTCGTGCGTCTTGAACCCAGTGACTGGTACTCGCGTCAGGTCCTTGCGCAATCACTATTGAACCTGCGTGACTATGAAGGGGCGCTTGAGCAGTTTACGCTCGCAATGGAGCTTGAACCCGCACATCCGCAACTGTTGACCCGCTCGGCATTGGCTTTTATTTTTCTTGGTCGCGGCAGGGAAGCCGAAGAACTGCTTCGTCTTTCAGTGCGCTTGAATCCCTATCACAATTGGCTGGCAGACCAGCTGTTGGGGCAAGCCATATATCTGCAAGGTCGCTACGAAGAAGCGCTGGAACATCTTGAGATTTCTCGGGCAAAAAATCCACGCTTTATTGGAAATCTATGGTGGCGTGCGGCTGTCTATGGCCAACTCGGAGATGCCGAAAATGCGAACTTAGCAATTGAAGCCATTTTGGAACGGATGCCAGATGCGAGCGTTTCCACCAGCTTTATTCAGATTACCGATCCAATCGGACAAAGCCGCTTTCAAGAAGGATTACGCGCGGCCGGGCTGCCTGAATGACACTGCATAAAAAAACGGCTTCTTCAAGTTTGATACAGGCTGCGCGCCAGAATTTGCAAAGTCCGCTTCCTGCGCATCGCTGACGTAGTACATTCGGGATGCCGCGCGGCAGAGAATTGAAGCTTTGCCCGATAAAGCGGAAGTTGACCTGAGCCATCTCAACATCCGATTTCGGTGTAGTGGGTAGCTCTCGAAAAAGTCTTCGAGGTGCGATGCTCGCGGCAGCCCGTCAAATCTGCGATGGACTAGTGTTGTTTCAATATTTACGGCATGGGCTGGCACTTCTGGTGGTCTTGGTCTCTGTTCTACTTTTGCACGCTTATGCCTCCTGATTTTGGTCTTGCACGCTTATGCTTCATGCGTTGCACAGTTATGGTGTTTCATCAAATTCGCTGCTCTTTAAGCTGTTGTTTTAAAAAGATATTTAAGCGCAACCTATGCGAGAAACCACTGATTCGTGCACGCTTATGCTCAATTTGCAAACATGGAACGACAGCAGGCACTTGGGTCATCGATACCCGAAAAATGCCCCCGTTTATGCCCCAGTGGTTTCGGGTGCTACGGGTGTTGAGGGTGGGCCCTCAGAGGTCGTTGAAGGCCCATGCCACAGGTTATAGCAGGTCGTAGTCGACCCCGTTCGCCCAGAAGTCCCAGTCGTCGCGCTTGTTATCCGCCGCAGACCCCTCGATCAGGCGTTCCGGGCGCACACTATGTACTCCATCCCGCGAGCGCTGGAGAATTTACTCCGAATGAGATCAATTATGCGCTTCCGCTTGATGCAAATCAAAAATTACATTCTGATTTTGAGATATATTTAAGCACTTTCGGAGTTCTGCAAAAAGGAAAGGACGGCTGAAGTTTCAATGCTCCGCATTGGTGAAATTGGACCGTTGTCTGCTGCCCAAGAAGCCCACGGAAACTTGCAAATCGATGCACCAGTTGAGATGAAGAGAAGCGACAGAAAAAGACTTAAAGCGCTATGCGTAGCTACTTGCTCGCTCCTTTCTGCGTGCGCGCCCTCCCTTCCAGACATAAACACTGCCAATTTAGCATCGCGTTCAACGATAAACTTGTCCGTGCGGATCGTAGACGGAGATGTCCGTAGCACCGCTTATACGCGAGGCGAAGGTGCTGTTTCGGGTATTGGCGCAGGCGCCGGAGGTGCTTTGGAGGCTGGGCTGTCCTCAGCAGACCCATTCGGACTGGCTCTAGGTGTCGCATTAGTTCCTGTGTTTGCCACTGCAGGAGGAATTTATGGTGCCGCGAGTGGAACGTCGCGATCGCGTGAAGAAATTGTACGTGCAGTAGATACACTGAACCGGGCCTATCAACCATCAAAGTTTGAAAGAGCACTCGAAGCGACACTTTCCAACTCTTTGAGTACTGAACTTTTCGATGGCGTGCCGCCGTGTTTCTCAACCAGTTCAAGCAGATCAAGCTGCCCACAAGGTGCACAAGCTTCCAATCTTGTTATTCGCACCTCGTTTAACCTAGTCCCGGCCGATTCTGGTGCAGGTTCTGGAAATTTGGACTTTATTGTTCAGACGTTTTTGACCGCCGAACCTAAGGGTGTCCTGCAGCCGGAGTGTATTTCGCTCAGATATACGAATTTCGCTGGTAACTTGTTTGAGCTGGCAGAAAATAACGGTCAGCCCATGACAACGTCTCTTCAGTCAACGCTGTATGATTTTGCCTTGGAATTGCCTCTATTTCTTAGATCTGCGGAAGCTGATTGGGGTGAATCAAGTTGGACAAGACTGAGGTGCGCCGAATGATATGTTTGGATTGACATCGTCTCGAGCGTTCAGAGCGCAATTGGAAACTTACGTGCATCCGAGGATTTGCGGATTCGCCTGATCGAGGGGTCTGCGGCGGATAACAAGCGCGACGACTGGGACTTCTGGGCGAACGGGGTCGACTACGACCTGCTATAACCTGTGGCATGGGCCTTCAACGACCTCTGAGGGCCCACCCTCAACACCCGTAGCACCCGAAACCACTGGGGCATAAACGGGGGCATTTTTCGGGTATCGATGACCCAAGTGCCTGCTGTCGTTCCATGTTCTGATGAACTGGCTGGGGTGGTAGGAATCCTTGCCCACCGATGATTGTTATCGGCTTTTTCAACCGGTGACCTGAAGTGGGGCGGTTGCGGGGGCATTTGGAGGGTAAGCACGGGGCATTTCTGACCGCTAGTGAGGCCGTTTACTGGCACTGAAAGAGCCGCTACGGGACCGCTAGACCAACCTTCCACTGGCGCTGAGACGACCGCTGACGATCGGTTCCGGGGCGCTGAAGACTGGTCGCTGGTGCTGGCAGGTTGGTGGGGCTCAATTAGAAATGGGATATCTCCCGAACGTCCGGCGTCACATGATAAATGTGGCTCCTCAGTTTATTTTGCCGTGGCAGACCTAAAGCGTAGTCTGCTGCTGCAAACGCAGCATCCCAAGTCTCGGCGTGTTGAGGGCCACCCATTTCGCTGTCATTGAGAAAGCTGACAAAGAGCAACTTCGCGTCAACCCCGTGCTCCCGAAGCCACCAAAGGAAAGCTAAGCGATTGGCGTACTGATAATAAAGTTCCGACCAGTTAACATGGTCTCCAATTCCGAGATCGGCACGGACTGTCGCGAAAGCACGATTAATCTGCTCTCGTGAACGTTGACCAGCCTGCGACGGGGGCGAGAAAAATTCGCGAATGTGAGCCTTTGCTTCGACTAGAACTGGACCATGCGAAGTTAAACCTAAAGCATCCCACTGAGGCCCTCGTTGAGGCCAGAAGTCCTTCAAGGATGCAGTAAGGTGCCCGATTCCGAGGCGATTCAAAAAGGCCGCATCGCGATATTCGGCGTAGTCGTCTTCCTCTAGGGGCGAGACCCATTCAATGGTTGGAAGCTTTCTCGGCTGCAGGACCTCTGGACATCTGTCGACCGCTGCTTGAATCCATTTTAAGCTTCCTTTTGTTCCCTTCGGTTGGATAATTCTCATATTCACTCGACCGTATAGTTTGAACTCAATGCGTTTGGAGGAGCTCTATCCTCTCTGCGGAGCCAATGTATGCAGGCTTTTGGCTCGCGCCTCCGTCGTAGTCGCTGGATTTCCTTTCTTTTGAGAGCTCGTCAGCGAGATAAACTAAAATGACGGTTAAATGGGATGTAAGTGGCCTCTTAAGTTGAGGCCGGATGCCCCGACAAGCCCACCACATCGGTTTTCTCAACACCTTTGTTAAGCAATAAGTAGGCGTATCCCCCCACGATAACCAATGAAATCAAACCCGCTGCAATAGCGACTTCTCTCGCTATCGGGATGCCGAAGATCATCACTAACGCACCATTAGATACCCCAGCATTTAATGCCAGAGCCTCAATCACTGGAAGACCAGCGACTTTCGCAATCACTGCGCTATTCATTGCTCCAACAGATGATCCAAGAGCTGAGAACGCTGAAACAAGTCCGGGACTTACAGCCGCAGCGGTTTCAGAAACTATGATTATGGCTCCACTTGCCGACTTCATGGCCAAGAAAGTCGAGGTGGTTGCGGTGCCCAAAATGGCACCAGTGAAACCGCCTGCTGCGGCTCCTGCGACACTAACTATACCTGTGGCAATAGTCGTCGCGGTGCCTGAGACTATTAGAGCGCCACCATAAGCACCAGCCGCTAGCGTTGCTCCTGCTCCGACAACAGCTGCTCCGGCAATCTTCGCGCCGATCAAAGCGTCTCGATGGTCAATTACTCCATCATTATTGGCATCAAAGGCAGATTTTGGAGGTATTGCCTTACTTCCTATTTTCTTCGCGGCGTGGACGAAGTCCTTGTAATCTACTTTTCCATCACCGTTGACATCCATCGACTGTTTAGACGGGGTCAGAGCGTTAAGTGTTTTCTTGATAACCATACTAAAGTTCCAACTTGATACTAACTGTCCATCACCCTAACAGCTTAAAACTTTAAAATTCGACACTTTTTTTGACAAAAAATACAAAGCAGAAGTCCCCCGGCAACCCGCTAAGGGCCGCCGAGGGTTCTGTGTCAGGGTGGTCTTCGGTTAACGACATAGTCAGCCAGCCATTGCCAGTAGGCTTCCGCATCACGGAAACCTTGTGCCCGAGCAGCCAGATCTTCCGCTGCCTTTCGGGTGCAACCGCCATCGTATTCGGCGATAGCAGCCCGTTCCTCGAACGCATCAATATCCGGGAAACTCATACCGGAAGCCGTATCTGATCCACGATCGACCGCCGCTGCTCGTCGCTGATGCCAGCCGAATAAATCCCGTAGGTGATCCCGTTCTCCGACCGCGCCGATTGATGACCAACCAGAGAGGCTGTGAAGTGCTCAGGGACACCCGTTCGCTCGCACTGGGTCACAAACCACTTGCGGGTCGAGTGAAACACCAGTCCCGGTCGCTCCAGACCCAGCCGACGTCTCAGTCTCGCAAACCCCTTGGTGACGTGCGCCACGGTCAGATCAGGAAACAGAGGGCCATGGCTAGGCAATTGTTGGAAGGTCTCATCCAGCACCGGGTGGACCGGAACCAGTCTCTCCGCCGCGTCCGTCTTCAACAGTCTCAATTCATTGGGTCGAACATGAACGAAGCATCCGAGATTGCCCTTGGTCACGAGGTCTTCCCGGAGCAACCCCACCGCTTCCCCCGCTCGCATTCCCGTCAACAGGCAGGTCAGCAGAACGGAGTGCAGTTCCCGGTCCTTGGCTTGGAGCAGTCGCACGACTTCATCGTCAGTCGGCACGGCATAGGGTTGAGGACGCACCTTGCGATCGAAGAGAACGGTCCGGAATGGGTTCTGTTCCAGATGCCCCTCGTAGACCACCCAGTCGAGGAAGTGATTGACCTGTGACCAGATACGCCGCTGGGTTCTGGCTGTTATGGTCACTGATCCCCGAGATGAGTACGCGACCAGTTGGTCCAAGGTCAGTCCACGGGTTCGTTCTGACTTGCCAATCATTGGAGACAGTTGGGCTATTGCCGTCAGGAACTCTCGTCCGTCTGCTCTGGTCAGACTGCAAACCGGCTGGTCCCCGTGTCGGCTAGAGAACAACCCGACAGAGTATCGGACCGATTTGAACCCGCTGGGTCGTAGTTCGTTACTGCGCTTGTTGAGATAGGCTCGGCTCAGGTCACGAACCGGCACTTTCACTGGTGCTGTTGGCCTGATGAAGGCAGACCGCTCCAGATTGCATCCAGAGTCCTCCAGAGTGGCCCGGAGACGGACGAGAGACGACTCTGGCTGATCGACCCAATCAGGAACGTCAGCGGTGTTCTCTGGGGCAGACAGGGCATCTTCTGCCTGCGATCGAACCTGTTCAACCAGTGTCTCGAACCGGGCGTTGACTTCTGCGGCTCGGACGCGGGCGGTACCGGGGTCACTGGTCTTGAGGCTTTGCTTCAGCGCCTGAGCGCCCAGCGCGAGAGCCACGTCAACGGGATAGTTGCGTCTGAACAACCACGTATGGCCCTTCAGATAGGCATAGCGAATGTGAGCAGACATCAATCTCCTCCTTTTCTGTTTCGAATTTGGGATGGGATCAGTTGGTTGAGACGATCCGCAGGATCATCTCGGTTGCCGGTTCGCCGTAGGACCCAGCCAGAGGGCCGGTGACAGCAAAGCCGGTTACGCAGTCTTCGAACACCTCTTCCACGCGGAAGTGATGCTCTGGGACGTCATCGAAGGCGCGAACGACCACGACGTCACCGGGGGCCAGCTCCAGCTCAGCCATCGTCGGACCTCCACGTCCAGAGAACCGCCAGCAGAACCAGCGCCGAGACAGCGGGATGAGACCGCGAAACCACCCAGAGCATCGTCGTCAGGACGGCCTTGGGCGGTGGGTGCAAAAGAAAACCCCCGACGAGAACGCCGAGGGCAGACAGGTACTTCATGGATCAAACTCCTACAGTTGCTTCTTTATTTAGATGCAGGAGGTTGCTCGTTTTCTGAGGGCAAGGTGTGAGTGATACTCGCTGGCTTGTTTGCGCGCGACACCTGCGTTAGCGTGAATGTCCCAAGGCGAATACTGGGTGAGGCCAGAGCAGGTCCATTGCACAGGGTTGAGTTGTCAACGATTTCGCGGGGTATGAAAATGGCCGATACTGAATGCAACTATCAACGGATCGTCTCGGTTGAGGAAGTCAGGTGTGCTCTTGAAGAGGCGCAGTGCCAGCAATGTGGCGTCACCACCATTGAGTTAATGTCACGCGGGGAGTTGCTCGAGATCTGCGGTGAGGAACTTTGCTCCGACATCTCAACGGGCAAGAAAACTTTCATCGCGATTGCACTATGCCCAAGCTGTCATGCACGGGCTCATCAGGACGCCGAGAACAAGCATAACCCCTGCCAGATAAAGGCTCGGTGGAGTCGAGAGGGCCTAGCGTAAGGAGTTGTCGGGGGATCTGCGCTTTGCTTTCTTTTTGCCGTAGTGGACTTTGGTTGAGGGCTGGCTGAATGACCGCGATGCGGACAAAGCCGCCCGATGCTGGCGCAGCGGAAATCAAATCGATTGCTCGACAGTATCACGGTATCGCCCGCGACGGGCAGCACGATTTCTCGATTCCGGACGTTCAAATCATGCATATAGGCCAAAACTTTATCAGGCCGTTCGCTTCGCTCGGATACATTGTTTCAAATGCGGAGCAAGCTGCCTTATGCTGCTGCGGAGACAACTGGCTTGTTGCGCCACTGTACCTTTGAAAGACAAGCACCCGCCCAGCCAAATATTTTTAGCGAGCGCAGTTTCCGTCACGTTTTTTTTAGTGTTAACTTCGCAGTACTGCCAGCATTTTGGAGGAGAGGGGCAAACCTTGGAACGCAGGCTTGCCGCCATATTCGCCGCAGACGTAGTCGGTTTCAGCCGTATGATGGCCGAGGATGAGGTGGGCACTTTCGAACGTTTGACCACGGTGCGCCAAGACATCCTCACCCGTTTGATAGATGAAAAGAACGGGCGGATCGTCAAGCTTATCGGCGACGGACTGTTGGCCGAATTTGCAAGCGTTGTTGATGCAGTCGAGGCTGCGATCCAGATACAAGAGGCGGTTAAGGACAGAAACGACACCATTGATCCCCACCAGCGTATCGAATTGCGGATTGGTATCAACCTGGGAGATCTAATCATCGATGGCGACGACATTTACGGAGACGGTGTTAACATTGCGGCGCGCCTGGAACCCCTAGCTACGCCCGGAGGCATCTGCATCTCGCGCGAGGTTTACGAACACACGCGCGGCAAAGTCAGTAAGCCATTTGAATCTGCGGGAGTCCACCGGGTCAAAAACATACCTGAGCCTCTCACGGTATTTCGGATGGCGGACCCGAATGGCTCGAAATACACTTCACTGTCTCGCTTCAAAGTTCGAGGCGCTGTCACGGCGGTGGCCGTAATAGCGGTTCTTTCAGGTGCCGCTTTTATATTGCGTGATGGCATAGTTGCCCTTGTCGGCGGCGCTGAAAGTGAAATCATCGCGGCAGAGGACCGGCTGCCTTCTCTCGTCGTGTTGCCCTTTGAAAACCTCGGGCTGCCAGACGCGGAACGCTACATCGCAGATGGGCTCACGGACGATCTGATTACAGATTTCTCGAAAGTCGCCGGGCTGATGGTGATCGGCAGCAACACCGCGTTTTCCTATCGGGATCGGACAATCGACAGCAGGTCCATCGGTCGCGAGTTGGGGGTGGGCTATGTTCTCGAAGGCAGCGTGCGCAGAGCGGGAACTCGGCTTTTGGTCAACGCGCGGCTGACAGATGTGAGCAGCGGGCAGACAGTATGGGCCGAGCGGTTGGAGCGAGACGAAGCCGATATTTTCTCCATGGAGGCTGGCCTGATAAACGAGATCATTGATCAACTTGGTGTGGATGTGAGTGTATCCGAAAAGGAGCGGATCGAACGCCTACCTACAACGGATCTGGAAGCATATGACTTCTTTCTCAGAGCCGAAGAAGCCGCTCGCAGCGGCTTTCGGCCCAAGCTGCGCGAAGCGTTGAGCCTCTATTCGGAAGCAACCGCAATCGACCCGACTTTTGCCAGGGCATTCGCGGCACAGGCCCGCACCGAGGCATTGATCATGCGCCGCAACTATGACGATGTGCTGCCCTTTCCGGTCGCCCGGAAACGAGCCTACGAACATGCCGGTCGTGCCTTAGAAATTGATCCCGATGCGGCGATGCCTTTTGCAGTATTAAGCGAGTTGCAGACTGTGGATCGAAGGTATGAGGAAGCGATGCGCTCGGCGCAGCTTTCTGTCGAGAAGGCCCCCGGTGAAGCATCTGCCTATCTTGCGCTGAGCTTTGCGCAAACATTCTACGGACGACATGAAGAGGCGATCGAGAATTTCGAAACGGCTCTGCGTCTCAACCCACTATTGCCGGGCTATGCACGTCAGATCGCAAGCTTGTCCTATATTCTGACAGGGCGTCCCCAACGTGCCGTCGAAATCCTTGAGGAGATAAAAGGCAATTCTCAAGGTATTGAAGACTACTTTAACATCCTCGCTGCCGCCTATGGAGAGGCTGGCCAGACGCAAAAGGCGCAAGCAACTGCAGACGAGGTGGCCGAATTTGCTCCGCATACTTCGGCGCAACTCTACAAGGTCTTGTTTGCGCATTTTCGGAAGCAGGAAGAACTCGATCGGATCATTGATGCAATGTTGACTGCGGGCGTGCAGGAATGGCCCTTCGACTTTCAACCTGGCGCGCGCGAAAAGCTATCTGCCGACGCGGTTACCGCTCTGATCGATGGCAACGTATGGCAGGGAAACTTCGAAGGCCGCGGACCCGGCTTGATGCAGATTTCAGAGAACGGAAGTATGGCCTTGCGCGCATCCACATTGTTTGTCACTGGATCGGCATTTGTGAAAGATGACACATTGTGCTTGCAACAACCCGGTCTTTCGCTTGGTCGCCCGGCTTGTGGCATGGTCTACAAAAATGCCGAAGAAGAGGTCGGGGCGAGCGCGCCTTACAGCTACATCAACCCGCATATTCTGTTTCACTTTAGACCTGGCGGATGACCATCATCCGAGGTGCGCGTCAGTTGGAGTAATCCTTGGCTGCCAGCGGCTTGGTCTTCTCCCAATTCGCATCCGCCTTGGCGACCACCGCCTCCCCTTCTGGGTGGTCAAGCATTTCTGCTCCGGTCGGGTCCGATATAAAGTAAAGCTTCCCATCGATGATCCGCCAGGAATTTACTGGGTCGATATTTTCAGACGCGTTGGCCCCAAGGCCGACACCCAATGTGCAATACCCGCCGTATTGCGGAGCGTATTTGGTTGGGTCAGACTTAAACAGTTCGCGGTTCTCCGCGCTGTTGAAGTGCCATGGCGTGCCAAGCCAATCATATGCGAACTCACTTGACCCCTTTACCGCACGGCTTTCGGTGAAATAGGCAACAGTATCATAACCCTTGATTGCAACATCGCCGAAAGGCCCAGTGTTGATGGGCTCATCCGCCAGCGCACTCGTGGTCATGCCTGCAATAACCAGCCCGCTCATCAGAAGTCGAATGTTCATTTTTTGACCTTACCTTATGTGCCTGCCTCCAAACATAGGCGGTGAAATTCCGGGCCGAAGGCATCCGGCGGGGGGCATGTGGCTCCGTTCTGCTTCAGCAGCCCAACGATATCATAGTGTTTACGGAACATCGTTCGGATTAGAACCGAAAAGCCATCGTTATCGAGTGTCACAATATCCGCACCGTTGTCGAGCAGTAGCTCGATCATCTCGATATGACCCTCATCGGCCGCCATGAAGATGGGTGACTTTTCGGCCCTGTTGATGCGTCCATTCACGTCTGCGCCTTTAGCGAGAAGCAGCTGCGCTGTCTCAATCTTACCGCCGAAGGCAGCCGCGTGAAGTGGAGTGAAACCGCTGTGGTTACGCGCCATCACGTCAGCCCCTGCTTCGATCAGAGCCGCAGCGGTTTCGGTGTTTCCAGCCAACGAAGCAGCGATCAAGGGCGTAGCCTTGTTCGGCCCCCGCTCATCAACCGAGGTACCGCTTTCCAACAGAGCCTTAACGGTCGCTGTATCGCCCTGCTTTGCTGCATCGAATAACTGACCTGCTTGAGCGGGCCCAAGTATAAAGAATGCAGTTGTAAAGATGGTAATAATCCAACGCATGGATCTACCTCCCCTGTTTGAAGTCTACAGTGAGCCGCTGTTTCGCGCAACGACGGCTTATTCGCTGCGGTGTTGAAGACGAATCCGATCGAGTGGGTTTAGTCCATGCAGCGGCCTCAGAGACAACGAGTGTTTTGTCCGCGATGGAGTCGTAGTGCCTCCGAATTTCGCCGCAGCAAGCATGAGTGTTTTGTCTTTAATCTGCGCCGCGGCGCTCCGGTTTACGATAAGTAATGCTGCACCGGCGTGGTCTACTGGTCGAGAAGGTCTGCTTCGGGCTCGAAGTAGAAATTCGTCGTAGGTCCCTCAAACGACCACTATGCGGACTTTGCTGCCATTGGCCCGCTTTCACCGGAGGACCGCACACAAGCAGAAGCAGACATTCACAAATAGGCTTTGTAAACAGCGCGAAGCGGGCAAAGTTGCTAATCGCTGCGGTCAAATCTGAAGAGTTTTCAATTGGAAAGGTGCGCGGAGTGCCGAGGCAAGTTCACTCCGCGCGACACTCATTCGAGTGCGTTCTTGTAGATCACCCCATCCTTCATGATGAAATCGATGTTTTTCTCATAGTCGACGAGGATAGTTACGTCTTCAACTGGATTGCCGTCCACTAGTAGAATATCGGCATAAGCTCCCTCCGATATCACGCCCAACGGGCCATCAACGTATGGATTAAGCTTTCCTGAAAGCGCGAGCAATTCAGCAGTCTTGGACGTTGCCTGAACTAGAATTTCATAAGATGACCAGACCTCTGTCCGATACTGGAATTCATCGTTCTGTTTCGAAAGCGCAACTGGGTCTCCAATGATGTCTGTTGAGAATGCGACCTTTTCTATTCCGAAATCCTTGATTAGCTTCATCTGGTTTCTAGCACCGGCTTGGACACTGAGAAACTTTGCCCCAGCACTAGGGCCAAGTGCTTTTGCTACTGTTTCTTCGTCCAGCCCCAGCAACGAGTAGAAGGGGACAATCCAAGCGTCAGCATCCTTGATTGCTTGTGCAGAGACTTCGGTCATTAGCTGTCCGTGTTCGATGCTGATTACGCCAGCTTCTAGTGAGCGCAGGATCGAGTCATCATTATATGCGTGGACCATGACATAAGTGTCCCAGTCCGCTGCGGCTTTAACCGAGGCTTCAAGCTCCTCAGGCAAGCCCTGTACAGTGTGCAGTGGGTCAACCGAAGAAGACACGCCGCCGCCAGCCATAACTTTTATTTGCGTAGCGCCGAGTCGCAGCGCCTCTCGCGTTGCACGCAGTACTTCTGGCACGCCATCCGCCAGGAACTCTACATGCTGATTAAAGAATGAAGGCTGTGCTCCCATAAAGTTGGGATGCGGTTCGGTGTAAACGCGATGTTCTCCATGACCCGATGTTTGAGAGATCACAGGTCCAGACGGGTATATTCTTGGTCCGACGGCCTTTCCTCGATCAATTGCTTTTTGCAATCCAATTGAAGGGCCTCCGGCATCCCGGACAGTTGTGAAGCCACGCAACAACATTTTTCTGCTTCTGACGTGGAAACAGCGCCCCAATACATCCAATCAAAGTTATCTCTTAGATCAGCCACAGGCTCCGTTATTGCCATATGTACGTGGGCATCGATCAGGCCCGGAATCAGAGTTCTGCCTCCACCGTCGATTATCTTAGCGTTGGCTACGGCAAGGGGTTCAGATGATACCTCTGCGATCAGATTATCGACTACCACGACATTCGCGTTCTCAATTCTCTCTGCATTCACGCCGTCAAAAACATGCACGTTAGTAAAGAGTATCGGAAAGCTAACCTCTTGTGCGAATGTCGGAGCGGAAAGAAGTCCCGCAAAGATAACTGAGGCTGCACTTCTTGACAGTGCTCGCTTGAAACGCAGCTCAAAGGGAAAGTTCATTTTTCAATCTCCGAATAAAAGGTTTCCAAGGTGGCGATCATGCTATCAAGGTTTTTGAGAATTACTTATTGTCATTTAGGGACAAATTCAATTTTCTCTGTCCAGTAAAGATAACCAGGATGACATATGTGCGCTCAGGCTTCTCAAGTGACGATCCCAGTCATGCAGTCAAAATTTTTGTCAGCGGTAGTGGGTCGAGCTTGCGAATTGGGCGCCGACAGAGAAAAGGTCTTGGAAGGCTGCTTACTCAGGTCAGAAGTTTTATCTGGTCCTACCCAACCAATTCCTAGCGCATGTGTGTATCGCGCGTCCAACCGTGCCGCCAGACTTTCAAAAAATCCATATCTTTGCGCAGAGATTGCTAGTCAATTTGATTGGAGTGACGGTTTCGTCCCACCTGAAACTTTAAGTTACTCGCCTAGCTTGGGAGACCTGCTCGTTGCTTGGCTTCACTTTGTGGAAGCCGTGCAAATTTCAATGAATTACACAATGACGATTGAAGATGGACGGGCCATATTGATGGGTCGCCGGATGCTTCAAGCCTCTCAACCTCCCGGCCAAGCAGACGCATGGGATATTGTTGCATGGTCTGAAATGCTGAAGGCGAGATTGGGGCCAGTATGGAACAGCGCATTGGTCGAAGTACTTGTCTTTGATCCGAAAGCTATCCCGCCAACTTTTATTCCAAAAAGTCAGGTTCGAAGATGCGATGCATGGGGCCTTAGTATGTCGTTTCCCGCATCTTGGTTGATGCAGCAGTCAAAATTTGAACGAAACGAGACGACGGAAGCGACCAGCTCCATTCAAAAAGTACTCGACTTGACCGACTTGTTCTCTGTGATTGACTACTCCGCATGGCCTGGCTTGGACGGGTTTGCAAAATTCATCGGTTTGCATCCCAAAATGCTTCAAAGAGAACTTGCAAGACACGGCACGACAGGAGCAAATCTCGTAGACAGCGCGAAAATGCGTCAGGCGGAGCAATGGCTGACCGAGGGGCGCCTTTCTATAACAGATATCGGAAAGAACTTGGGCTACAAAAACCCAAGTGCGTTTACACGAACGTGTCGCCGTTGGTTTGGATCGTCGCCTTGCCGGTTAAAGCACGACCTCGATGTTCGATGATATGCCCGTGAAGTAGGTCCGCTTTGCGAGCAAAATCTGAGAACAATAAATCACGATTTGATTATACAAAATGTTGGAGTATCCTATGTTACAGCAACCAGATATAGATTGACTAGTCAGGAGGGGATGGTGAAAGTTCTTAGATCAGTGGTTGCAACTGCACTAACTGCAACGCTGATAACATGCCCTAACTTGGGCGCAGCAGACCAAGTCTCGGAGCAGATAAAAGCGCTGCTGCAGTCAAATACGAATGCGAGTAGTACACTTTCAAACAGCAAGAGTTTGGATGCAGAAATCCTTGTACCTCGTTTCTATACGGACAGAGAATTTACGCCAGCTTGGACCAGTTTTGAATTGGTTGACGAGCTTTTTGAGGAGTTGGACGGAGCAATTGATCAGGGTTTTACGCCGAGTGACTTCAAACTAGAAGAGCTTCGATCCGCATTCAAAACCTCACAGGATGGCGATGCCTCCAGTCGAGCTTTATTCGATATTCTGGCGACTGACGCGGCCGTAAAACTCGTACACCATTTGGTGTTTGGAAAAGTCGATCCAAATGCGCTAGACGACGCTTGGAATTTCTCAAAGCCAGTAATACAACAAGACCCTTCCGCTGTATTGAGCCACTATCTTCAAGATGAAGGCTTCAGCGCTTTAATTGAACGCATCGATATCGACAACGCGCAATATACTATGCTCGTTGATGCATTGC
>NZ_WPZE01000009.1:0-135365 GCF_013031225.1 Ruegeria sp. HKCCD7221
GAATCGCTGGGCGAGGTCGCCGAATACGCTGGGGCTTCGATCCTGAAGCGGTGAAATCCAGTCGGGGTGCGACCTTGATCCAAACTCTGTGAGAGGGGTCGCACACGCAGGACGAAAATGACGAATACCCTGAATCCTCACCCTTGCGCGCATTGAGTGAGAAGCTCAGCGCCAAGTGAGTACATTAAGATAAGATTACGGTTGCTTAATATTGCGGTTGGAGCCTTGCAGGGAAACCGCTCACGGACCACCTAATCGGGTATCCCATTGGACAAAATCAGAGGCGATCAGGATGAAAAAGGTGGTGTTGACCAGCATTGTTGGCGGATCGTTGTTCTTGGCGGCATGTGGGGCCCCAACAACGCCAACTCGGTTTCCAACAACGCATCGGAAAGCGCGTGTTCCGAAAGGGCGCCCGGTGCGCCAATTGCGACGAGCCTTGTCTCGGGTTTTCGGCTGCCCCACGCCCCATCCCGTGCGATGTCCATACGCTTTCCGACGACTTGTACAAGGATGCGATGATCCGGATCCTCTTGGCTGAAGACAAAACCCTTCAGGCGATAGACGTTGCCGGGAAGCTTTCGAATAGCACTTCGAAGAGATGACAGGCTTATCGGGTTTTCAACTTTCATCATGATCGTCGAAAAGCTGTCTGAATGATCAGCGTGACGACAGTCGCAGTCGGGGCCATGTTCATGATGATCAGGTATCTCTGCTTCAAGTTGTTCTGCCGCAAAGCGGCCAACGGAAAGAAGTATGTCCAGTGGGACGTTCGCATTGACGGCTTCGACAAGACGATATCGCCTGAAACGAGAGCCAAGCCAATCATGCACCTTCTGAACTGTGGCCCTGTCGACAAGATCGACCTTGTTCAAAATAACCATGTCGGAAAATGCGATCTGACGAAGCTTGAGTTCCATCTGTTCCGGCGCGGCAAATAATTGTTCCGCATCAACAAGACACATGAGGCTGTCCAGGCGGATCATGTCCTGGAACCGCTGATCCGTAAACGTCATTGCGATTGACGACGGGTCCGATACGCCACTTGCTTCAAGAACGATGTATTCCGGTTTCTCAGGCCGGGCGAGAACGGATTCCACAGTCTCAATCAGATCATCCCGGATCGAGCAGCAAACGCAGCCATTCGCCAGACTCATCACATCATCTTCAAGGCCAACAACGAGATCAGCATCGACGTTGATGGATCCAAAGTCATTCACCAGAACCGCGACCCGCAGCCCGTGATTGCCTGTCAGGATACGGTTCAAAAGTGTTGTCTTACCGGCCCCAAGAAAGCCGGTAAGGATTGTAACAGGGATTGCGGATGCCGAGCCGAATTCGATCATGTAGTCACTCCGCCTTTTTCTTGCGGTTCGGGATGACGTCATCGACCTTGATGACGAAATCGCTGGGCCATTCTGGATTGGGGGCCCGGAACACGTCGGCTGGATAGTACTCCTTGGGATCAATCTCCATATCGCGGTATTTCTGGTCCTGCTGTTCCGCCCGTGATGACCGGGGTGCCGGTGGCTTGATTTCGTCCGGCAAGGTGATCCTGCCTTCGGCTTCCATTTTGCCCAATTCGCGGAATGGCGCGACCGAGCCGGATTTCCCCGGAAGCGTTGCCTTCCGATACCAGATTGCATCCTTTGTGACGTTTACGACGGCGACATCCAACCCCCAAGCGAATAGCCCGTCATAGTGGGCTCGGATTCCCGCCAGCATCTCGGCATCAATGTCCTCGTCCTGCGTATAGTGCGTTACCATTGCAAGCCGTGGGCGCGCCTCAGCCATCATCTTACCGACCGCATAGTGCGAGGTGTGGTGGGTATCGATTGTGTAGTTGAACAGTTCTTGCGGCAGGCCGTATTTGTAGGTCATCAACTGACCGATATCCTGACCGGACATTTCGGTGACAAACACGTCGACGCCTTTGCCGTACTCAAGGCTCAGTTCATCGGGACGGCCATCGCCGGTCCAAACAAAGCTCAGGCCGTTCCAATCCAAACGATAGCCAACAGCGCCGTCCTTGGCATGACTGCGCGGCCAGGACCGAACCGTGACGCCGTCTTCGTCATAGACAATGCCGCCTTCTTGACGGAAATCGAATTCATTTACGTCGATCTCGTACCCGTCCCCGATTGGGAAAACGTCAAATGCCTCCAGATGCCATTTGAGCATCTGTTGCATGCCTTTTACCATTCCGGCAGTACCAAGTTCGGGCGTCCGACCAGAGGGGCCGTGAATGCGCAGCGGTGTGTATCCACCTGACCACGCCCGGAATGGGTAGATGTAAGGAATATCGGCGTAGTGATCGACATGCAGGTGTGTGATGAAGATGTCATTGATCAACTGACCCGGAACCTGCATCCCGATGATATTGCGAACGCAGCCCGATCCGAAATCGAAGAAGAACCGTTTTCCATTGCCCAATTCCACCATGATACATGTCCCGGCCTGATCTTCACGGGGTGGAAATGGAGTTGAACCACAGAATGAAATCCGCATCTCGTCAGGCCCGAGTTCCTCGGACAGCGGGAAATAGTTCGCGTTCGAGCCTGTCATGTATTTCGTGGGGCGAAAATACTCTGGCAAAGTGATGCCCCCGGCAGGCCTGCCGCCGTAAGGGTTCTTAAGGGTTTCACCCAGTGGTCCATTGCCTTGGTGCGCTTGCGCTTCGCCTGTACCGTAACTGACCGCTCCGGTTGCGACTGCACCTGCGGCCAACCCCTGAATAACGTGCCGCCGTGAAGGGTTTTCGATTTCGTCAGATTGCTGGTTCGGATTGTTCTTAATATCTTTGCTGTTGTCTTCTTTTGTCATGGCCATGCCCTCAATTGGAAATGCTACGAGGATCGCGCTTCACCATCCGGCGAAGCTCGTTCACGAGTTCAGATTTGATGTGGGCCCATTCCGCGCGCTCTGAGGCTGTGATGGATACGTCATCCAATTGCGTCGAAACCTTCCGTAGGTCTTCGATGACTTCTTTCAGCAACGCATCCGCTTTGATACGCCCTGAAAGCACTTCGGAAAGTTCTGGTATCTCTTCAATCAGATCCACCGCCACTGGATAAATCCCGGTTCCCACTATCTATTCTCACATCCAGATGAGTGTGGTTGACCGCATCGGCCAAGTGAGTCACCGTGAGTTGGGGGTGAGTTTGCCTTGAACACAGTCAATGATTTGCAGATAGATCAAGATGTTGGGCAGCCGTCGCCGGATCTTGTCCGCGAAGCACTCGCGCGTGTTGTATCAAGCGAAGAGTTTCAGGCTTCGCCCCGCCTCCAGCAGTTTCTTACCTACGTTGTCGAGGAAACTATCGCGGGTCGCGGCCCCCAGATTCGGGGTAAAGCAATCGCTGTCGAGGTCTATGGGCGCCGCATTGACGGTTCTGGCGGTCAAAACCTTGTTCGTGTCGAAGCCAGACGGCTGCGTCGATTACTGCGTGAGTACTATGACGACCACTGGGATGGTACCGGCGTTCAGATATTTGTCGATCCTGGCGGCTACAAACCTCGATTTTCGTACGAGGCCCCGCCTGAAGATCGCACCGAAAATGTTAGAACGCACAAAGGTGCTGGGCGGCGTTCCTGTCTCGCATTGCTTTTCGGATTTGGGGCTCTCGCTTCTGTCGCTGGCCTTGGGATTTGGCTCGGCTGGGAACGCAACGAGTCTATGCCAACATCCAATTTCAGAGAGCAAGCGGAACGAGCCGCACTTGGCGAGCAGTCTTTGACGCGATTGCAGGCGTCTAACCTTGCGGATCAGGCGCGCGGCATGTTTTTCCCCGTCTTTGACGCTGAACGTCAGCGGATCGCACTAGGAATGTTCCAGCACGCGACCGAACTCGACCCTGCGCTGTCCGACGGCTACGCCGGTTCGGCGCAGGTTTTGGCGACTCTGGCATTGTTGTCACCGGATGAAGCGCAGAGAGAAGAGCTTATTGGCCAAGCTTCGAAAATGTCAGGGAAGGCGCTTGAATTATCCCCAACTGATGCGTGGGCGAATGCTGCAAATGGATGGGTATTGGCTGTAAGCGGTCAGTCAAACGACGCTTTGAAATTTGCGAAGATTTCGATCGAACTGACCCCATCGGACGGCCATGTTTTGGATCTTGTTGGAATAACGGCCATTGTTGCCAATGCACCCGAGCTTGCAGCCCAAGTCAGCAACCCCGAGAGACCCCGAACGGGATCTGGCCGATTTGGCGCAAGAAACATCTGGGGGGTCTCGCAGCTTATGCTCGGGAATTACGAAAGTGTTGTCGAAGCCTTTCAAGGCGCTCCAGCCGCCGGCGCCCCTGTCAGCGCCCCTTCTTTGCTGTTTCAAGCTGTTGCGCAAAACAAATTAGGAAACTCAGAGTCTGCGCGACAACTTGTTACTGAAATGCGAAAGACGTGGCCCGAGTTTCCTTACGAACTTCTCACCAACAGAATCTTTCCAAATGCTGGTGCGACCCGAAATTCAATATTCGAAACACTAGAAGTGTATGATCAATTGGGTTGCAAGAATCCGTGTCACGGGCGCGTAAGGTCAAGCGTTAGCGTGTCCGACGAGTAAGGATTGTCTGAACGGGACTTTTCATATCTGGCCGGATCTATCTGCGCCGAGATCAGCGCACCAATTGCTGCAGTTTTTGTACCCAGGGCTCGTCCTTTGGCTGCGCCAATGTCCCCAGTTCTGCCCCGCGCCATATCCGGAAATGGCCAACTCGGGCGCGACGAGCAGATCGGAGCCCTCTGCCTTGGCATCGCGCATGGCCTGTTCCAACCGGGTCTAACGGTCTTGGGGGGTGCCGCCCGCCTGCATCTGAAATGCGGTGATTTTCATGTTCGACCCCTTGTCGTGGTGCAGTTGGATCAAAAATTCAGCGTTTCCTTTCGCGACCGTATTCAGAATGCCGGATTCAACAAATAGTGCGTTGCAAACGGATACATTCCTCAGGCTCAATGAAAAGATGAAAATAACTGGCTCAGACATCCATCTTTTGACCGTATTTAACAGTGTGGTGCGCAATCGGGGTTTTTCGGCTGCGCAGGTTGAGCTTGGCATCAGCCAGCCGACGATCTCAAACCATATTACTGCGTTAGAGGAGCGTTTGGGCGTGCGCCTGTGTCAACGCGGGCGCCGCGGGTTCCTGCTGACCGAAAAGGGTCAGATGGTGCATGAGATAGGCATGGCTCTGCTTGGGTCTTTGGACGAACACTCGACCCATCTGGCCGAGTTGAAAGGCAATATGGTGGGCCGTCTGAAGCTGGCGGTGGTTGACGCCACCACAAGCGACAAAAATTTCAAGCTGCCGCAAGCAATAAAACGGTTCACCGAAGCCGCGCCCGCAGTTCGGATTGATCTTTCGATTTCCGAGCCGCAGGAGATTCTACAAGGTATTCTGGACGGTAGTTACCACATTGGGATTGGGAGTTTTGATAATGTTGGTAACGGGTTAAGTCTGACCGATTTATACGATGAAAACCACGCGCTCTATTGTGCGGGTACACATCCTCTTTTTGGCGCCCTCGCAGAAGAGATCACCGAGGATGTGATCGCACGTCAGGCCTGGGTGCATCGCGGATACTGGAATCAGCAAAGGCGGAAGACCCTGAAACCGTCCGAAAGGGACCTGTTTGTGCAGAAAATCGAAGCTCAGCTCATCTTGGTTCTGAGCGGAGCCTATGTCGGTCTGTTGCCCCTGCATTTGGCAACCCCACTGGAGCGCGAGGGCCGTGTCCGGCGTCTGCCCAATAGCCACGGCGACTTTACCTGCACCATGCAGATTGTCACCCGCTCCGGGAGCCTGCCTAACGTCAATGAGCTGTTCATTTCAATTCTCGAAGGGGTTTATAGGCCAAATTACATTGGGAAATGAAAATGTAAGAGTTTGCGCAACGGTATTTTTCGAGCGCCCGCCTCTGGTTAAGGTCTGGCGATAGTCGAAAAAACAGCGCGACGGGAACCACAATGCCAGACACCGCAAGGCCGCATTTCAATCAACCTTTGGGCGGAAATGAGATGCCGCGTTTCGGGGGTGGAACCACGATGATGCGGCTTCCGGCTCAGGATACAGCGCAGGGGCTGGATGCTTGTTTCGTTGGGATTCCAATGGATATCGGTACGTCGAACAGAACCGGTACACGTTACGGCCCACGGGCAATTCGCGCTGAAAGCTGCATGTTGCGGCCCTTTAATATGGCCACCGGCGCGGCACCTTTTGCCAATATGCAGGTGGCGGATATCGGGGACGTAGCGATCAACACCTTCGATCTGAAAAAATCCGTGGACATCATCACCGACGCCTATGATCAGATCCTCAGCCACAACACCGTGCCGATCACGCTGGGCGGTGATCACACGCTGACCTATCCTGTGCTACGCGCGATTGCCCGCAAGCACGGCCCGGTGGCCTTGATCCATGTCGATGCGCATTCAGACACGAATGACGAGATGTTCGGCGAAAAGATCGCCCATGGCACCCCCTTCCGGCGCGCGGTCGAAGATGGGTTGCTGCAAAATGAAAAAGTTTTTCAGATCGGGTTGCGCGGCACGGGTTACGCGCCCGATGATTTTGACTGGGGCCGCAAACAGGGTTTTATCGTCATTCAGGCCGAAGAATGCTGGCACAAGTCTCTAATCCCCTTGATGCAAGATATCCGTGCAAATATCGGAGATACGCCCACTTATCTGACCTTTGATATCGACAGTCTGGATCCGGCCTATGCCCCCGGCACTGGCACGGTTGAAATGGGCGGGCTGACCAATATCCAAGCGCTTGAGATCGTGCGTGGTTGTGCCGGGCTCAACCTTGTCGGAACCGATTTGGTCGAGGTCTCGCCGCAATACGATGTCAGCGGCTGCACCGCGCTGATCGGGGCCAACCTGGCCTATGAAATGCTATGTGTTTTGCCCGGAAACCAGGCCAATTAACGGCACTAATAGGAGACCGCAATGCCACAATCACCTTTCCGCGCCGCCGCTTTCTGGGTACTGCCGCCGCCCTTTCCGTGCCTACGATCGTCAGCGCCGCACAGCCGCTGAAGGTCGGAACCTATGGCGGGTTCTTCAAGGACAGCTTCAAGCAGTTCATCTTTTCTGAGTTCACCAAGGCCACAGAGATCGAGGTGAACTCGGCCGCCGTTCCCACGGGCGAAACTTGGCTGGTGCAGATCAAGAACGTCGCCCGCGCCAAGACCGCGCCTGCGGACGTCTCGCTGATGGCTGGTATTCCGCGAAGCAACGGGGCCGCCCACCGAAATCGCCCAAACTTGTGTCGGCCATGATTGGGTCGCATCCCTATATCCTGATCGCGAACTCCGAACATTCTTTGGCGGGGTTAAGCGCAGTGTCGTCCTAAGCGATTTTGCAGGGAACGTTCATCGCCCGAGAAGAGGGATTGGGCACCCGGATGCTGATGGCGCGCTATCTGGACGACATGGGAGCAGGGCAAAGCTATCGGGTTTCGGTTATGGGGTAACGAAACCATCAAACAGGCCGTGAATGCAGGGCTGGGTATTGCTATGCTGTTCAAACATACGGTTATGGAAGAGCTGAAAACCGGGCGTCTGGTCAGCCTGAACCTGAACGTTCTGCCGCTGCAGCGGCATTGGCATCTTATTCAGCCACTCAATATACCGGGCGCGCCCGCAGCAAAAACAATCTGGGGCGAGATTTGTGAAATGGAAGGTAGTTTCCTGCCCCGACAGATCAGGGGCAGGGGTCTGCCGGCTTGTCAGGCCGAGGCAAGCACGTCGGCCTTCGACGTGGCCCGAGCTGCGCCGCTGTTATCGCCTAATCCTTTCAACGCGCGCGCGACGGCTCGCCAGTTTTGAACAGACGTTGGCTTTAATCCGGCGCGCTCATTGGCCAACCCCAGCGCCAGATCATAGCGTTTGTCGCGCAAGGCGGCCTCCAGCAAGGTCCAGCCGATGATGTCCCGCTGGGCAAAGCTGCCGCCCAAGCGGTGGGTCATATAACGGACCGGCAACAAGCGTTCGACGCAAGCGGAATAATCTTCGCGCTTAAAGTCCTGAATTGCCATGCAAAAAGGCATTCCTATTTCGCGGCTCATTGCAGCGTTCGCGTCCGAGGCGCTTTCGAGATAGCGTTTGTTGGCGTGGATCAACAGGTCTTGTGCCTCTAACCGGTCGTCAGACGCAAATGTCATCATCGCGTGCACATCATTGAATGCATAAAGCGTGTCCTGGGCCGCCGGTTCCCATTTGTTGGCCAGATGCACCCAGCGGTCGCCCGAATCCTGACCGGCCAGATTCATACGCCACAGCAGGGCCGCCGCATCCAGCTCTTCGTATTTGTTGCCATCCTTCTGGCGGGAATCCAGGTGGTGATCAAAGATATCGTAGACCTGATCATATTGCTCCAGATCGAGGTGATATAGCGAGGTGTGCCACCATAGGTGGTTTGCGAAATTAGACGTGCCCCAGACGTCAGCGCGATCTTTCATGAACTTGATGCCGCAGGATTGCTGTCCGCGCATCTCCATCACATGGCTTACTGCGTGAATCGCATAGGGGTTGTCAGGCCGGATATCCAATGCCTGTCGTGCCAGATCTTCGGCATGGGTAAAGTCGCGGTTTTCTTCCAACCCAAAAGCGTAGAAGCCCAGAACAAACTCATAGCCCGGAATATCGGGATCCCACAGGTTGAAGACACGGGCGGCCACGTCGCGCTGCCCCGGGACATCGCCAAGCAAAACCATGGTGTAGTGGATCAGACCAAGCGCAAACAGATCCTTAGGGTATTGCGTCAGAACGGCCTCCCACTTCTGTAAGGCCCCAAAAAAATCACCAGCCGCCCAGGCTTTGACAGCCGCCAGGTGACCCTGCTCGCGTGTGTTGGCCTGGTCTGACAGTTGTTCCGCGCGCGTGATCGCTTCGATGAACTGCGGGTACACGCGCGTTTCCATGAACTGTGTCAGCCATCCAGCCTTGAACAGCCACCCCATGACGAAGCGGGGATGCTCGGCCAAAATCGCTTCAATGCCGGCAATTGCGTCTCCGCGGAAGGACAAGGATTGTTCAATCGCCCGTTCCAACCCCTCGATGGCCGATGCGTCGCCATAAGAAACCGGTACCCCGCGAATATCCTTTGAGGACCGCGGAGTGCCTTGCATTTGATCGAGCGCCATTTTGTCGTCCTTAGCCGCTGTCAATAAACATATCTCTTATTCGAACCGCTCGCGCTTATTGGGCAAGCGTTGTCTGCACCATTTCGGGCTGGCCTTGTCCTCGTTTATGCCACAGGCGGTACCTGACCGAGTATGAGCTTCGCTGATTTGTGAAGGGGAGTGTTAGTTTCGTGTTCAGATTGGGTCAGCGAGCGCAGATTATTGCATCACAAAAGGAATTTCGGCAGGAATCGGTTAAAATTTGAAACATGTGCCAAAAAGTCTGAAATAATTCTGAAATAATATTGACGAGAAAACACACCCCTTGGACCGCCAATAATTGACTTTGGCGGTTCAAGGGGTGAATCGACTCTGGGTGTATCAGGGCGACCGGGCGTTTTCGGAGTCGGCTAATAGTGCGCCCACAAAACCCGGCATGCCGTCGTGGTGGGAAAAGGATTGGGTATGCGGAATCAACCCGACCGGTTTCTTGCGATATTCTTCGGTGAACAGCAAAAACGGAACCTACGCACGCATTTCGGCCTCGGCATCAACCCCGCTGTCGCCGACAAAAATCTCAGGCCCCGGTGGCAGGTCTGCATAGGCCGAATACAGGGGAGCCGGGTCGGGGTTATGTACAGACGGTCTGTCCCCGGCGCACACGACCTAAAAATATTCTTCAAGATCAAGATGCTTAACGACGTCCATGCAGGGGACCGTTGGCTTGTATTTGCAAATTCCCAGGTTGTGACCTCCCTGAACCAGCGCATCCAGCGCCTGTTTGACGCCCGGATATATTAGCGTCAAATGAACGGCTTCCTGATAGCCTTCTTTGAACTTGCCCAATATCCGGTCATGATCCGCGTCATCACGTCGTTGCAGGCGTCGATGTACAAAGCGCAGGTGATGCATTCCATCTGTGATCCGTTCCTGATGTCGATTCCTTTCGGGCAGACATTCACTCAGCCCTTGCAGTCAATGCAATTGCCGGCATCCAATGTGTTGGCTTTGCCTCGCGGCTCTCCCCGCCAGTCACGATAGCCTACAACCAGAGTGTGTTCATCGATCATGGCAGCCTGAATGCGCGGCCCCGGGCAGGCATAAATGCAAATGTGCTCACGCATGAAGTCGACAAAGATGAACGTTGACAGCGTCACGAAACCGATGGTGCCGTAGGCGGCCGGGTGGGCAAAAAATGCGACCAGATCAGCCAGAAACGTTGGCGCGTTGGCGAAATAGATAACCCAAGCTCCGCCAGGCCCGACACTGATTAGCTGCCAGATGGTCCGTTTGGTCAAGCTCAACCGCCACTTCTGCAGGGTCCACGTGCTGCGATGCAGCCTGAGCCGCGCATTGCGGTCCCCTTCAATCCATCGCTCGACCAGAATGAACAAATCGGCCCAGACAGTCTGCGGGCAAGCGTAGCCGCACCAAACGCGACCCAGCGCCGATGTGAACAGGAACAGTCCCAGACCCGCCATAATGAACAGGCTCGCGACGAAATAGAATTCGTGCGGCCAGATCTCGATCCAGAAAAAGTAAAGCCAACGGCTGGCAATATCGACCAGTACCGCCTGATCAGACAGGTTTGGACCCCAATCCCACCTGAGCCATGGGGTGACGTAATATATGCCCAGCGTAACGATCAGGATCACCCATTTGAGGCGGCGATGATAGCCTGACACCTGACGGGGAGATATGGGTTCGCGCGGAGCACATAGTGAGGGAGACGACATCCGTTACTTCTTGATCTTGCTTGGATTGTACCCAAGTTAGGTTCTGTCGGTTTTTGCATACCGCTGTGCTGCAATCGGGTGCGAAACACTGTGCTATTGCCTTGAAAGGTTGGAATGAAACGTCGAAAGTCTTTCCGTTTTTCGTTTACTTGCGCTTCTTTCTGCCCGGCGGCCATAAGGGCGGCACAAGCGTGATTGATGCATTTTAATATGCATACAAAGGGCATATAAATGCAGACAAGGAGTGAAGCAATGAATGACAGCACGCCAAATGTCGCATGGGTTCCAGCCGTCGAAGAAGGCAACGGCCCTATGTACCTTGCGATTGCTGAAGCCATTGCGCGCGATATTCGTGCGGGCGTCCTGCGCCCCGGTCAGCGGCTTCCGCCACAGCGCGCGCTGGCCAGTGTTCTCGGCATTGATTTCACGACCGTCAGCCGGGCGTATTCGGCTGCAGGAAAAGACGGTTTGGTCGAGGGGCGCGTGGGGCAGGGCACCTACGTCAAAGAGTCCAGGCCTGCCAATCCGGTGGCTTCGGACAGCGCAAAAAACCAGACTGTCGATATGAGCATGAACGTGCCTCCCCGGTTAGAGGATGCTGGGCTGGTGCGCAGTATGTGGCAGGGCTTTGATGCGCTTCGATCCGAACATGGGGTTGAGTTTCTGATGCGCTACCAGATGCCCGGTGGCAGTCATGAAGACCAACAGGCCGCGCAGTTCTGGCTTCAGCGCCATCTGGGGCTTCAGCCGCATGATGACATCATCATTTGCAATGGTGTGCAGGGCGCAACCTGGACTATTTTGTCGCTCATACTCGAGCCGGGCGATACGATATGCTGCGAAGAATTGACTTATCCCGGCCTTCTGGCGCTTGCGCGGCACCTGAAGCTGAACGTTGTGCCGATCCCAATGGATGCGGACGGTCTGGACCCCGACGCGCTGGATGAGGTTTGCCAGACCGCGAAGCCCCGTGCCATTTACGCCACGCCGACCTTGCACAACCCGACGACGATCACAATGCCCGTCGCACGGCGCGCGCGTATTGCCGAGGTTGCCCGCAAGCACGATCTTCACATCATTGAAGACGATGCCTATGGGGTGCTTGCAAGCACGGCGCCGGATCCGCTTTGTGCCATTGCGCCAGAGCGGACGTGGTACGTATCATCCCTTTCAAAGTGTCTGGCACCGTCGCTTCGCGTTTGCTTTATGGTGCCGCCATCCGGCACGTCGAATGACAGCGTCAGGCGGGCGATGCGCGCAAATGGCAGCGTCGTGTCACCGATTTCTGCAAGGTTGGCAACGAATTGGATCACCTCTGGCCTGGCCGACAAAATTTTGTCCGCGATCCGGTTTGAGACTGAACGGCGGCAGGGCGTACTGCATCAATCTCTGCCGGATATTCGTGTTCCAAAGGACGCATTTCATGTCTGGCTTCCGCTGCCGGGCGGGTGTTCCGCCATAGAGTTTGTTCTGAAGCTGCGCGGCTCGGGGCTGGGGCTTGTGCCCGGTGCAGCTTTTGCGCTTGGCAAGGCGCCAAATGCGGTCCGGGTTGCGCTTGGGTCTCCTGATACCGCGGCGAATTTGGGGACAGCATTGCGCAAACTGGTCGATGCGTTGGAAAACGCGGATCAGCACGATTGGATGGTTGTCTGAAAGTCCAAACGCTCACGGTAGATTCAGCCAGATTAAGAAAAGATGGACGTGGGTTCTGTTTCGCTTGAGGCGACAGGAAAAACCATCGCAGAACTTACTGCGACGGCTCATCTTTTTTGCTGAAATAGCCCTTGCGAGCGTCGCGTGACTGAAGGTTGAGGGAGATCATGTTGCGTAGCTGGGCTTTCCGGAAGGGAGTTGCGCAACCGACTAGGGCCTTGATCTGTCCGAAAAGCCTAGGCTTGCTTGGCAAGCCTGCCTTAGAACCCGTGCATGTGTTTTGCCCACTGAAGCCCAATTAGCGCGCCCTTGAACCGTGGCAGCAAGAACAGGGATAACGCAACTGCACCGGCGGATGTCACCGTCGCCATAACCAACGGCGTAGGTTCCCAGACAGACCAGATAATATGCAGCGCAAAGCCTGCTAAGTGACCAACGATCAAAATCGTAAAATACGCAGGGCCATCATCGGCGCGCGCGTGTGTCAGATCAAGGCCGCACACAGTGCACGTATCATTCACCTTTAGGTACTTGTGAAGCACGTGCCCTTTGCCACAGTTCGGGCATTTGAGAGCAAAGCCCCTGCGCAGGGCTGATCGTGTGTCTCTTTCTTCCATTTCCGAATCCAGCCATCAAAGATAAATTCTCGGGGTGTATGGCATACAAAAGCCAAACATTGTAAGCAAAATGTCACTTTTTGTATGTATATTTTGACGCATGCGTTTGCAAATGGCGGGCGACTGTAACCTGCCGTCCACTCAACACATGGCCGCAATTCTTTAAGATCGACGAGTACTACCTGACCTAAACGACGCAGCGCCCAGATTGTTGGACTGATCCGAACAAATCCGGGCGGCAATCAGTTTGTGCAGAATGCTTGTAGGGGGTGGGCGGTTCCGCTCATGGTTTTCTTGCTATGAGCCAGTACGTTACGCCCAACGCCAGACCGATCGCTGCATATCCAAGAAAGTAGTGAGAGTCCAAGCTCTTGTCGTCCAGCGTGATGATCTTTCGAGCGACCGCCATCAAGGCTGTCGCGACTACAAGCTTGATATGGATGACGTCGGCGGTCAGGTAGAGCGTGATATTTGTATAGATTTCGATCGCGATCAATACGACCAGAACAGCACTGAATACCGCCAGAAGATCGCTAACCTCCAGAATGTACAAAGGTGGTTCCATAAATTTCTGATAGGTTGTGAAACCGGCATCAATAATTGCCAACAAAATAATGCCGAGCATGAGGACAGATAACGCTCGAACGCCGTGGCGGATCATGCGGTTGCACCATCGAACGATAGCGTCCTCGTGGTTGGGATCCAGCTCTACGTGTTCTGGGACAAATTTGTTTTCACCGCCACTCATCGTCGTCTCCAATAGTAATTTTCTGTGCAAGCAACGGATATTGCACCAAATTGAATCGCTCACTTTTCTTTGATGTAATCCTCCCATGAATTGGAATTGCTTTTCCAGTCTGATCTGCCGGTCGTCAAAACAACGCGTTAGGCTGTTCTGGAAATGCCAATCCGACCCATTTGAATGGGGGTTTTGAGTGAGACTGTCGATCTTATAATTCCGCTATGCGGAACACTAAACCGCATATTGACTAACTCAGATCTTGGAGCTAGAACAACGGCGCTGCATCTGAGGAGAGTGTATTGCGCCAAACCCACCAGCTGATCGAAGAACAGGCAGCGAGCGAATTATCCCACAAGAAAGTTGGGGCTTTCGCGGACACACCGGCACAATTGATCAAAGAGGTTGAGAATGCTTGACGCATATATTTACGATGGGCTGCGCAGCCCGTTTGGTCGGCACGGCGGTGCGCTGGCATCGGTCCGGCCCGATGATCTGGCATCACAGGTTTTGGACGCGCTGGTTAAACGCAGCGCATTCGACGCGTCCGAGATCGAAGACGTCATTCTTGGCAATGTCTGCCAGTCGGGCGAAGACAGCCGCAACGTGGCCCGCTACACCGCATTACTGGCCGGTCTGCCGGTTGAGGTTGGCGGTCAGACCGTAAACCGCCTGTGTGGTTCGGGCATGTCAGCCGCTTTGGACGCCGCGCGTTCAGTTACAATTGGCGAGGCTCCTTTGTACGTCGCAGGCGGTGTCGAAAGCATGACCCGCGCCCCCTTTACCATTGCCAAGTCCGAAACCGCCTATGCAAGGCAAACACAGATCTTTGACAGTGCCATCGGTGTGCGCTTTCCAAATCCGCGCATCGCTGAGATGCATGGGGAATACCCGATGCCAGAAACCGCTGATAATCTGGCCCAGGACTATCAGATCACACGTGAGGCGTCGGATCAATTCGGATACAACTCTCAGGCCCGGTACGAGGCGGCCCGAGCGCGTGGCTTCTTTGATGCCGAGATCACCCCGATCACCATCAAGGGGCGCAAAGGGGCGACCCATGACGTTGGGCAGGACGAACATCCCCGCCCGGATACACAACTTGAGAAGATGTCGGCTTTGCGGACGATCTTCCCCGAGGGGGTGACGACTGCCGCCAATGCCTCGGGCGTTAATGATGGTGCGGCGATGCTGATGATCGGCGCCAGAACCGACCGTGCCGCGCCGCGCGCGCGGATTGTGGCCGGAGCCATCGCAGGCGTACCGCCCCGGATCATGGGAATCGGCCCGGCGTTCGCAGTCCCCAAGGCGCTGGAGCGCGCCGGTCTGACTTTGGATGACATGGACCTTATCGAGATTAACGAAGCCTTCGCGGCACAGGTTCTGGCCTGCTGCAAACACTTAGAGATTGATCCCGCTGACAGCCGCCTGAACCCCAACGGTGGTGCGATTGCGGTTGGTCACCCTCTGGGTGCGTCGGGTGCGCGGATCGTGCTGACCGCGATGCGGCATCTTGAGGAAACGGACGGGCGTTACGCCTGTCTGTCCATGTGCATCGGCGTGGGGCAGGGGATCGCCCTGATCCTGGAGCGCGTGTAAGCCCACATGTCGGACGCGGAAAGAGATCGCCGGTTTGCTTCGACCCTCGCCAAAGGGTTGCAGGTGATGCAGGCGTTCAAGCCCGGTGATGTCTCGCTGGGCAACCGCGAGTTGGCAAGGCGCACAGGAATGCCCCCATCCACCGTGGCGCGGATGACCTTCACCCTTGCCTCGATGGGGTTTTTGGAGCAGTTGCACCCGTCCGAGGCCTACCGGCTTGGGCCTTCGGCCATGGCGCTTGGATACACAGCACGCGCCGGGCTGTCCTTTCTGCCAATGGCCGAAAACGTGATGCAGCAACTGGCTGACGACACCGGTGTGTTGGTTGCGCTGTCCATGCGTCACGGCGATGCGGCCATGTTGACCCGCTGTTGGAGGCCGCGCAACGCATCGTCGCTGTGGCTGAGCGAGGGGCACCGGCTTCCGATGGAGCAAAGCGCCCCCGGTCGCGCCATTCTTGCCGCTGACCCAACGCTGGTTGCCGAAACTGAACAGGCACGGGCCGACCGCGAACATCTTGAAAGCAGAGGTTATGTAATTTCCTACGGAGGCTGGAACAGCGGCGTCAATGCTTGCGCTGTCCCGTTCCAAACCGCCCTGGGCACGCAGCCATTTGCCTTTCTGTGCGGTGCCAATGCCTCTGATCTGAATACCGAAAAACTGGAACGGGTTGTGGCGCCACGGCTGCGCGACACGGTGCAAACACTCAGGCATAGCCTTGGGTACATGTGATAGAAAGCAGGAGATTTTTATGACTGCGGTCGAAATTCGCAAAGAGGGTGAGGTCGCCCTTGTCAAGATCGACAGCCCTCCGGTCAATGCCGCCGGATATGACGTACGCGTCGGGCTGGTGAATGCAATTCAGGACGCGGCATCGGACGACGCAATCAAGGTCATCGCTCTTTTTGCTGCGGGTCGAACCTTTGTGGCCGGTGCAGACATCCGTGAGTTTGGCCAGCCGCCGAAACTGCCCGGCCTGCCCGAGGTTTGCGACCTGCTGGAGGCAAGTGCCAAGCCGATAGTCTGCGTTTTGCACGGGACGACACTGGGCGGCGGTCTTGAGATCGCTCTGAGTTGTCAGGCGCGGGTCGGCATCAAGGGCCTGAAACTGGGCCTGCCCGAGGTTAATCTGGGTTTGCTGCCCGGCGCAGGTGGGACTCAGCGTTTGCCCCGGCTTGTGGATGGTAAGACGGCTTTGACCATGATCACCTCGGGCAAGCCGATCTCGGCCGAAGCGGCACTGGAAGCTGGGCTGCTGGATGATTTGCAGGATGGTGACCCCGAGGCGGTTGCCCTGGCTGCTGGTCAGCAGGTTCTGGACGGCACACTCAAAACCCGCGTTACGGCTGAACAAGACAACCGCATCACCGCAGATGAGTTGAACACGTTCCGCGCCAAGGCAAAGGGCGAATTGGTAACCCGCGCATTGAAAGCGGCAGAGGCAAGCAGCCTTCCGCTGTCCGAAGGGTTGCAGGTAGAGCGTGACCTTTTTGTCGAAGCATTGGGCAGCAATGCTCATAAGGGCCTGAAACATGCGTTCTTTGCGGAACGCGCCGTGGCGCATATCCCCGAAGCCAAGGCGGACGCACGTGACCTGAAGTCTGGTGGTGTGATTGGTGGCGGTACCATGGGGTCGGGCATTGCAACGGCGATGTTGCTGGCCGGGATGCCTGTTACGCTGATTGAAATGGAAGAGGACCGCGTTGCTTTTGCCCGTGAGACCATCACCAAGAACCTCGACGGTGCAGTCAAACGCGGAAAACTGACCGAGGGGCAGCGGGACGCCGTTTTAGGCATGCTGACCTGCACCACCGATATGGCCGCTCTGGCGGACGCAGATGTGGTGATCGAAGCGGTATTCGAATCCATGGACGTAAAACGCGAGGTTTTCGGGAAGCTGGACCAGATCTGTAAACCGGGGGCTGTTCTGGCGACGAATACTTCGTATCTGGACGTCGATAAAATCGCGGCGACAACCAGCCGGCCTCAGGACGTGATCGGGTTGCACTTTTTCTCGCCCGCCCATGTGATGCGTTTGCTGGAAGTTGTGGTAGGTAAAGAGACCGCGCCCGAAATCGTCGCCACCAGCTTTAGGTTGGCCAAGAAACTGCGCAAAATCGCCGTGCGGTCAGAGGTTTGCGACGGCTTTATCGGCAACCGTATTCTGGCACATTACCGCAAGTCTTCCGCCTATATGCAACTGGACGGTGCGCCGTTTGAACAGATCGACGCCGCGCTTGAGGGTTTTGGCTTTGCGATGGGTCCCTTTGCTGTATCGGACTTGGCAGGGCAGGATATCGGCTGGGCCACGCGAAAGCGGCAGGCAGAGTTCCGCCCGGCCGAGGAGCGCTATGTCGAGATCGCCGACCGGGTCTGCGAGCAGGGCTGGTTTGGACGCAAGAGCGCTAAGGGTTTCTATATTTATGACGGCAAGACCCGCAGCGTGAACCCTGCCGTGGCCGAGTATGCGCAGGTCGAGCGCGAGGCCAAAGGTATCTCGCCCCGCAAATTTACTGATGCCGAGATCGTGGATTGCTATATGGCCGCGATGGTGTCCGAGGCCGCGCGAGTGGTCGAAGAAAAGATCGCCCTGCGCCCCATCGACGTGGATGCGGTTTTCCTGTTCGGTTACGGCTTTCCGCGCCACTGGGGCGGACCATTGCAATATGCAGACATCACAGGGCTGGATGTTCTGGTTCAGCGCATCGAGGAATACGCGAAAGAAGACCCGTATTACTGGCAGGTTCCAGCCCTGCTGCGTGAGCTGGCCGAGGCTGGCAAATCCTTTAACGATCTCAACAAGGAGGGCTGAGGATGGACCTGAGCTTTACCCCAGAAGAAGAGGCGTTTCGCGCCGAAGTCAAAGCGTTTCTGGCCGAAAACCTGTCCGAGGCACTGGCTGCCAAGGGTCGCAATGGTGAAGAACTGACCAAGGCGGATATGGAAGGTTGGCACGCCACGTTGCAAACACGCAATTGGCTGGCCGCTACCTGGCCAGTGGAATACGGCGGCCCCGGCTGGAGCGCGGTCGAGCGCCATATCTTCGAAGAAGAATGCGCAATGGCATTTGCCCCGCGTATCGTGGCTTTTGGCGTAAGCATGCTGGGGCCGGTTCTGTTGAAATTCGGCTCGGACGCGCAAAAGGCCGAATTTCTGCCGCGCATTCTGGACGGGACCCATTGGTGGTGTCAGGGATATTCCGAACCGGGTGCCGGGTCCGATTTGGCCAGCTTGAAAACACGCGCGGACCGTGATGGGGATCACTATGTGATCAACGGTCAAAAAACCTGGACCACGCTGGGTCAGCACGCCGATAAGATCTTTTGCCTTGTGCGCACCTCTTCCGAGGGCAAGCCGCAGGAAGGGATCAGTTTTGTGTTGGTGGATATGAACACGCCCGGTATCGAGGTTCGCCCGATCAAACTGTTGGAAGGCGGGCACGAGGTGAACGAAGTGTTCTTCACCGATGTCCGTGTGCCGGTGGCCAATCTGGTGGGCGAGGAAAACAAAGGTTGGACGATCGCCAAGTATCTGCTGACCCATGAGCGGACCAATATCGCCGGAGTGGGTTTTTCACTTCGTGACTTGGACCGGCTGAAGCGGCTGTCGAAGCAGTTGCACCGGATGGGCAAACCCTTGGCTGAAGACCCGGTTTTCGCGGCTGAGATCGCCGAGGTGGAGATTGATCTGGAAGCCATGCGGGTGATGAACCTTGCGATGTTGTCCGCGGCCAAGGAAGGCGCTGCGCCGGGGATGCAAAGCTCGATGCTTAAGATTAAGGGAACGGTCATCCGTCAGCGCATCCACGGCCTGACCAAATCCGCGTTGGGGGCCGCCGCTGCGCCATTCCCGGCCACCGAGCTGTCGGACAACGCCCGCACAGTGCCCGAAGAAGCCACCGCATCGGCGGCCACGTACTTTAATAATCGCAAACTCTCGATCTTTGGCGGATCGAACGAGATTCAGCGCAACATCATCGCCAAAGACATGTTCCGGAGCTGAGCCATGGATTTCAAACTGACCGAAGACCGGCAGATGCTGTCGGACACGTTGCGCCGCTACCTTGCGGACCAGTACAACTTTGAAACGCGCAACGGCTTGATCGAAACCGCGCCGTATCATTCCCCAGCGAAATGGGCAGAGTTGTCAGAGCTTGGCCTGATCGGCGCCTTCGTTCCCGAGGATCAGGGCGGTTTCGGCGGCGCTGGTTTCGACATCACAACCGTGTTCGAGGAACTTGGCCGCGGCCTCTGTCCTGAACCTATTCTTGCCACGCTCATGAGCGTGCGTGCCGCGGCTGATTGCGGTGCCGAGCAACTGGTCGAGGACATGATCGCAGGCACAAAACGTTTGACCTTTGCGGTGTTTGAGCCGGACGCGGACAGCTTGCCGCTGATCCGAACCAGCGCAGACAAGTCCGGCGATGGTTGGGTGCTGAATGGCCGGAAATCTGTGGTCTATGGCCTGCCGGGGGCCGATGGCGCTCTGGTCGCGGCGCGAACCGAAGCCGGGGTTGGACTGTTTCTGGTCGATAGCCCCGAAACCATCGACTATGCCATGATCGACGGCGGTGGCGCGGGGGAGTTGATCCTCGACAGCGCGGCGGCCACCTGCATCAGCGAAGATGCCGGGAATATCATCGAAGCTGCACTTGACGCTGGCCGTCTGGCGCTGTGCGCCGAGGCTGTGGGTGTCATGGAGGTTCTGGTCGGCATGACGGTCGACTACCTCAAACAGCGCAAACAGTTCGGTCGCCCAATCGCAAGCTTTCAGGCGCTGCAACATCGCGCGGTGGATATGGCAATCGAGATCGAACAATGTCGGGCGATCACCATTCTGGCGGCAAGCAAGCTGGCAACGGATGAGGCGGGTAAATATGTCGCGATGGCCAAGAACCTGATCGGCCGCACCGGACTGCTGATTTCGGAAGAAAGCATTCAGTTGCACGGCGGCATCGGCATGACCTGGGAATATCCCGGCTCGCATTATGCCAAGCGGCTGTCGATGATCGACCACCAACTGGGCGACCGCTATGCTCAGTTGCACCGAGTGATGGCGGCCTGACCCATGAGCGAAGCTGTCTTGTTCGAGACCCAAGGGTCAACACTGATCATCACCATCAATGAGCCCGAGCGCCGCAATGTGCTGTCGCGCGCGGTCTATGAGCCTGTAGAAAAGGCCCTGAGCGATGCGGTTGCACCTGACTCCTCGGTTCGGGCCGTGGTGATCACCGGTGCCGGGCAGTTTTTCTCGGCTGGCGGCGATTTGCGTATGCTCAAGCAGCGACGCGAAATGCCTCTGCCGGACCGAGAAGAGCAGATTGAGTTTCTGCACAGCATGATCCGAACCGTCCGTGCCTGTCCGCTGCCGGTGATCGCGGCGGTAGAAGGCGGAGCTGCGGGGGCGGGGGCATCCCTTGCTTTTGCCTGTGACATGATAGTGGCCTCAGAAGGAGCTAAATTCACCCTGGCCTATGTCAACGCGGGGCTGGTCCCGGATGGAGGGGGGTCGGGTTTCCTGTCGATGAACCTGCCACGCCAGTTGGCGTCCGAAATGTGTTTGACGGGCCAGCCGGTCTTGACCGAACGGCTGTACGCCATGGGAGTTGTAAACCGGGTTGTTGCGCCCGGCGATGCCCTGAGCGATGCGTTGGACCTGACCGAAGCGTTGTCGCGCGGACCACGTCAGGCGCAGGCTTCTATCAAATCGCTAATTGCGGCGCCCGAACGGGAAGCATTCAACGCACATCTGCTGCGCGAGCGACGCCTTATGTCAATTGCCCTTGGCAGCGACGAAGCGCAGGAAGGTATTCGCGCGTTCGAGGAAAAACGCAAACCTGTCTTTCCTGATTCACACGGGTCTTAGGTTTGCTTGTTCCTGTTGGCCAAGGGTGGCGGAGTCCACACGCACTGACCTGCCGCCCTAACTGATTGCAGTGGCGAATATTTGGAAGTCTATCATCAGCTCCCGAGCCCGCCTGCGCGCCTGAGCGAACAAAGTTAAGGGGCGCGTTGGCCCGTACAAAGCCGGGTCTTGGTCCCTTAGCGATGTATGGTGAGCAGCGGTTCTATTCGCCTGCTGTTACGCCGTCAGAGTTCGGGCGGCCTTCGGGCAGCTCGGAAATGTTAGGCCACAGGCTTAGTATTTGTTGAGTGGTTACCGCCCAAGAGAAGTTCAGCCAAAACACCGCTCCGAGGAATTTGGCGCCATCTTCAAATAGGATGCGATACTGGCCGAGGTAGACCTGAATTGACTTCTGAAAGAAATCTATTCCGATCGAGGTCATAAAGAACAAACCCGCGATAACAAGGTGAATACTGGCCAGCCGTCCCAGATGACGGCGGTAAAGAACGACAGTACCCGCCAGGAACAAAGCGTACCCTCCAAAGAAAAACTTTTCACCAATGGGGAGCCGCTCGTGCAGCAAGAAAAAGTCATCGAGGCAGAACGCGGTCGAAAGAAATGTCAGGGCCAACAGAAATCTTCGTGACGCCATTGTATGTGGCGAGCCACTTAATAGGGCAAAGCCAAACGCAGTTACGGTCGCGCTGGCCATCCAGAACAGAACGCCCATATTCGAAAGAAACCCTGCATAAGACGGGGCTTTGAATTGTTGCGCAGGATCGCGGGTCAGGTAGCCAAAGTCTGACCCGGTCGTCCAAGAGATGCCGAAGACGATCAACAGGCTGATCAAGCCTACGGCAATGCTGAAAGGTGCAACGTCAAAAGCCGATACTTGAGTACGGTCCTGCATCAGATCAGAGCCATCTGGAAAGGCAGGTCAAATTTCGCGTTGTCATCCGATGTGGCATCGCCTGCGAAATTTATCCCTAGGTTCTTTTCATGTTTCAGCAGGGTTAGGGGAAAGAAAAACCTTGCTCGGCGGCCATTGTGAAACTCCGACCATCCTGCAAAGGCGTATTGCCAACCCAATCTTGCAAGACCCATCATACCAAAATAACCCAATGTGATTCTGTCTAAAACTGAGACTGATTTTTCAATAGTTCGCTATTTTCGGCAATATCCCTTAGCTTGTGAAACTTCACCTTACAGTTCACCGGTCGAAACCACCCGGGCAGGGGGCTCATCCGGCAGGACGTACGAACTACGCAAAATTGAAACCGCGTAACAGATGGTACGCTAATGCGCTTACTCCGCGTCTTCCATTTTGGTTGCGTTGAGTTGAGCGAACAATTCAGGCCCAACACGGTCATACAATTCCAGTTGGGTTTCGAGAAAGTCGATATGTCCTTCTTCGTCCGACATCAGGTTTTCAAACAGGTTCATCGAGACGTAATCGCCCGCATCCTTGCAGACATCTCGGGCCTCCTTGTAAAGGGCGCGTGCGCTTCTTTCGGCGGCTAGATCGCATTCCAGTGTTTCCCGCGGATTTTCACCGATCCGCAACGGGTCGAGTTTTTGAAGATTTGGATGCCCCTCAAGGAAAATGATCCGCTCGATGAGTTTGTCGGCATGTTCCATTTCCTCGATCGACTCTTCGCGGCTTTTCTTGGCCATGCTGCCAAGACCCCAGTCGTCCTGCAATCGGTAGTGCAACCAGTATTGGCTGACTGCTGTCAACTCGTGCCGCAAAGCCTTGTTAAGGTATTCTATTACTTTCTTGTCACCCTTCATCGCGGGCCTCCCTGAATCTGTCTGAAAAATGGTTTTGAACAATTCGTCTGAGTCAAGACTGTAACATCGGGAACTGCAATCTCCAAAGCGGTGCAAACCCCGCAATTTAACTGGTCGCAGGCCCGCATCGCTGAACTTAAATTAGGCACATCTTTTGAAATACCTGTCTCAGAACCCGTCGGGCAGGTTTCGGCTGGGTCAAACTGTTGCGCCCTTGATGCGAATAGCAGTTCCTAACATGCCTGCGCATATCCCAATGATCACAGCGATGACCAGTTCGGTCATTTCCACATTGGCAAAGGACCAGTGTGCGAAAATCAATGTCTCGATCACGCCGACAATCCCACCCATCGCAGCGCCAAGCATCAGATTTCGGGTCATCATCCCCAAAGCAAGGCCAAGGATTCCAGGCAGGCCGATAATGTTGGCTCCGATGGTTCCAAGTAATTCAAGCATGTCTTGTCCCCTCTCACTCGGCCTGCGTGGTCAGGTACGACCGTATTTCAGCGCTACTGTCAGCCAGTTGACCCTGAACGGAATTCTGTGGTGTGCCGGCAAGTGTCTCTGTAACTTCTTGGTATCGTTCAAGGTATCCGGGTGGAAGGTTATGGGCGATACCCTGATGACAGTCGATACAGGTCATGTTGTTGTCGATCGCGCGCTGATGTTCGGATGCCGCGCGTGCCTCCTGAATCGTAAAGTCCATATAATCGAAGTTGTGACAATTGCGGCATTCGCGACTGTCCGAGGCCTTCATCTTTTTCCAGACAACCGATGCCATACTCAGGCGGTGTTCCTCGTATTTTTCGGTTGTGCTGATGGTGCCGACCATCTCGTGATACACGTCTTTGACGGCCATGATCTTAGCTTTGATCTTGTGGTTCCATTCATGAGGGACGTGGCAGTCCGAGCAAATTGCGCGGACACCAGAGTGGTTGTTGTAGTGTATCGTTTCCCGATACTCGCCCAAATTGGTTTCCATCGAATGGCACGAGGTGCAGAATTCCTCGGTGTTGGTCAGTTCCAAGGTCCAGTGGAATCCGCCCCAAAACAGGATTCCAGCAAGAAAGCCTGCCAGCAGCAAAAAACCAGAACTGAAGGCAACTGCCGGTGTCCAGATTGCGTTCCATACTCGGCCTATCCAACCGCGTTTTTCAGGGGAGTCTGCCATCTCGGTGCTCCTTTCAGATCAGCTTTGGATCAGTCGGTGGACGACGGTTGAAAGAGGTTGGTAACCAGAGGTTCCGTATCCGCTTGCGGGACGTGACACTGGTTGCAGAAATACCGGGTTCCGGCGATGTGATCCAACTCGGTCCCGTCGCGATCCAGGTAGTGCGTCATCGAAAGCGTCGGCGCATTCCGCTCACCGGCCTTTGTCCAGTCGTGGCAGGATAGGCACTGATTGGTTCGCAGATCAATCTGGTACTGCGTGATGGAATGCGGAATCAACGGCGGTTGCTGGCGGTAGTTTCGGACCATTCGGCCCTCTCGGCCTTCCCATTGAAGGCTCATGTTTACAACGCTGGGCGCATCTGGCGGGGTTCCGCGCAGGTCACGAAGTTCTTGCGCAATCGCAATACTGCCAAGCGCGATGAGAAGGGCTGCTGCGGTGGCGACTATCTTGTTCATCTTGCATGTTCCTTCTTTATTGGCTGGATGACCGCCTTGGGGCGGTCATCGCTGCTTCAGGCACGCTCGACTTTGCAGGCGCATTTTTTGAAATCTGTCTGCTTGGACAGTGGGCAGGTCGCGTCAAGCGTCAGCTTGTTCGTCAACTGGCCTTCATCGAACCAAGGCATGAAGATCAGCCCCTTGGGAACCTTGTTTCGCCCCTTGGTGGATACGCGACTTGTGACTTCACCGCGCCGCGTGGAAACTTTGATTTCCTGCCCATGTCGCAAATCGCGGGCTGCGGCGTCTTCGGGGTGCATGTAGATCACGGCCAGAGGGAAGGACCGGTGCAACTCAGGAACACGGCGTGTCATGGAGCCCGAATGCCAGTGTTCAAGGACACGACCCGTACAGAACCACAGATCGTATTCCTCATCCGGCATTTCCGGAGGTGCCTCATAGGGTGCGAAGATGATCTTGGCCTTCTTGTCGGGGAACCCGTAGAACTGAACTTCGGATCCGGCCTCGACATAGGGGTCGCTGCCTTCGCGATACCGCCACAGAGTTTCTTTTCCGTCCACGACCGGCCAGCGCAAGCCGCGCTCTTCGTGATAGCGTTCAAAGGGTGCCAAGTCATGGCCGTGTCCACGCCCAAACTCGGCGTATTCCTCAAACAGGCCCTTCTGAACATAGAACCCAAAATGGTTTGCATCGTCATTTGGGTGCCCTGGCTGAATTTCACTAAGCGGAAACTTGTCGACATTGCCGTTATTGTAGAGAACCTCGTACAGGGTTTTCCCGGCCATTTCGGGTGCCGTGGCGACAAAGTCCTCTCCCCATGCTTCTTCGACGGTGAACCGCTTGGAAAACTCCATAAGCTGCCACAGGTCGGACTTGGCGTCGCCGGGTGCGTGAACCTGTTGCCGCCACATTTGAGTGCGGCGCTCGGCATTGCCATAGCAGCCTTCCTTTTCAACCCACATGGCCGTCGGCAAGATCAGGTCGGCAGACATCGCCGTCACGGTCGGGTAGGGGTCGGACACAGTGATAAAGTTGTCGGGATTACGGTAACCCGGCCAACCCTCTTGGTTCATGTTCGGGGCTGCCTGCATGTTATTCGTGCACTGGACCCAATAGGCGTTCAACACTCCATCGTTCAGCATCCGGTTTTGCTGAACAGCGTGGAAGCCGACCTTTTCAGGAATTGTGCCCGCGGGCACTTTCCAGATTTTCTCGGCCTTCGCGCGGTGTTCTGGGTTGGTGACCACATAGTCGGCTGGCAATCTATGCGCAAAAGTTCCCACCTCACGCGCGGTACCGCAGGCGGACGGCTGGCCCGTCAGTGAAAATGGCGAGTTTCCGGGCTCGGAAATCTTTCCGGTCAGCAGGTGAACGTTATACATCAGCGAGTTCACCCACGAGCCCCGCGTATGCTGGTTGAAGCCCATCGTCCACAGGCTCATGACCTTGCGGTTTGGGTCGGCATACTGCTGCGCAAGGTGTTCAAGTTTCTCGGCCGGAACACCAGACAGCTCGGCCGTGTATTCCAGGGTGTAGGGTTTCACCGACTCTGCGTATTCGTCAAAACTGATCTCGGTCAGCTTGCCAGAGTTCGGATTGGCCGCCGCCTCTTGCAGTGGATTGTCGTCCCTCAGGCCAAAACCGATATCAGTGTCAGTTTTGGTGATATTGACATGCTTGGACAGGAATTCTTCGTTTACCGCGCCCGTTTGGATGATGTGGTTGGCGATATAGTTGAGGATGGCCAGATCCGTCTGCGGATTGAATACCATCCCGTTGTCGGCCAGTTCGAAAGAGCGGTGTTCGAACGTGGAAAGTACGTGAACCTCGCAGCCTTCTTTTGTCAGGCGCGTGTCGGTCAGACGCGACCATAGGATCGGGTGCATCTCGGCCATGTTCGATCCCCAAAGAACGAAGGTGTCTGCAGCTTCCAGGTCATCGTAACAACCCATCGGTTCGTCAATTCCGAAGGTTCGCATGAACCCAACAACAGCCGACGCCATGCAATGTCGCGCGTTGGGATCAATGTTATTTGACCGGAACCCCGCCTTCATCAGTTTGGATGCGGCATACCCTTCCCACACGGTCCATTGACCCGAGCCGAACATTCCAACGCCCTCGGGGCCTTTGTTCTTTAGAGTCTCTTTCCACTTTTCGGCCATTATGTCGAAAGCGTCATCCCATGAGATTGGCTCGAATTCTCCGTCCTTGGCGTATTTACCATCTCTCATACGCAGCATCGGCTGGGTCAGGCGATCTTCGCCGTACATGATCTTGGACAGGAAATAGCCTTTGACGCAATTGAGGCCGCGGTTCACCTCGGCTTTCGGATCACCCTGCGTGGCGACAACACGGCCATTCTTGGTGCCAACAAGGACGGTGCATCCGGTCCCGCAAAACCGGCAGGGCGCCTTGTCCCAGCTTATGTCTGGAATGCCAATCTGCGCATTGGCCTGACCTCCGGCCAGGGGAATACCAGCGGCAGAAGCGGTTGCAGCGGCAGCAGATGCCTTAAGGAATGTTCGGCGAGATTCTGATGTAGTCATAGCTATGGCCTCCGACTGGTGGTTTGGCTTGGGGCATCAGGACGCGAAACGTTGTCCGCAATATCCTCAAAATGATGATAGGTAAGAGTGACCGAGAGCACCCCCGGGATCTGATGCAGGTCCATGATGATCTCGGATGCTAGGCGCGCGGGCGTGTCTTCGACAACGACGACGAACCGGCCTTCGGCTGTTTGCGCATGCACTTCAACGCCCGGTATCTCATTCATCACCAGCGCCGCAGCATCGGCCTGAGCCGGGGAAACATGGGTAAGGCAGCCACAAATATTCATTGAATCGGCTCCATCTGAACTTGGGTGCGCCGTTCCAGCATAATCGCATCGACAGGGCACAGCGCCACGCAGGACCCGCATCCGTTGCAGGCATCGGAATCCAGTGCGGGTTCGGCACGCCCGCCTGTCTGTAGTTTGAACCGAAGCGCATTCTGGTCGCAATTGTCTTGACAGATACGACAGCTTACACCGTTCATGGACAGGCAGCTTGAAGCCCGCACCGCAGCCCGCCAGGGCCAGTCGGCCAAGCGTTCGATATCCAAAGCATCGGTCGGGCAGGCGCGCGCGCACTCACCACAGAACGTGCAGGGGTTATCGTTTGGTTTGAAAACAGGGTAGCCGCCGGGTTCCATTGAAATCAGGTCTTCCGGGCAGGCTAACACGCATTCTGCGCACTTTGTGCAGGCATCGGCGAAACCGCTCACACAAGCACCCGGAGGTCGGACGATGTTTCCGTCCTCCCTGAGAATTTTGGCACTCAGAAACCCACGTCGGCTGGTCACTCGATCCATACTGGTTGACCTGGCTAGAGACGATTCCCTAATGCCAGTATTCCGCTTATTGTCTCAAATTGCAGCAATTTTTCACCCAAATCGCATTTCAACTACAAAAAGAGGGTCTGCGCGTTGGATTTCAGTGGATGAGCAACGACGTAAGACTTGGCAGCAGGGCTTATGCTGGCGCGCCGTTGCGCAGAACGGCTGCACACATCGCAAAGCAGACCAAATCGCCAGAGACTGTGACAAGCCGGAAAACGGCGACAGCTACGATCAGCCCGCCTGCGGGCATTACATTCGAAAGAAACAGTAGCAGTACTGCCTCGCGCGGGCCTAAACCAGCAGGTGCACCGGGTGTCACGTACCCAACCAGCCATGCACAGATGCCCGCGACAATTGCGACAAGGAATGGGCCCTGACCCACTATCCAGACGATTGCTCCAAAAATTGCGCCGAGCCCCAGCATGAACAGCGCGCAAATCGGCACCACAATGCAAAAAGTGCGGGTCAGTTCCTTGCTATTCCCCGCCATTCGCGAGGTGATGAACAAACCTGCAATCAACAAGGGAGCAGAAATGAGTGTGAGAAACCGCACCGTGTCTTCCGACCAGCCAATTGTTTGCGCGATTTGATCGACCCCCGGAGTGACGAGTGCAGCAATCAAAAGTGCCAAAACAGCGCCTGCTGGCATCGCAATTAATTCTAACAGCGTCGCCAGCCCCAATTGTTTCGCGCTTAACGGGCCGTCGCGCAGGACCATAGCGCGCCCGATCAGATGGGCCACATTACCCGGCAAATAGCGTGCAATCTGCGCCAACCCGAAAGAGCGCCACGTTCGCCGCCGGGGTTCCGCGCCGTAGACGCCAACCAGTTGGTGCCAGGTTTCGGCAGGCAGGGATAGCGTCAAAATGTAGACAAGCGTCAGGCCGAATAGTTGGACAAGTTCCGTTGAACTTGGGCGCCAATGCGAAACCTCTGTCCAATTGCGCTGAACTTCGAGCGCGATATAACCCAGTGACAAGACAAGCAACACGACCCCAGCCACACGAATTGCGCGCCTGAACCATAAGCCTGCGCGCAAGGGCGTGTTCTCTTCCATCGGCAGGCTCAGGTATGAGCCGTCAATATTGACGTCTCGTCTGAATAGGGCAGCGACGGGGTAAGCCCGGGGTAGCGATTGACGGAAAGCCCGGACTGACTGATAGCCTCGCGATATCGGACACGCTTTGAGTTGTCGAAGACAATCATTCCACCCGGTGACAGCCGGTTTGCAGCGTGGCGCAAGCAAGCTTGGCGTGCGCGACCGTCGATAATTATCAAGTCGTATGAGCCATTCGCCTTGTCAATTTCCGATGCATAGGATGTAAAGTTCAGGCCGCGCATGTATTGTTTCTGAGACAGATAGATAGGGTCCAAAAGTGCGACGTCTTTTGCGTTCGAAGCAGGTGCTAAACGCAGGTCGACCGGGCAGATATTGGTCTGACCCTGGACCCGTTCCAAGACGCGTGCGTACCAATCCGCATCATGCTCAACGCTCGTTACAGAAGCCGAGCGTCGCGCCGCCCAGATCGTGCTGGCCCCCGCGCCGTATTCAAATACACGGGCTGGTCTTGATTTCAGGAACGCTTCGACGACTTCAATCGCATCATAGGTCCACCAGGGAACGTCCAGGGCGATCAGCCCGTCTATGTCATGGATTGCCATAAGGCTTGACGCCCAATGATACCCCCTGCCGCGATGATGCCGGCGCGAGAGCCAGTCTGCGACGCTTGTTTTGTTCAGGCCCCAAGCGATGCCTCGCATCGTTGCGACGTAGCCGGATTTTGCTGCCCTCGAAAGGGTGGCGCGTGGATCGTTTGTCATACGGCGTCCTCAAGCGAAGAATGCGACCTGCAGGTTTTCGTACCTTGTTCGACGGTAAGACCAATCTGGGCCGCGCGCTTCAGGCAGGCGTCTTCGGACCACTTTTCAAAGTATTCTCCCGGCCTTTCCCTGAGCGGAGAAGCATATTTATACACCGACGCTGTCGTTGTTGCAGTTCCGACAATAAAAGCCGTCGTACCTAATCCAACGATCCAGGCTTTTGCAGCTATGCCCGGTTCGCGTCGCATACAGAACACGGCACCCATCAGCGCCAGTGTTGCGATAACTGGCCAAAGATCCAAGCGGTATCGGAAGGTGATCGTGCCGTAGGCCAGTGTCACAATAGCCGACAGCGCAACCGCAGCTACAAGCCCTGCCATTTGTGTGTCGCGCCAAGCCGCGCGGATACCGAACAGCGCCAGAAGGCACCAAAGCGGCCATAGCATAACCAATCCTGTTCTTGGGCCGCCAACTCTGATATGTCCTAGAATCGGCTCCGTTACCGCCCGGTAAAGACCGAGAATCGAGTCGGACAGGCCGGTCAGGAAAGATGCTGAAGGGACGTCGAACAAGTAAAACGCTGCATTGGGAACAACGCGTAATGGGTTCAGACGACCATGCTCTTCGAAGGCTGCCGCGCGGATCGAGTCCTTGGTTTCTATTCCCCAAAAGACGTTGCCATATACAACGCGCGAGCCTTCATAGCTGCCATGGGTGATCAACGCATCCCCAAACCGCAAAGCATTTAGCCCGAGATATCCGAACCCGCCTGCGGCCAAAATCCCCATGGCGATGATCGCGGGGATGAGAAAGGCTGAACGGTCGCGCCACAAACCGTGTCCAATTGCCAAAACGACACCGGCATAAAGCCCGATTGCCACATTTGGCCGCGCGTGCACGGCGACCATCGCGCAAACGGCAAGCAAAACGACTGCCACTGACATTGGTGTCACGCCGCGCGCCGCGCGTGTCCAAACGGCAGCAAACAGCCCAGACATCGCAAACGCCACTGCAATCGGTTCGTGATAAAACGAAAGGTTGATGACCAAGGCGGGGCCTGGCCCGGCGACCCACAAGGCGGCACAAAGCGCCAGCACCAAAACGCGGCGATCCGCAGAAACTCCTGCTGTCCGGGCCAAGGTCACAAGAACATGCTGCCAGCCCAGCGTTCCGACCACGGCCCAAAACCAGATCGAAAAGCCGTTCATGGGGAAGGTCTCGAACGGCCAAGCCCAGCCAAAGGCAAAGCGTGTCAGAAGCGGCGCAACGCCATGATAGAGATAGCCCGTTCCGTCTGCGGTATAGTGACCTTCGTAGCGAAGCACGCGGGCGGGCAGGTCAAACCGACCATCCAAAATCGCCGCATAATAAGCGTCATATATCTGCCAGCCAAAAGGTTTGAGGTCGAACAAGGTCCACGAACAGATCACAAGAAAACCGAAATAGACGGACCCCAAAATTGAAATCAGCCATAGAATACGTTTGCCCCCGGCAAACGGGGCGTTTGCCGCGCCCATATCCGTCACGTCGATCCATTCCCACGATTATTTGTGTCGATACGCAGTTCCAGTTCCCGCATTCGGCTCAAGACTTGTTCCGTAAGGCGCCGGTTTGTTGCAATCGCGTCGCTGAGAAGCGCGATGATCATGGTGATATAGCCGGCCAGAATAAAAACGCCGCCCAGAATCAAGGACTGTACGCGGCCCTCTCCGTCACCGGTGAAATAGTAGAACAGAAACCGCAGAACCGGGATTGTTCCGATGATCAACATCACCAGGCCGATTGTCAAAAAGGCGCTGAGAGGTCGATACATCGTATAGCTGCGAAGGATTGTTGTCGCCTGCTTTCGCAGAAATCCACCCATCGACGTGAACAAGCGCGAGGGGCGCTCGACGGGATTCACGTTGACGGGAACAGACGCTATTTTCAGGTTTGTCTGCCCTGCGTGGATCAGGGTTTCGGTGGTATAGCTGAACTTGGTCATGACGTTGATCGTCAGGGCAGCTTCACGGGTGTATGCGCGAAATCCAGATACTGCGTCAGTGACGTCAATCCCGGCAAGCCGCCGCACGACCGACGTTCCGAACCGCTGCAACAGGCGCTTCAATGTGGAAAATTCAGCGTTCTCGCCGGGTTTGCGGTCGCCGACAACAATGTCCGCTTCCTTGCGCAATATCGGCGCCACGAGATCGGGAATGGACAAACCGGAATACTGGTTATCTCCGTCGGTGTTGACGATGATATCCGCCCCAGCCTGCAGCGCGTGATCAATTCCAACCTGAAAGCTTCGGGCAAGGCCCTTGTTGCCCCGGTTTCGCAGCACATATGTTGCCCCGTTTTCGCGCGCAATCTCTGATGTTCCGTCAGTGGACCCGTCGTCGATTACCTGAACTTCAATGCTGTCTACGCCGGGAATTTCCTTTGGGATGTCGGCAAGGACCGCGGGCAGGGTCTCTGCCTCGTTGTAGCAGGGAATTTGAACTATGAGTTTCAAACCGATTTACCTTCACACTAGTCACAAAAAAACCCGCAGAAACAGGGTCAACCGATGGAGGAGCAAGTGGTGTAAACTTCTCCATTGATTCTTAAATACGCGCCACAATCAGTAGCAGATGTCAGTCAATGCGTTAAACAAAACCGTTGTTTTGCTCATGCTGGTCGAATGACACAGGGTTGCCATTCAGCCTTTCACCTGCCCTTTCCTTCACCTGAATGGTCCGACAGTTTATTAGAACATTAGAGGCAGGCGGAGGTGCTCTGGTCTACCACTGATGTGTTAAACGCCTTCAGAACACGGACCTGTTTCCTTGCTTTGCATAAGAAACAGCCACTTTGACCTGCTTGAAATCAACCAAATGCACGCGCTGTTTATTTGGGCCAGGTGGCAACTGTGCCAGAACAGCTTCGGAAAGTGCACTGGCTCGGTCTCGGGTTCTTCCCAATTAAGCCAAGAAATGCGCCGGCGAATGCGCGATGAACGATACGGCGCTTTTGTTGGTGCCCGTGGGTTGGGCAGCTGCAAGGGCGCAATTGATATCTAAACGCCCCATTTTGGCAGTTCCGGAACGGGTCAGGCCAATATAGGCTTATAGGTCTAGGCCGAAGTCTTTCAGCTACAAATACAACGACTGCCGCAGAGGTCATGTCCAGTTGATCAGCGGGCGACACAAGGGCGAATTGATGAACTGGGATGAATTTTCGCATTGGGGGCAGCACATTTCGAAATGGGCTGCCGATTATCACCAAACCCTGTCGGATCGCCCAGTCCGGGCGCAAACAAACCCGGGGGATATTGCCGTCCAGATTGACGCGTCGCCGCCAGACTCGGGGCAGGCGATGGAAACCATCATGGCCGATTTTGAACGGATCGTCATGCCGGGAATGACCCATTGGCAGCACCCGCGTTTCTTTGCCTATTTCCCAGCCAACGCCGCGCCGCCCTCGATGTTGGCCGAGATGTTGGTGACCACAATCGCTGCTCAATGCATGCTGTGGCAAACCTCGCCCGCCGCGACCGAAGTTGAAACCGTGATGGTCGATTGGCTGCGCCAGGCACTTGGTCTGCCTGATGGCATGACAGGGGTCATTCAGGACAGTGCGTCTTCGGCCACTTTGTCGGCGGTGTTGACCATGCGAGAGCGCGCCACCGGGTTTACCGGCAACCGTGAAGGGTTGAATACGAAAGGAGCGCTGCGGATATACTGCTCGGATCAGGTGCATTCGTCCATTGACCGGGCCTGCTGGGTTGCCGGGATCGGGCAAGACAATCTGGTCAAATTGCCGACGCTGGGGTCAACTTACGCGATTGATCCCAACGCGCTTGAGGCGGCGATCCAAAGCGACTTAGTCGCCGGGCACGTTCTGGCCGGGATCATCGCGATCACCGGGGGTACGGGTGTAGGGGCCTGCGATGATCTGATGGCCGTTGCGGATATCGCGCAGAAGCATGACCTATACACCCATCTTGACGCTGCCTGGGCCGGGTCCGCCATGATCTGCCCCGAGTTCCGTCAGGCGTTGTGGGCCGGAGCGGATCGCTATGACAGTGTTGTCTTTAACCCACATAAGTGGCTTGGCGCCCAGTTCGATTGCGCGATCCAGTTTCTGAGGGACGCTACACCGCAGCTCAACACTTTGAAAATCGAACCCGAATACCTGAAGACCACAGGGGCCGAGGTCACGAACTATTCCGAATGGACCATTCCGCTGGGTCGCAGGTTCAGGGCGTTGAAAATCTGGTTCCTGCTGCGCTCTTACGGTTTGGATGGCCTGCGCGAGCGAATTCGCAACCATGTTGTTTGGGCAAATGAGCTTGCCAAAATAATCGGTGCAATGGACGGTTTCGAGATCACGACGGGACCCATCCTGAGCCTGTTTTCGTTCCGCTGCCCGGGTGACGACGTGATGCAACAACGTCTGGTGGATGCGCTGAATGACGATGGTCGGATTTATCTGACGCAGGGCATGTTCGACGGCCGCAAAATCATCCGCTTTCAGGTGGGGCAATTCGATACGACGCGGAATGCTGTGTTGATGGCTGCTGATGTGATCAGCGAGGTTTGGGAGGCTTTGAATTGAAGCTTGCGACCTTGACCGCGGGCGGTCACACCTATTTTAGTGCGGTCACTGGAAAATCACACGCTGGATTATCAAGGCGAGATGGCGAGTGTGATAGGTCAGGGTGGGCGCAGAGCTTCGCAATGCGGACAGGGCGTTGAGCCCGGCCAAATGCCCTCCGGGAAGTAAATTCCATGCTGATTTCAGTCCATTCGGCTCAGTCGATATTGCGTTTGCCTGAAGGCACAGGCGAAGCTAACGCCACACCCCTCAGGCGTGCAGGGCGTCAATGATCTGCCTTGGCGTCATCAGATCGCGTAAAGCGCGGTGGATGCTGTCATTAGCTTCGCTCAGGGGGGCGCCGGCGACATCAAACCCCAAAAAGCTATGCGGCAAGCTGAGTGCCAGATAGAACCGCCTGCCAGAAAAGGCCGCAGCGCAGTAATCCTTCCCCCCCTGAAACCGTCCTGCAATGTCCGTCAAGGTGTAAGCGAATTGAGGTTTAAGATACTGACCAAGTTGGGCCGGGTCGTCAGTGTAGACCTCAAAAACCTGTTCGGCATCTTCCAGACCCAAATCCCAGCGATGGGTTGGCAAGGTATTACGGGACGCCCAGGAATAAAGCTTATTCAGGGTCTCGCCAAAATCCTTGACGAACACAGTGCGTGGCATGTCGACCGGGCAGTCGATCTCAAGCACGATTCCGGCGAACAGGGTTCTGTATTTCCGGTCGTCATTGTGATCGCGATAGCTTTCAGAGCAGCTCATCTTCAGCAGCTTGTAGTTTGTATCCCGCCATGTTCCGGTGATGGCGGTATCCTCGCGTATGCGCTCGGCCTTGGGTAAAATCTGCAGGGCAACAAGACGGCCTACTGGCATAAAGTCTGCGGGAACTTGCGCGTGCAAGTCCATGTTACCCAGAAACTTGCACAAGATCGGACGCACGAAACCCGAAACGTCCTTGCTGATGCGGCTTCCGCGTTCGAGATAGATAATCAACGCTGCACCGCCACCAAACCCCAGTGGAAAAATACCAAGGAGCGGGTGGACGTAATACGATGCCAAAGCAGCCAGAACGACCGAGACAGCGCCAATAAGTTTTACCCAGACCATGCTTCGCGAGATCGCGGCTTGGCGCTCTTCCTCTTTGCCGCGCAAAAAGGGGGCAATTTGCCATTCATACACTTCTGCAAACCCCGCTTCGAACGGGGCGCTTTCAACAAACTCGTATTCAGCCATCACCATGCCTTTTGCAGTCTGGGTACGTGCAGACTTTACTTTGGGCAGAGCCTTCGGAATATCCCTGCGGGTGTATCAATTGTATCCTGTCAGACACGTTGCGCGGGCACCAAAGCCTTGTGTGGCTTAGCGCGTGACCCAAGCTGATACACAACAGCAACAATTGAGACATTACAGTGGCTTGTCTCGTTACTGCTCTCTCCTGATCCTTAGCAAAACAATATTTTAGGCAGTTTCGCCGCATAGGGCGTTGCACTGCGACAAGACGACGAGGGCGCAGTTTTGCGGCAGCAATTCAAACAGAAAGTCCGGTGTTTTTTGTGCATCGGTGGATTGGCCATGGCGACCACCCCCGCAGCCGCGCAGGATCTGATTGAAGATCTTGGGACGCTGGAAGCCGGGCAAACGCTTTACCTGCCACTCGACATTTCCAGCCTGACCGGAGAGGTGGCAATCGAAGTTGACGGCATCGACATGACCGATGTCGCGGCGGTCGAGAATGGACAGCTTGTTCTAAACATTGTAACCCCTTTGGCGGGTGAGTTCCACGATGTGACCGTCTATCTGCTTGAGGGTGACGGCTTTGTGCCGATCGCCAGTTACAGCTTCCTGACCACGGCCCGCAGCCGGTTGACGGTTTCCGTTGACGCCAGTCACGAGGCCAGCATCCAATCTCTCAACAGCGACGAAGCTGCAAACGCCTCAAGCAGCGGTTCATTTGGCGTGGAAAATGAAGAAGGTAGTTTTCGCGGACAAGTCAGTTATCTGGGCTCGACGCGCCCCGTCGAGCGGGTCACCGAAAACCCGGTAGATATTGCCGAGTATCTGTTCGAGTTCAATCGCACGCTGGGTGCCACAAACTTAACTGGGCGATTGGGCCATCAGATGCTGGACTATGATCGCGCGCTGGTAGGTGATGTATCCCGGCGTGGTCTATCGGTCGACATGGGCCTGTTAGATCAGCGCGTGGAACTGGGGGCCTTCGCGTCGCAAAGTGCCGACGCATTGGGGGCCGCCAACTTCACAGGGCTGGCGGACGAAGACAGCCGCATGCAGGGGGCAAGATTCGCGTTCCAACCTTTTGCCACGCAGGACTTCAGAGTGTCCGTGCAAACCTATACCGGCGATGGTGATCCCTATGGCGGCAGCGCGACAGGTTCCGGTCAAGGCTCGTCGCTTTCGCTGGACGGGACATTGTTGGGCGGGCGATTGTATTATGGGTCAGTTTGGTCACAGACCGATTGGGACGAAGATGACGGCGGCCCATTGCCTGAAACCAGCGCAAACGCGGTTCTGTCCCACTTAAGCTACGACGTTTTGAACACGGACGCGGGTGACCGGGCTTTAACCGTGGGTCTGGGCTATGAAAAAGTGGATCAGGACTACTTTTCGCTCGCCAATCCCGGTGTTGCAGTCGGGGCCGAAACCTGGCGACTAACGATGGACTACAGCGCCAACCGGTTCGCCCTCAATATCTTTGCCGATACCCAGAAAACCAATGTCGGGGGGCCATCCGGCTGGCCCGAAGATCGGATTTCGCAGGTCCTGACCGACCTCCGCTATGACTTGCAGGGCGAGGGGTTCTGGCAGGGTACAGCCCTGCGTTTTGGGGGTGGCTATATCGAACAGGATCGGCTGACGACCCCCAACGCGGCACCCCCGCCCGAGGATTATACCTCAACAACTTTGTATGTGGGGTTCGACAAGCTGGGGGATGTCGGCAATTGGTCACTGGATTATGTCCGCATCCGTGAAGATGATCAGGGGGTGTTGGATATCGACACCGACAGCCACAGTTTGAATGCAGCTTTTGACTATGGCGTCAACGATCGGGCGAATGTGAATGGCACCGCGGGATACACGCGTGTGGATGGCGATTTTGATACATGGGAGCGGTACGAAGCCACTTTGGGCCTCAGCTATGCGCTGCGGCCGGATGATCTGATTTTTCGGCTCGATACCGGCATAACGCGCACTGATGAACCCTTCGCGCTGGACGGAGAGTATTATGCAACCGAACTGGCGTGGCGGTTCCACCCAACAGCCGAACTGGTTCTGAGCGCAAGCCGAGCCGACGGGCCCTATGCCAGCGAAAGTGGCGGGGACGAGGATACTCTGGTCGGCCTAACCCTTCGCGCAACAACGAATTTTTTTAGGTAGGAGGCGGAGTATGCGATTTCTGCCAACACTCATACTCAGCTTTTTCTTGTCCCTTGTGTGCGGCTTGGCTCATGCAGCGGGGCCGGTTTCCGTCAATCCTCCGACGGCACGCGTCAATGGGTCGGGTGAATCCGCAATAACCTTGAACTGGCGCGTCGGGGTCATCTCGCGAGCAGCAAGAGCCGTTACGGTCACTTCGCCCGGCGCGCAACTCAGCACCGGCGGTACTATTGGCGGCCCGCTGCGCCGAACGGTGCGGCATCCGGGCGGTGGTCTGATCTTTGTAACACTGCCCGAACGGCTTGTTGTTGACCGGACAACAGCGGCACGGATTGCGCAGGCGGGCAACGCCGTTCTGACCCGCAGCTTCACGGACTTCAACGGAACCTCAGCGCCCGCAACCTTGCGCCTGCAAGCGACCAGTGGCGGTCCACTGGCCGTGCGTTTTGCTGATCTTGCCTTTGACGACGACAGTCTTTTCCGTGTGGTTCCCAGCGGCTCGCAATTGGCAGCCCGGCTTGAGTGGACTACGAACGGACGCGGCATCCTTGACGGCGCGTGGGAGGTTGCCGGTCCGTCGGACGTCGCGGGCGATTTCCGTGTCGTCGGAAGAGTTCGTCAGGTTCTGGCAGGCGCGCGGCGCGCCACATTCGAGAGCCCGCCGCTGCCGGTAGATCGGCCCGGAATCTACAGGGTGCGGTTCGTACCCTCGCCCGGACAGCGAGGCAGCTTTACGCTATCCGTTCCCGATCTGCGCTATACGGTCACCGCCGTGCCCATTGAGCCGCAAACGCCGGATCCAGCCTCCAAGCCAATGCTAAATCTTTCGGCGCCCCAACCGGGCGCGGGGCTTAGTGCAGCGACTGTGTTCAGTTGGCAACCGGTTCCCAACGCAAGCCTCTATCGTCTGGAATTTCTGGATTCGGGTGCTGGCGGACTTGCGCCAAAACAGATCGCCGCTTTGGATACCAGTGAACGGTCAACGCGGTTGAAGGATTTCACGCTCGATCGCTTGCGTCAGGTCAGGGTTTTGCGCTGGCGAGTTGCTGCGTTTGACTCTGCAGGGAACCTGTTGGCTGTGTCTTCGGTACGTGGCCTGAACACTACGCCAAGCCAGCAACCTGTTTTGCAGCTTAGGCAATAGCCATGAATAACGCGCAACTGAACGCCTTGCTGCAGGCCGTCGCGGGCGGGGATAAGACCGCTTTGGCCGGGTTGTACCGGGCGCTGGAAAAGCCGGTTTACAGATTTATTGCTTCAAAAATGAACGATCCATTCGAAGCGGGCGACATACTTCACGAGGTCTTCATGGAAGTCTGGCGCTCGGCCGGTAAATTCGAGGGTCGGTCTGCTGTCAAGACCTGGGTATTTGGAATTGCCTACAGGAAGACAATGGATCACTTCAGAAAACATAAACGTATCTCGCCCAGCGATGACCTGCCCGAGCAGGTCGATGAAGGGCCTGATGCCGTGACCTGCCTTGCCGCCGCGCAAGAGGCCGAACATCTTCGGTTCTGTCTTGAGGGGCTTAAGGCCGATCACCGCAGCGCCATTGAGCTCGCGTTCTACGAAGACATGAGTTACGGCGAGATTTCGCGCGTGGTTGACGCCCCTGAAAACACGATTAAGACGCGAATTTTTCACGCAAAGAAGCTTTTGTTGCGCTGCCTGTCAGGTCGAATGAAGGAGGCAGCGACATGACCGGTCCAAATAGGGATGACGATGAAATCCAGAGCCTGCTGGTGTTTCTTGCAAATGATACGTTGGAAGGTGATGAACGCCGCGCAATTGAACGCGCAGTGGCCGCAAATCCCGAATTGCAGGCGGAACTGGCTGCGTTGAAAGCGGCGCGGATTCAAATGCAAGCGACCGAAGTCGGGACCTCTCCGGGTGAGTTTGGGTTGGCAAGGCTAATGCGGGATGTAGATGCAAATCGTACCGTGACGCAGCCAAAAGCAACAAAACCCGGCCTTTGGAAAATCGCGGCCATTGCAGCAATGGCTTTGCTGGCCGTTCAGGTGACGTTGCCATATTTGAACACTGGACCAGATGTCGAGCTGGCCGATGGTGGCGCTGAATCTCTGGACGCTGGGCCAACCCTGACAGTGGTATTTGCCGCGACAGCCACCGAACAAGAAATCCGCGCCCTTTTGCTGGAACTGGAATTGACCATCGTGTCCGGGCCATCGGCTTTGGGTCTGTACTCGCTGGCCGCGAAAGACGAAGACGCCGCCGCCCGTGCGTTGGAACGTCTAAACGCCGCAACGGGGATTGTGGAAAGCGTCGAAGTCGAGGGAGGGGATTGATCATGCGTATTTTCATGCTCCTTCTATTGCTTGCTTTTCCGATTGCAGCGCAGGCCGACGACTTTCGGATCATCGCCACGGGATGCGTAAAGCCCAGAGATTCCATCCGAATTGAAGCCCGCGATTTTGGTGCAAGACCCAGTGACATTCTCGCGACCAGCCGGGGCCAGACACTGAAAATGCAGGTGCTGCGCTGGTTACCCAGCCAAGTCACGATCGCGGTGCCGTCGCGCGGGCTTCGGGCAGGTGAAACTTATCGCCTCGTCTGGGCTATCCGTGGAACAACCGGACGAGACCTTGGGTCCATCACGCTTTGCGCGCAACGCCAGCGCAATACAGAACGCGCAGCGCGTGACATGGTGCCTGCGCCGGATGGGTCACCGGAATACACGGTTCTGGTCCCAGCCCGGCAAGAGCAAGCGGCAAGGGATGTGTTGCAAGAACGCGGGGCGCAGCTTTTGCGCCGGCGAAATCTACCCCAGATGGGCCGGGTCATACTGTTTTATGCTTTCCCCCAAGGGCTGACACTTGCAGACGCGCGCGCTGCTTTGACGATCCCTTCGCCAGATGCTGACGTTGACCGCCATCATATTTACGGGTTCGCGGCCCCGCCACGTCTCTATGCTGCCGCGATGGTAGGAGATCCTCCTGAGCAATCCTGCGCTCTTCGGCGCGCCGTGCGGGTCGGAGTAATCGACGGCCCTGTTCAGGCGGGACACCCGGCGCTTGCCGGCGTGCGCATCCAGCGTCAGTCTGTGCTGTCGCTGGGGCTCAGGCCCACGGGAACCGACCATGCTACGGCAGTCGTTGGGTTAATCGCCGGGAATGGCTCAGGCGGGATTGTCGGCCTGGCACCGGGTTCAGAGATTTTTGCGGCCGAAGCGTTTGGTCGCGACAAAGGCCGTGAAGGTGCACGGTTGGAAGATATTGCCACGGGTCTGGACTGGCTACGCGCGCGCAATGTTCAGTTGGTCAATATGTCGATGTCCGGCGCGCCTAACGCGGTGTTTGCTGAATTGCTTGCCAGAGCCCGCGCGCGTGGCATGGTCGTGGTTGCAGCCGCCGGAAATGACAGCAGCAACGCGCCGCGTTTGCCAGCGGCATCCCCCGATACCATTGCCGTGACAGCAGTGGACGCGGCCCGCCGGATTTATGGCAAGGCAAACAAGGGCCCTCATATCGAGTTTTCCGCGCCGGGGGTCGACTTATGGGTCATTACAGCGATAGGCGGCGGTTATCGGTCTGGGACATCTTACGCCGCTCCGCTTGTGACTGCTTTGCTGGCCCGACACGCATCCCGCGGCGGGCTGTCTCTGGACAAAGCGCGACGCATCTTGCGCCAGACAGCCGTTGATCTTGGTTCATCAGGCCGAGATACGCGTTTTGGTTATGGCCTTGTGCAATCCGGCGGGTGCTGACCGCACAAGGCTCTGACAAAGTCGATACATTCCAAACATCTGCCGGACATCTGCCAGATACGTCCGAACCTTAATCTCACGCCGCAGGCGCAATTCGAACAGGCCCTCAAAAAAATTTGAACCTTTCTCGGGTGCCAAACGACAGACAGTCACAAGCAAACAGAAAGCTGAAGGAATTAAGATTATGAAGACCGTAACCAGTATCAAAACCGTAGCTCTGATCTCTGGCATTTTTGCCGCCTTGCCGCATGTGGCCTCGGCCGACAGTGGTGTGGCGACTGTTACCAACACAAACCCGACCTCGCTGAAAGTTCTCAGCAACGGTCAGAATTATACCAAATTGGATTTGAACGGAAAATTCGTAGTAGGTGCCAATCTCAAATATGACACCGGCACCGCAGGGCGGATCAAAAAATGGACCATGGAGCCTGAAATCACCCATGGTTTCGGTATCGCGGCCAAGGTTCAGGGCACGTCGTTTTACAAGAAGACTGTCTCGTATTCGGTCGGCAATCGTCCGAAATCCATCGACTATAACTGGCCTTTCGCCCTTAGCGTCGGCACGATCGAATCCGCGGCTGTCAGCATGTGCGAAATGAAAGCAACTGTCCTGCGCAACCAGGGTAAATCGGACAAGCAAATCTTTGGCTCAAACCACGAGGTGAGCTTTAAGGTTTCGCTGAAAACCACGGTCGAAGCGTCAGGTGCCGGGTCCAATAACCAAATCTGGGAATATTCTGCACCGAAGACGGTCAAGATCGTATGCAGCAAATTCTCTGGGCCGCGCGTGCCTTTGGCCGGGGGTGGCGTCAAAGGCTATACCCAGCCGGTTTCCGTAAAGAAGGCTACGATGAAACTGACTGAAATTGCTCCGCCCAACGGGGCCTGCAAAATCAAGACCACGACCGCTATTTCCACCAATACGGCCAACGCACAGATCAAGTATCGGTTCGTGCATAACACTGGCAAGAAAAGCAACGTTTTTACCGCCAAGACAGCAGCCAACAAGATCGCCGTGGTGCAGCACACTTGGGATATTCCCAACGGCAACGGTCCGGAAAACGGTTGGGTGAAAATCGAAGGTGTCTCGCCCAAGTTCCAGTCGAACGGTGCCAAGTATTCTATGAATTGCAAAAGCCCGGGTAATGGCGGCTTCAAGGTCCAGTCGGGCGGAAGCAAGCCCAAGACACTTCGACTGAACTGATTTATCTTAACGAGTGATCGGCCCCCTCTGAACGAGGGGGCCTTTTTTGTGTGCGTCCGCCAAAGCATGCATTTGGCGCAGATACAATTGATACAAACGGATTTATGTGGTGACGTCAGACAGACACGTCCTGCGGTCACATAGAAAGTTCACTATTTGAAGAGAAACCAGATGCATTCACGCGCCACCAAGTCCCAGCCCCAAAAATCTGACGCAACCGTCAGTTTTTTCCGTTTCGACAGGGCTGGTTTGTGCGTGGAATGGAACGGTGTCATCCCGGCTGGGCTGCCTGCACCTGAAGGTTTGTCAGAACGCGCTTTTCTTGATGAGATTTTGTCCAACGCATTGAAGTTGACCGCCGAAGAAACGGTCTGTTCTGCGAGAACGGCCGCGAGCCTGTTGCTTGGTGGAAACGCCAGCGTCACGATGGAACTGCAAGGCAATCAAGTGGTGGTCGTTTCCAGCTTTGAGTGCGGCAATGACCGCGGGTATGTGCTTGCGCCGCTGGGAGGTAGGGAAGACGCCGCTGCGCGACAGGTTGACACGGACACTGCACGCGACTTGCTGCACAGCGCAATTCACCCGTTGAGGGATGGCATCAGCCTGTGGGATCGGGATGGCTGCCTGATCGTCTGCAATCCCGCATTCTCGAGTTTTGTTGGTCTTGCCGAGCGAGACGCGCAACCGGGCATTCGGTTCGAGGATTTTGCGCGTGCTGTTGCGGCAAGGGGACATTTTGCACCCCATTCGGACAGCAAGGACGCCCTGATCCGGTTGAGCGCGCAAACGGCTGCAGAAACCAGGCTGGACACGCGCGATGGTTGTCCAGTCACCTTCTCTGGCAGGAAAAGCGATGCGGGCGAATTGTTGCTGACCCTCTCGGACCAGAGCGGACGGGATCAGATCGAGCAGGCGCAGCGCGAAGCCGACCTGCTGGTGCGCACGATTGTTGATGCCTCGCCCACGCCTTTTCTGGTCTCGCGTGTGGATGACGGCAGAATCCTCTATTGCCCTCCGGCCTCGCGGGAACGATTTGGTCAGTTGGATACCACGCTGGGGTTCTTTCTGAACCCCGAGGATCGACAGGCCTATCTGGATGCGCTGTTACCCACAGGGCAGTTGGACAATTACCCCGTCCGCTTCCTTAAGCAGGATGGCAGCGTCATGCAGGGGCTGACATCGGCCCGGGTGATCGACTTCAAGGGTGAGAACGTCATCGTATCATCAACGCGGGACATGACCGATTACCTGCAGATGCAGGACGAACTGGAAAAGCAGCGCGAAATTGCCCATCAGAACGAGAAATTGTCAGCGTTGGGATCGTTGCTTGCGGGTGTGGCGCACGAGTTGAACAACCCTCTGTCCATCGTCGTCGGCTATGCGCTGATGTTGCAGGACAAGGTTGATGATCCTGTTCTGAAGCGCCGGGTGGAACGTATTGGTCAAGCCGCTGAACGCTGCACAAGGATCGTGCGGGCGTTCTTGGCCATGGCCCGCCAACGTCCGATGGAAATTGTGCAATGCGATGTCGGAACTCTTGTCGAAGCTGCGCTCGAGATTTCGGGGTACGGTTTGAAGAGTTCGGGCGCAGATGTGCGGGTCGAGCTGGACCCAAATGCGCCATGTGTTGATGCAGACCCCGATCAGATTGTTCAGGTTTTGACCAATCTTGTGGTCAACGCGGAACATGCTGTCGCGAGCTTGGGCGAACAGGGCCGCGTCACACTGCGCAGCGGGACGGAACCGAAGTCCGGTCATGTTTTCATCGAAGTCGACGACAACGGACATGGAATTGACCCCGCCATCCAGTCCCGGATTTTCGAGCCGTTCTTCACGACCAAGGTGGCGGGCGAAGGGACGGGGGTTGGACTGGCCTTTTGCCATCGCATCGTGACCAGTCATGGCGGCAGGTTGACCGTTGAAACAGCACCTGGTGAGGGTGCAAAATTTCGCATTTGCCTGAAACCAGCATCACCTGATCAGGCCGCTCCGAACGCGGAAGAAGCGCCAACCTCGAACACCTCGAGGCTGAAGGTGCTCAGCATCGACGACGAGCAAGATGTAACCGAGTTGATTTCCGATATTCTCGAGGACGCTGGATACGAAGTGACAACTTGCAACGATTCCCGGGACGCGTTGAACCTGCTGGAGCGGGACGAATACGATGTCATACTCAGCGACATGACAATGCCGGGTCTGGATGGAACGGAATTGTTGAAGTTGATTGCACAGCAAAAGCCCGAGTGCTTGAACCGCTTTGGTTTCGTGACAGGTAACGCAATGAGCCGTAAGACGATAGAGTTTCTAAAATCCAACAATTGCAGATACATGGAAAAGCCAATTGCGCCTCAGGACCTGTTAAGACTGGTCGACCAGATTTTCAGTTCGCATGAGGCAGGCGGGCCCCGGTCATGAGTAATGGAAACATCATCATCTGCGATGACGAACCGCATCTTCGGGAAATGGTCGCGGAATACCTAGCCGAACGCGGCTTTGACGTCCGTGAGGCCGAGAATGCAGACGCGCTGTTTGACTGTATCAGCGACGGCACTGCACCGGATCTGATTGTTTTGGACATCAACATGCCAGGCCAGAATGGTTTAGCTGCATTGCAACGACTGCGGCAGGAAACAGAAGTTCCGGTCATCATGTTGACCGCTGCGGCTGACGTCATCGACCGGGTCGTTGGGCTTGAGATGGGTGCGGATGACTATCTTGGTAAACCCGTTGACTTGCGCGAGTTGGAGGCGCGGATCAAAGCGGCCATTCGGCGCTGGCCCGCAGCAGGGCGTGGTGGCGAACCGGCCCCTCCTGCCAACCAATCCTGTCTTGCGGCCAAAGTGCCATTCGGAAGCTGCTGCCTGGATCTGGACGCGGCGCGTCTCTTCGACACCGAGGGGCAGGAAATTCCGGTGACTGCGATGGAATTCAACTTGCTTCGGGTTTTTGCCGAGAACCGGGGCCGTGTTCTGAACCGGGACCAGCTTTTGGAGCGGGCTCACGACCGCGGTTGGGAACCTTTCGACCGCTCAATCGACCTGCGCATATCCCGCCTGCGCCGAAAGATTGAAAGGAACCCCTCCAAACCCGAGGTTATTCGTACTGTCCGAGGTATCGGTTATATTTTCGGCTGACCGTGTCAGACTACTATCGCGGGAACAGCAAGGTCAGGATCAGACGTGCGCCCCAACCTTCAGGCCCTGCATCCGTGCTATCTGCCCAATAACGAACACCGCCACCGACGCTTATGAGTTGATCACCAACTTTGGTTACTTTCGTTGCAACCGCGTTAAGCGGAACCGACCATTGCTCAGCTTCCCAGTCATAGGTGGACTCGCTGTTAAGCGTGAATGTCCATGCATTTGGTGTCGTGTAAGACAGGAAGGGCTGTAAGAACGTCTGGTTGACGTCAGTGTCGCCGCTGATGTCCCAGATGTGATTGGTCAACCCTCCGTATGTCCATGGGCCCTGTTGCTTGAGGGCTACTGCCGTTAGGCCTGCGCCCCATTCCCCAAGACCCAATGTGTCATCCGTGGATGTTGGCAGCAAAAATACCGGGCCAGCCCCCCATATCCATCCCCCAGCAGTTGGTCGTTTTGGGGAAATAAAGAAACTTTGGACCGTATCACCCAATCCAAATTCGCTTCCTGCGCCAGTTGGGATGCCATCGGTGGAGACAACCGGCAAGATCGTTCGAGAGATCAAATTCAAATCTTCAGTCAAATCAAAGGGAATGACGGGTTGAAAATTCAGGGTCCAGCGGGACCCGTCATCATCTGGCCCGATGTTCTCATCATAATTCATTTGGAACGGAACACTGATTAGTGCCGCGACAGGGTTCGCCAACTGCTTGGCCAGATCTTCAGCTTCTGACTGCGCCTGCGCAGCGCCTGTTCCAATGAATGCCGAAATTAATGCCAATCCAATAAATTTCAGGAATTGCAAATGTTTCATCCTTCTTAAAATACAAAGACTTCGAGCGAGTGTTGGAAACTGCCAACTATTGCGTATTTGGCATACAATAGCTTCAGCCACACGGGTCTCAAAACGAAACCTATGAAAATTAGGCAAGATCTTGCGACCAACGTGTTTCAGTAATCACGGTGCTCAATTTCCTCATAATGCGCGCTGGTCAAATCCCAGCGGCTGAGGACCTTTTGCGCCTCAACCGGAACATAGCAACGCTCATAATCCTCGCCCTGAAAATCAATGACGTTTTGCAGGCTGTCGAAGGTCATGATGGTAATAAATTCGACCTCTTGCCCAAGATCCCGGCGCAAAAGCTCGATTTTGCGATAGCCCGGGATGTTCTTGGCCTCGATGCCGGGAAACACCGTGTCGTGCAGCAGGGCCTGATAAGTATCAGCATTTTCGTGCGTCGTGTAACCGTGCCAAATGCGTTTGATCATCCTTAACCCTTTCGCGAAACCGCCCTAACCTTAATCGTGCATATCGCAAACAACGATACCTTGGCAGCCGGACGCAGCGTCGACCACTCAGGAGGTTACAAGGGCACATGATGACGAATAAGTCCTGAAAACCGAAGAAGAATTTAGTTGATTGAATCACCGCGCGGGTGGAAGATCGACCCAGTGTTTTCTCTTGAACGAGGTAATGCCATGAATTTTTCAAAACTGTTTTCCGTACTGTCACTCACCCTTCTACCAATTGACGCCCTTGCACAATCCTCTGCGCTGCAAGACGCTTACCAGCAATTTCCAGAATTCCCGGCAACCACCGTTTACGTCGGGAAAGAGATCGTCACGATGAACCCGGACGTGCCCGTGGCAGAAGCGGTGGCTGTCAAAGATGGCCGTATAGTGGATGTGGGGGCCTTGGCTGATATCGAGCAGCGCCTTCCCAAACGTAGCTATGCAATTGATCGTGGATTCGAGGATAAGGTGATTGTCCCAGGCTTTATCGAACAACATCTCCACCCGCTGCTTGGGGCGTTGGTGATGATGTCTGATGCCATTATCTCAATCGAAGACTGGGAAACCCCGAACGGTTTTGCACCCCTTGCTATTGATCAGGAGGCATTCAGGAGCCGACTGGTTGAAGCAGTCGAAGGCTTTGATACCAGTCTGGGTCGCCCGATGATGGTTTGGGGGTATCACTCAACCTGGCACGGCGACATGAGCCGCGCGATCCTTGACGAGCTGGTGCCAGATGTTCCGGTTGCTGTTTGGCAACGCTCCACCCACGAGATGTACTTCAACACACTGGCGCTCGAGCAGTTGGACATTACCGACGACTATATTCAAAGCTGGCCAAGTCAGCTGGCTATATCGCAGGCTGATATTGAGAATGGACATTTTCTGGAGGCCGCCTTCTGGGAACACGTCTTCTTTGAGAAGTTTGCGCCCGCTTTTGCATCAATCGACCGGGTAATGGACGCACTGGAATACACGCAGGATTATTACCACAGCAACGGCATCACGACCCTGGCCGAGCCCGCTGGCCCCGTAGATCAAAACGCGCAAGCCTTGGTGGCAAAAGCGTTCGGGCCGGATGACACTCCGTTCAACTTCTACTTTGTCCCTGACGGACGCACACTGGGCGGGATGTTCCTCGAGTCCGAGGGCCCCGAGCGTATGCTGGCCGAAACCGAAGCCATGCTGGGTTGGAGCGAGGGCAGAACCCAATTCCTGCCCAAGCAGATCAAGTTACTTCTGGACGGTGCCATTTACAGCCAGTTGATGATCATGCGCGACGGATACACGGATGGTCACAAAGGCCAGTGGATCATGACGCCCGAGTTCTTCGAGGACGTGTTTGATGTGTATTGGGACGCCGGATATCAGATCCATATTCATAACTTGGGCGACGGGGGCCTGGATATCGTTCTCGACACGTTGGACGCCGCTATGCAGCGCAACCCGCGCGACGACCATCGGACAGTGATGGTGCATTTTGGGTATGCCCAACCGGACCAGATCGTCCGCATCAAGGATCTTGGGGCGCTTGTGAGTGCGAATGCAGTTTATACGCCGACTTTGGCTGACAAATATGCAGCTGAAGGCGTCGGACGCGAACGGACGGAACGCATGGTGCCTTTGGCCGATGCCGTGAATGCAGGTATTTCCATATCATTGCATTCCGATATGCCGATGGCGCCTGCTGTTCCGCTTAAATTCATGTGGGCCGCCGTGAACCGCGTGGCAACAAGTGGCTGGGTGCCGGGACCGGACCAGAGGATCAGCGCGGAAGACGCGCTCAAAGGTATAACGATCGGGGCGGCATATTCATTGCGATTGGAAGATGAGATCGGTTCGATCGAAACCGGCAAGCTCGCGAATTTCACGATCCTTGAAGACAATCCTTTGACAGTCGACCCCATGAAACTGCAAGAGATTGGCGTTTGGGGCACGGTCCTGCAAGGCCGGGTACAACCGGTACCGATAGAAAGCGACCCTGATGACAGGGCAGGTATCGAACTGGAAAACGACGATCAAATACTTGAAGCCGCACTGCGCCATGCACGCAACAAGGCTCATTACCACGATCACTCACCCAAGAAACTCAAGGGCCTTCCGGCTTTCAACTGAATGAGCACATGCAAGAAACCACGACCATACGTCCCATCGCCGAGGCGGATTACGAGGTCTGGTGTCAACTCTGGCGCCAGTACCTTGCATTTTATGAAACTTCGCTGGGCGACGAGATTTATCGCACCTCATTTTCCCGGATGATGTCGGGCAATCCCGGTGAGTTTCAGGGTTTGTTGGCTGAGGTCCAGGGTAAGCCTGTGGGCCTGGCCCACTATTTGTTCCACCGATCCATGTGGAGCGTGGAAAATACCTGCTACCTGATGGATCTTTTTGTCGACCCGCACACACGGGGGACTGGCATCGGTCGCGCCTTGATCGACGCAGTTCACAGCAAAGCCGCCGAGAACGGCGTCACGACTACATACTGGATGACGCAGGAGTTCAACTATAAGGGACGAATGCTCTATGATCAGGTCGCCGAGAAGACGCCATTTTTGGTTTACGAAAAGCATTGATCTGAAATCGTGGCAAAGGGGGATGAGATTCAACCATGACCCAAACCCGAAGAGATTTTTTGATTGCGACGGCCCTAAGTGCCGGAAGCGTGCTGAGCCCTGCTGGCGTGCTTGCACTGGACGCTGAACCCACACAACTAGGCTGGAAAGATCTTGCACCGGGTGCCGAGACTACGGTCGTTCAGCGCCTTCGAAATGGCGGCATTGTTCAACATGGTGAATTGTCAGAACCCGTTGACGCCGAAAAGGGCGCGCAACTGACCACTCAATACAACGGCCTGCGGGTTCGCCTGCCCGGATATCTCGTACCTTTGAAATTTGAAGAAAACAAAGTTTTGTCTGCGCTTCTTGTGCCATATGTCGGGGCATGCATTCATGTGCCACCGCCGCCCCCAAACCAATTGGTTCTTCTTTCGCCCGAAACGCCCTATGAAACAGATACGCTGTTTGAACCCGTTTGGGCGCTCGGAGTGTTCTCAACCAACCAATCCGAGACCCATCTGGCTAAAGTTGGCTACGAGATCACAGCAGCGGAGATATCGCCATACTCCTGATGTTCTGGCAGCCCTGGCACAATGTTGAAGACTCAGTCCTTGTGATCGCCTAAGAATTCATTTTGCAACTTAAGGTAGTTGCGGCAAAATCCACATCAAAGATTTGAATGCTTTAATTTTTTTTGAACTGGAGGGACGGCGATGATCAAAACCCTGACCAAGGTAGCAATCGCAATGGGAATTTCGGTGACGGGCCTGTCGTTACCGGTGCATGCGGCTGATGGCGACATCACAATCTATACCGCAGATAAAATCATCACGATGGAAAAGCCGCTTCCTGAAGCCAAGGCTGTGGCTGTGTCAGATGGTCGTATCGTGTCGGTCGGCACGCTTGAAACTTTGGTCGACTATGTAAAGGCCGGGGCGGTTATCGACACCACCTTCGCCGACAAGATCCTTATGCCGGGCCTGATCGACCCCCATGTTCATCCGTCGCTGCCTGCGATTTTGACACAGTACCCTTACATTGCTCCGGATGACTGGACTTTACCGACTGAAGAGTTCCCCGGCGAAACCACACCGGAAGGCTATGTTGAGCGCCTGAAGGAACTGGTGGCTGAATATGAGAAATCAGGGGACACTGAAATCCCCTTCATCACTTGGGGCTATCATCCACTCTGGCATGGCGAGCTTTATCGCGATGACCTGACCGATCTGTTCCCCGACACGCCAGTGATCTTGTGGCATCGCTCGTTCCATGAGCATTTCTTAAACGACGCGGCCATCGAGTTGCTTGGGCTGACGGAAGAAGATGCGCAGATCTTCCCCGAAGAGTCCGACTGGGAACGCGGCCACTGGTGGGAGAACGGGCTGGTCGGAATTTTCCCGAAGATGCCCTTCATTCTGGAAGAATCCCGCTACTCGCAAGGCATGGAGACCTTTTTTGAGATCGTCCATCAGGCTGGCGTCACAAGCGTGATGGATATGGGCATCGGCCTGTTCGGTGATCCGGTCGGAGAAACAAACCTGATCCGGAAAGTGTCCGAGCAAACCGGAGCCCCGGTGCGTGTCGTCCTGACGCCGATCATCACGGATTTCACGGCGCGTGGGAAATCGCCCCAAGAGGCTCTGGCCGAAATTCGCGAGTGGGAGAAGGGAAACACCGACAGGGTCAAGTTCGACAACCACTTCAAGCTGATGATGGATGGTGCGATCTACAGCGGCCTCTCGCAATACGGGTTCCCAGGCTACAAGGACGGGCATCAAGGCCAGTGGATGAACGAGCCTGAGGATATTTTGGAATGGGCCCGGTTCTTTTGGAACGAAGCGTTCCAGTTGCACGCCCACACCAACGGCGACGGGTCCGCAAGCCTACTGATTGAGATCGTACGCGACCTGCAAGAGGAAAAACCGCGCTTTGACCACCGCACGACGCTTGAACATTTTGCCTATGCCACGCGGGACCAGATGCGGCAAATGAAGGCGCTGGGTATGGTGGTGTCGGCCAACCCTTACTACCAATACATCCTTGCTGACGTGTACGCGGATGTGTGGTTGGGGGCAGATGTGGCACGCTTTATGGTGCCCTTGGGCAGCGCTGCGGACGAGGGGTTGATAATCGGGTTGCATTCCGACAGTCCAATGGCACCTCTCAGCCCGCTAACGCTGGCACAAAATGCGATGGAACGCGTGTCGATCAACGGCAATAACAATGCCGGGTCAGAACAACTGGACATAGATCAGGCCCTGCGCGCAATCACCATTGATGCCGCGTGGTTCATGCGAATGGAGGACGAGATCGGTTCGATCCGCGCGGGCAAGAAGGCAGATTTTGTTGTGCTTGAACAAAACCCGTATGAGGTCCAGACTGCAGACTTGTCCAAGATCGGAATATGGGGAACGGTTTTCGAAGGCCAAAAGTACCCGATTGTAAAGGAGGCCAGCATGAAGCCAAACAACGACCTTGTGAAAGTCCCGAACCCATCGGCTGTGTTCTGTGAAGAAAGCGGCGGGACCTATGAAATCCGCGATGGTGCTGATGGTGGAAAGACCGGGATTTGTATTCTTCCATCAGGTGAAGAAGTCGACGCTTGGGAGTTTTTCCGAGAGAACGCGCCGACTGATGGATAATATCAACATTTAGAATTTGGCGCTGAGGGAAAACCATTCCCGCGATTTGACTGCCCAGATACCCGGTTCGTCGCACGGAGTCTGAGTTCGATCGCGCGACGCCCAAGTCTAAACTCTTGATAAATGAGCCGTCGATAGATCATGTTAACGAACAAGGCCTATCTGATGTACTGAACACGGAGCCCTGAATGCGGCTGATCAGGATTTTGTTGACTGTAGTGGTGGTGATCACAATCGCCGTGGTCGGGCTAAAGCTGGCATTTCCACTTCCTGAGAAAAACTATTCTGAGCAAACTCTCAAACAAGATCCCGACTGGGACGGACCTTTAGGCGCCACTATTAAACAAGCGATCGAACGAAACCCCGGCCTTGACGGGGTGCGGCCTTTGGGCAATGGACGCGCCGCCTTTGCGGCCAGGGCTATATTCGCAAGGCAAGCGACGTCTTCTATCGACGCTCAGTACTACATTTGGCAGGACGATGTTACTGGTCTGATGCTTCTTGATGAGCTTAGGGCCGCAGCCGAGCGTGGCGTGCGGGTCAGATTGCTGGTCGATGATAACGGCATCTCGGGGTTGGATGGCTTGCTTGCTGAACTGGATGCTCTGCCCAACGCGCATGTGCGCATTTTTAATCCCTTTACGCTGAGAAACCCCAAACTTCTGTCTTATGCATTCGACTTCAGTCGCTTGAACCGTCGGATGCATAACAAATCAATGACTGTGGATGGGGTCGCCACGATAGTCGGAGGCCGCAATATCGGTGACATCTATTTCGATTATGGGGCTGGAACGCACTATCTGGATGTAGATACGATCGCCATTGGCCCTATTGTCGATGAGGTGTCGCAGTCATTCGACGCGTATTGGAACAGCTCATCATCCTATGACGCGGCCTTGTTTCTGGAGCCCACCGCGGGAAAAAGCCTGCAATCCAAGGCGGATGCCGCACGAAAAACCGCTGTTGGTGCAGGCTATCAAAAAGCGATCCAAGACAATGAACTTGCGGACCGGATAGCTGCGCGTGATCTGAAGGTCGAGTGGAGCGAAGTTACCCTTTTCGTGGACGACCCAGCCAAAGGGTTGGGCCAAGCAGACAGTGAAAATCTGATCGTCGAGCAACTGATAGCATTCGCCAACGACTCTCAAACCTCACTGGACCTTGTTTCAGCATATTTCATTCCCGGCAAACGCGGTGCCGAAGTTTTGGAAGGACTAGCCAGGTCTGGGGTTAAAGTCCGTGTCTTGACCAACTCATTGGACGCGACCGACGTCATGCCGGTTCATGCGGCCTATATGCGCTACAGGGAAGATTTGCTGAATAGCGGTGTAGAACTTTTGGAGCTTCGGGCTTTGCGGCAGGAACATCGCGAACGAAGCCTGCCAGAAATGCTGGCGGGGTCGGCATCAGGATTACATGCAAAGGTATTTGGATCGGATGGCAAACGTGTCTTTATTGGTTCATACAACCTCGATCCCAGATCCGCGCGATTGAACACTGAAATGGGGCTCATGATCGAAAGCGCGGCGATCGCTGAATCACTGGCCGAGAAATTGGCTAACACCGATTTTTCGTATCGCGTTGAGTTGAATGAAGACGATGAGATTGTCTGGCTGCAAGAAGAACAAGACGGGACGGTCACCGTTTACACCGAGGACCCGGAAACCAGCGGCTTCCAACGCGCCCTAACGGCGGTCGTAAGGTGGCTGCCCGTTGAGTGGATGCTTTGACCCCGCTGTTGAAGCTGGCCTGAACCTTCTTCCAAGCCAGCGTCGCGCGTCTACTGAAGATTTTTTGGGCCACAAATTCCTTAAATCAAAAAACTGAATTTGTGTTGTTTTGTCGAGAATTGAATCAGGTATTTTTGGGAGGAAAACATGAAGTATAAAATTAAGTCCACTATCGCGGCGGCTTTGTTTGCTGCAGCCGCTACAGCGGTTCATGCCCAAGATGAGCCTCCGATGAACTTCCTCATAATTTGGGGGGATGACATCGGTTTTTGGAATATCAGCGCATATAACCACGGGATGATGGGGTATCAGACACCCAATATCGACCGCATAGCCAAAGAAGGCGCGCTTTTTACTGATTGGTACGGAGAGCAATCCTGCACGGCTGGACGCGCCGCCTTCATCACAGGGCAATCTCCCATCCGCACGGGTCTGACAAAAGTGGGCCTGCCGGGTGCGCCAGAGGGCATGCCTGTCGAAGATCCTACCATCGCCGGGCTTTTGAAGAACCATGGCTACATGACGGGACAATTTGGCAAAAATCATCTGGGCGACCGTGACGAACACCTTCCCACAAACCATGGTTTTGATGAGTTTTTTGGAAATCTCTATCACCTAAACGCCGAGGAAGAACCCGAAAACCCGGATTATCCCAAGAGCGAAGCGTTCAAGGAAAACTTTGGTCCGCGGGGCGTTATTAAGTCAACTGCAGATGGTTCAATCGAAGACACTGGACCGCTTACCAAAAAGCGCATGGAAACCGTTGACGAAGAAGTCACCGCAAGCGCGTTGGATTTCATGGAAAGAGCTGTAGAGCAAGACAAGCCGTTTTTTCTTTGGTGGAACTCCACCCGGATGCACATTTTTTACGCATCTCAAGGAGGACTCCGAAGGCGTGACCGGCCTGGGGGTTTATCCTGACGGCATGGTCGAGCATGACGGGCATGTCGGTGTTCTTTTGGACAAGCTGGATGAGCTTGGCATCTCTGAAAATACGGTCGTGATGTATTCTACCGACAACGGTGCCGAGACGTTCACCTGGCCAGACGGCGGGACAACGCCTTTCCGCGGAGAGAAAAACACACAATGGGAAGGCGGCTATCGCGTACCAACGGTCATCAAATGGCTGGGGGTCATCGAACCAGGGTCCAAGATCAATGGGGTGGCCTCACACGCCGACATGCTGCCAACGATAATGGCGTCCGTTGGTGAACCCGATATCAAAGAAAAGTTGCTGACAGGCGGCGTTCAAGCCATCGGGCGCCAATACAAGGCGCATCTGGACGGCTACAATCTTCTGCCTTCTTTCTCGGGTGAAACCGACGATTGGCCTCGCAGCGAGTTTATTTATTGGACCGATGACGGCAGTGTCGCGGCCCTTCGCTACGACCAATACAAGGTGACGTTCCTCAAACAAAATGCGCATGGCCTCGACGTCTGGCTTTCGCCCTTTGAAGTGTTGCGTGCACCAATGCTTTCAAACTTGCGCAGCGACCCATTCGAGAGAGCCGAGGAGGAAAACGCAATGGGTTATCAGCGCTGGTTCCTTGAACATATGTTCGCCATCGCGCCAGCCGCTGCTTATGTCGGACAATGGTTGCAAAGTTTCGAGGAATTTCCGCCAAGGCAAAAACCCGGCAGCTTTAACCTCGACAACGTTATGGAAGAACTCACCAGCCGGGCGGGCAACCAATAGCTTTTCCGGAAAGAGTTTTTCTTTCAGGGCACGTTTCGAACAATTTTACCCTTGGGCTGACGATTCGCTTAGTCCAAGGGAATAGCACTGCCAGCTTTTCACCTTTCCCAATGCCGTTGTTCGGGTTTGCGCGATCACATTGGAGCGCAGGCTGAGTTGCGTGCGGTGGCCCCAAGACTAATGATCAGCAAGCCAACGTCTATCAGATAGCTGTTGCCGCTGAAATCACAGACGGCATCGGAAGCTTCCAAGGGCCATTTGACCCATATTTGGCTTTGATGAGCTCACTCATAGCCGCCTGAATATCGGCCAGCGTTTCGGTCGGTTGCGAACGCAAAAGCAAACCACCCCGAACTGTGCCCTCCATGAACAAAGTGACCATGCCGTCGGCGTTTTGCGTTTCAACATAGTTTTGCACCAAACTCTGCGAAATATCCGAGAAGCCCGCTTTTGTTAGCGTGGTGTCAACTATCTCGGGGTCAGCATAGTCGTGCAAACCGGGGCCGGGCGGCAACTGAACTGACGGGTCCCCCAAGCGACCGATCACTTGAAACAAATCCCCAAGTATTGTGGGGATGGTTGGGCCATGCCAGACCGAAAAGGACAAGCGTCCCCCCTTACGTAGAACCCTGTGCACCTCTTGCAGAACGCTAACCGGGTCTGGAACATGCAAAATGCCAAAGCCAATTGTTACGGCGTCAAAACAGGCGTCTTCAAAAGGAAGGTTCATAGCATCACCCTCAACGAAGACTGCATCTGGCACATTCTGGCGTGCCAACTGCAACATTGCGGGCGAGAAATCCAAGCCAGTCGCTTGGACTCCGGCTGCAAGCAGCCCGGCGGTGACAACGCCCGGTCCGCAACACAGATCCAGCACCTGCTTTCCTGGGCCTATCCGCGCTTGTCGTAAAAGTTCCGGGACGCTTTGGGCTGCGGTGCCTTCCAAACTGGCCGCATAACTTTCGGCAGTGTCGGGCCGGGACCATCCTTCCTTTTCGGCGGTTCCAAATTCAGAAAAATCTAAAGTAACCATTGTTCGCCCCCCATAAGTGGGCAGCATAGCACGATTTTGTATTTCTTGCTGTTCTGGCAATTTGGTGCGGCCAAGACGCTAGACTTTTGTTTGACGGTCCAATCCACAGATAACCCCGCCGACGAAGCGACGCATAAGCGCAGTCAGGACATTCGCAGGCTCTGATGGTATGATCCTGTGTGAGGCATTTATGCAGGCCAGTAAGTCTCTGAGGGAGGAAACGGCATGATAATGCGCATTTTTCAAGTTCAGGTAAAAGAAGGTAAGGAAGACGAATTTGCGAAATTCTTCCACAAAACCGCAATTCCGATGATGAAAGAAACTGCAGGGATTGTTCAGGTTTTACCGGGTGCTCCGCACAGCGATAGCCCAAATGAATTCTGTTTCGTGATGGTTTGGAAAGATTTAGCCACGCTTAAGAAGTTTGTTGGCGAGGACTATAGCTCTCCGCATATTGATCCTGCCGAAGCCGAGTTGGTCGAAAGCAGGTTAATCAAGCACTACGAATTGGTTGAGTGAGCTGTAGGTCAAACGATCCCATATAACGGGCCGCAATCGCCGCCTGCGTAGGCACTCTGACCAGTTCAAACCGACCGCATCGTTTATTAGATGCAAACCTTACCGACAAAATGAACGGGTGAAGGAATAGGGTTTTCCTAACATGTTAGGAAAACTCGATGCTTTGGGAAGGCGCTAAATCAATACAAGGAATTGATTTTATTGGTCGGAGTGAGAGGATTCGAACCTCCGACCCCTGCCTCCCGAAGGATCGAGCGGGAACCCAACCCCTTGTATTCTTCATGATGTGTTGCCATTTGGCTGCTCCTTTGTTCACGTTTGTGACGGTATATTTGCGGAAATGATCCGGACGTCAGATTGCATCCGCCGCCCCGCGCTGATGGTCCGGGTTGTGGTGCCCATAATTCTTTTTAGGAGTCTCAAGGGTCATGCCCAGAAAGCCGCAGGCGTCCCACTTGGGTGCACCCTGCTGCATGAGCCAGGTCGCGCATGTGTGCCTCAGGGTGTGCGGCACGACTTTCAGGTCTCCCCCGGTCTCGAGGCCAGCCGCAACAACAGAGGTTCGAAACGCAAGCTTGATATTTTGCAGGGACTTGCCGCTATTGGTGACGATGAACTCGTCTTCCGGAAATCGCCTCCGCCTGGGTATCAAGTGTTTTTTCAGGCGCGCGGGCAGCCTCGAGCTCGGGCACTCCTTCTTGGTCCGTCGACGCCCGACTGGGTTCCAATAGATGATGTTGCTGTAGAAATCGACATTAGAACAACGCAGAAACAGGATCGCTTCCTTCCGCTGGCCAGTCAGCAAACCGATCAGGAGAAACAGGGTCAAGTGTTCGGTTTTTGACTCAATCGGCGCACTATCTTACAAAAGGGCGTCGAAACTGCGTGACGCTTGGATCAGCTTTATCGCTTCATCGCAGGTCAGGAACCGGATTCAGCCTTCGGGCTTCGGCGGAAGTCGAACGGCTATCTTACGCATGATCAACTGATCTTCTTCGACACGACGGATAGCGGTCGGCGACAGGCTGAGTTCTCGTCTAAGCGTGCCGTCCTTGAGTGCCTTATCACCCCGGCCCTTTCGTCGTTTCTGGCAATACTCCTTTTTGAGCGTATCATTAATATCGCCAACGACATAGCCATCGAAAAATCGGATGATCAGTTTGGCCGCATTGGCCAGGCAATTCGGATCGGTGACGTCATCAAGCCGTTTTGCTAGGAAGTGCGAAATTGCGTCGGCCACATAAAATTCGTGCGGCTCAACTGCACGATCCGGCCTGAAGCGCCTTGGCTTCCACTCTGCGAAGTAGAGTTCAGCCTGGTCGCGATTCCCAGTTCCAGTCGAGTGCTCGCGTCTGCGCTCCTCCTCGGTCCAGTATATGTACCAGTTGCCCTCGGAAGTACCCTTGCGGTCGCGCTTGAGGTGCGCCGGTATACCCTTCTTGGCATGCCTTCACCGTGAAATTGTCAACGTACCGCTCCCATGCACCGGGAGGAATCTTTGGGTTCCGTCGCCCAGGGGCCATGTAGATGTGGTCCAGCATGTCCTCACGGATCAGGTAACGCACGTTGGACACCGGAAAGCCGACGCGCTCGGTCAGTTCTTTCGGAGTTCCCAAGAGCTTTTGCACGCTTCGAGCCCTTAACAGTGCGCTCACAAATCGAAGCAGTAGAATCCATTTTATGTTCAGAACGACCCAAAAGTACGCCGACCTTTCGTGAATCGAGCGCATTGCCACGATTTGTGGTCATATGTGACTCTTATGACCATTATTGTGGTCAATGAAGCCGTTAAGAAGGTTGTTAATGACAATCCCTGATTTCAGATATCGCCTTGCGGCAATGCGAAACATGGCGAGTCTCTCCCAAGAAGAGATGGCGCAGCGCCTAGGTACCAGTCGAAGCGCATACCAATACTATGAGCGTTGCCAGCGTGACTTAACGGCTTCACTACTGTCAAAAGTCTTTGAGGAATTCGATGTTGATCCGCTCTGGATGCTCGAAGGCGACTCCTAAGATGGCAAGTGTCGAAGGGACGAAGAGATTGCCGCCACCTACCGCAAAATCGGAATCGCGGTCGAGCGCCGGATCATTGAACGCGGGCTGACTGTGACCTCCGAAAAGAAATGGGAGCTATCGAATTCCTCTTCGATGAGTTCCTGAACACTGATGCCCTGTCGATTGAAAGTGGGGAACAGGACACGACAAGAATCGACAGTGTATTGAGGCTAGTAAGCTGATGCTTAATGAAGAATTTCCCGATGATGTACTGAAACTACCCCACGCAAGCTGCGGCTTGGCCAGGATATTGAGCGCCTACTAGAAAGCGCCTGCCAGACTGTAGAAGCCGAAGAAAAGATGAAGCCGGTCAGATGGGCAACCAGAGCCGCCATACCCTTCTTGCTATGGATTCTTCTCGAATCTTTGCGCAACAAAGGGCCTTTCCCACCGGCGGCGTGGCTGCGGCTCATCCCAGGGATGGTAATTATTGGCCTGTGCGCACTCACCGAAAAGGTTGTTACCAGGAAACGCAATGCCAGCGCCCAAGCGGTCGAAAACGCCATCTTCGAACAATTTCTAACTTAACGCATTCCCGTCCCGAGTAACTAAATTCACATGTGCAAAGCCCTCCAGATCGTCGAATTCAGCGCGCGCTGGAAAGACACCGGCTGGAGCGAGCATGTCAGCCTCGAAGAAATTTGGTCAGTGCTCACCGAGTTGTCACACTATCATGTTCAGGATTTGACAGGAACGAAGGCCGCTTTTGGCGGTGATCTTTTTCCTTCCGACCACAGATTTTTTCGCAAAACGCGTATAATTTAGCTGGTACGGGGACTTTCTAAGAGCGAGGGCCATTTTCGCACTCTGCCGTTCGCATCAAAAAGAGCGAACTGGTAAAATACGGAACAAACCTGCTATTCAATTGGTGGCTTCAAATGACTGCTTTGCGCGTTTCGCGACCAACGAGAAAACCCCACGGGGGAAACCTATTATTCTTCGGATTGGCAGCACGTTGAAAAACGTCGCGGGAGTCAGACGCTGCCACTGATACGCACTGCTTGCTATTGGTTATTAAATGACCCAAACTCCAAGATCAAATGGCGCACAGAAAAAACGCAGCAGTAACACAAGCCCAGATGAGCCAAAATTCCAGAAGCGAGGTGAGCCGCTACGTCTTGTCAGCGGGGCGGACTGGGACCGTTTTTCTGGAACGCCTGATCCGTGAATTTGAACCGACGATGGAGGTGGAGCATGAGCCTTCCCCGTCGCGGTATCTGATGATGCTGGGCAATTTGCGAAACGATTGGGGGATTGCAAGCGCGCTGATCCGCCGATGGTCCCAGGCTCAGCAGTGCGAACGCCATCCCGGTGGACGCAATTATATCGAGATCAATCCGTTTCTGTGCACAGTCGCCGACACTCTGCCGATGGACGGGCGCGAGCTACGGGTTCTGCATGTCGTACGGCACCCGGCGGATTGGGCGCGGTCCATTACGACATTCAAGGCATCCGTCAATTTGCGCCGCGTCATCGACCATATTCCGTTTGCCAAACCTTACCCATCCCCGAGGCCCGCCAGCTGGCAGCAACTTGATGATTATGAAAGAGCGCTTTGGCGATGGACGTGGTGCAACACCAAGATCGAAGAGCTGAAGCCCTTTGCCAGCCACTACGAGCGTGTTCGCTACGAAGACATTTTCTCCGAGACACCGGGCATCCGTATGGGGGCATTGAAAAAGCTCTTTGCACTTTTCGAGCTTGGAAATATGCCTCAGGCAGACGACCCGATCTTTAAGTCCCGTGTGAACCCGACACCGCTGAGTTCCGACGCCGGAAACGAAGCGGCAGAGAAGGAGATTTGTGGACCACTTGCAGAAACCTATGGCTATGAACTCGCTCACCGTTAAGGGCGTTGCCAGCGCGGCTTTCGGGGTCCTTCTCTTCGCGGCCCTTGTCTGGTTCGGAGGGTTTGACGAGATTGATCTTGCCAGCATCAGTCCAGGCTACGCCCTCGCCTGTGTTGTGGTTTACGTGGTGATGCTCGCTTTGCGCGCGCTGAACCTTCGACTGATCTGCAACGCAACCGAAGGGTTCAGCAATTTCAAGAACTGGTGCAGGCTCGCGGCCTATCACCAGTTGGTGTTCATCGTTGCACCGTCCGGCTCGGGCGACATCGCCTTCCCTGCCTTGGCGAAGAAACTGGTCGGTGTGGATTTGTCCAATGCGGTGGGCACAATCGTTCTGTCGAGACTTCGGGACATCTTCGCGATCCTTGGCCTCGGAGCCGTGGGTCTGGCGAGCATCAGGGTGCAACCGGAACTGGCGGCCATCTTGGCCATTCTCGCCTTTGCGTCCCTGATCTGGACGGAACTCGCCATTCGCTCGATCCTCAGCTTCTTGTCACTAATTTTACCAGAAGGGGCAGGCGCTCAAGGCTGGTTTAAGAACCTGCGTGAGGCCAGCCAGTTCCGCAGCACCAACAGGATGCTGCGCAGCGTACTCACTCTGTCCATTTGGCTCTGCGCCGGGGTGGGCGTCTGGTTAGGGTTTTCCGCCGCCGGCCATCAGTTGTCGTTATTTGAGTGCTGGATCATGGTCTTCTTTCTCAACCTTGCGGGCGCATTGGCGGTCTCAGTCGCAGGCATCGGATTTGTCGAGGCAGGCGCGGTGGGCGCGCTGATGATGTTCGGCGAAACCGGCCGTGATGCCGCGGCAGTCGCTGTGGTTGCCCGCCCGACCATGCTGCTCGCTTTGATTATCGCTGCGTTTTTTCTTGAGCGGGCGCACCAGTTTCCACGGTTTTCCCGGCCTCCAAAGCCTTAGCCGCCTCCGAACTCGCCTTCAGTACACGCACCCGTCCAATATGCGGAAACAATGCCGGACGCCGGGAACTGGCGACATCATAGCCGAAGAAAGTCAAGAGCATCTGGATACTCACCAACAGCGGCAGGGCGCTCAACATGACCGTACCAGCCGTGGCAGGGGAGCCGGTCTGTGCGCTCGAAATCCACGCGGTGATACCAACAAACAGGCCGAAGAAGAAAAGGATCACCCCGACGATGAAATACAGCGACGCCGTGCTGAAATCCCTGAGGAAGAAATTATAAGCAAGCCGTTTGAAGAAATTCTTGCCGTGCAGCACCGGGAATTTAAACAGGGCATCAAACTCCCGGAGGTTGCTGACTTCATCACCATAAATTGCTTCCATCGGCACGTCGGTTACAGCGGCAGGTAAGGTGCCAAGCCGAAACAGCATATCGGATTCAAAGAAGTACCGCTTGTGTAGTTTGTCCAGGGGCAACACCCGCGCAACCTCGGCATGAAGGGCGGTGAAGCCGTTAGTGGGGTCAAACAAATGCCAATAGCCGCTTGAGATCTTGTTCATGAATGAAAGACCCGCATTCCCAAGCAGACGTAACTTAGGCATGGTTTTCACGCTCTCCAGGTCGAAGAACCGGTTGCCCTTCACGTAATCCGCTTCGCCCTTAACGATCGGGGCGATCAGCGCCGGGATCAGGCTGGGGTCCATCTGGCCGTCGCTGTCCAGCTTTACGATGATCTCCATCCCGTCATCGATGGCGGCCTTGTAGCCTGTGACGGTGGCGCCTCCGACTCCCTGGTTCTCATCATGGTTCAGCACTCGGACGCGTTGGTTGGCGCTAGAAATCTCCTCCAAAACCTCGGGCAAATTGTCATCGCTTGCGTCATTCACACAGTAGACTATCTTAACCAGTTCAGGTATCCGGGAAATCACCGAGCCAACACTGCCCCCCGATCGAAAGCAGGGGATGACAACCGCAACCGCGGGCGCGCTCTGGTTGGTTTCGTGGTTCTTATTCACGATTCCTCCGAGCGCTTTCGTTTGAAGCTTCTAAAGTTTTCAAGTCCCGCGTCTATCTCCACGTATTCCTCCCAAACCTTCCGAATATCGGGGTCCTCGAGGTAGAATGATAGGAAGTCAAAGTCCGAGTTTCCGATAGCGTGCCTGCGGGCTGCGACGTGAACAAGCACTATGTCCGGATTGTGTGACAAGTCCAGCAACATCGCCCGTTGCTCTCGTTGCTCAACCCGTTTCAACAAATCGGACTGAGATGCGGTGATCCCACCCGCTCGCAAACGCACAATCGCCGGCAGGCCGATCCGGCTGTTCGAAGCCGCAAGCCAATCCCGGGCAGCATAATTGGTCACCGGGAAGCCTGGGAACGGATGGGTCGAAATCGCAAGGAAGTTTCCGCCTTCAGGCACGTGTTCCTGCACGACGTCAATAACAGCTTGGACTTCTCTGCCGTAAATTCCCTCAGCTCCCCGCTTCCGATTTTCGAGATAGGCTGTTTGACCTAGGTAGATGACCGCCAGACCAAGTACTAAAGCTGACGTCGCGCGCAAGTGCCTGTGCGCGGAACTCAAGGTGCTTACCAGCGCGACAAGCGCAAATGCAGAGGCTGGGTAGAGGTGGTAGCTATACCCTTTCTTCTGCAACAACGCCGCGCCGAGAAAGCCAACCGCTGCCAGGCAGGTTGTGGTTGCAAGCGCAGGGAAGCGGTTAAGACTGACAATGGCAAAGGCCAGTACAACAAGGGAAACGATTTCGAAATTGACCCAGATGACGTGACCCACGGGCCAGCCAAATCCCCAATAGACTTCCCTTACGCTCGGGATAACTTCTGTGATGTACGGACGTGCAAAAACCAACACTGCCAGGATGTAAGCCGCGATCGTTGCCGTCGATACCAATAGATCCGCTCGGAACAGGTGTTTCGCGCTTCTAAGGCGCAGCGCAACAAACAGCTCCACGAATATCGGAATGAGGACGAAGTGCGGTTTGAACGCGACTCCAATGCCTGCCCCGATACTTGCAAGCCAATTTGTGCGGTTCGACGTGCCGCCAGTGTCGATCAGTTCCGCTGCTCTGACAAGGTAGGGAACACAGAGAATGACCGCCAAATGTTCGCGCTGCCCGAAATCCCTGTTGGCACCGTAGCCTACGAAGGCAGCAAAGAGGATCAATATTCCTGCGAACATCAAGGCCGGAGTTTTCTCGGACAGCTTTCTGTAGAGGTCGATCACAACCAACACCGAGAGGCAAAGGACGCCAATCCGAAAGACGACAAGGGCGCCCAGCCCTGTCAACCGCGCCACAGCATTCGGAATTGCTGAAATCCACCAGATTAGCGGCGGGTTCGCCGCAATAATTTCACGGCCAAATGTTCCACCGTCCAAAAGGCGCCCGGATGAATACAAAACCCAGCCCACGTCATGGTTGATGAAGGTCGTCAATTGAATGAGGTTTCCAGCCAGCAACACCGCGATGGCTATCCAAAAAACGAATTTGCGGGATGGGTCGCTAATGAAAAAGGCCTTGTTGTCTTTATGGGTGCTTCTTTTACGTTGAGACGAAATTACAGCGAGAAAGATGCGTTCACCTACATATAAATCGGTTTGCCGCACGAAAGCTTTTCGTAGTTGCAAATTGGTGATAGCGGCCTCCAAATGGAGCGTTTCGGCAGAGGGCAGAAGATGAAGAACTTCGTTCAAAAACCAGACTGGAGCACGTTCGAGCAAAAATGGCTCGAAAACTATGATGCCGCAAACTATTCCAATTCTCTGAGCGCTCAGGTTCTACGCCGGACCCATGTCCTGACCGAAAAGGACCATCGGCTGGAGGATCACTATCCGACCGTCCTTGAAATGGGTGTCGGAACCATGGCCCATTTCCCGTTTGTGAAGCATGGTTTCGACCGGTACATCGCCGCGGACCATGACCCAAAGGTCATCGAGTGGCTGGAAAGGAAGACCTGGGACGACCGAGTAGAAATCCAACAACTCTCAGCTGCCGATTCCCCCTTCGAGGATAACAGCGTTGATCGTCTGATTGCCACCCACGTGCTGGAGCACGTCCCGGACCCTGCCGCGGTTCTGGAGCAATGGGTAAAAATAGTTCGACCAGGCGGCGTTATCTCTCTTTTGTTACCATGTGATCCTGGGCATCTATGGCAATTGGGTCGCAACCTTGGTGCTAGAAAAGCCGCTGAAAATGCAGGGCTGCCCTATGACTATTATATGGCCTTGGAACATGTGAATCCGATCCAGAATTTGAAAAACATTCTTCGTTTTCACTTCCCGGACCGGAACGAAACTTGGTGGCCATTGCGGCTGGCATCGCCAAATTTCAATCTTATTTATGCGGTCAACTGCTACATTTAAGCATCCTTTGATGCATAGGTGGTGTTTCATTGAGAGATAGAATGTAACCATGCCCGCAAGAACTTTCGTCCATGGTTGAGAGCCGAATCCTAAGGCTTTTTTCAATCGGAACCTTTGGCCACAAAATTGTTTACCCCTCAGAAAATGCAATAAATGCAATTTGGCGGAAGGGTTGTCTTCGTTCGGTCGTATCCTCTCTTTTTCGGTAGACATTCTGCTCGCCAGAAACTCGAATTTCCTCCGATAGTTCTGCCTTGATGTCAAATCCAGCGAGAGTGCTGATCACGGTTTGCAACATACAGTCGTAGCAACCGCCGGTTTGGCGGCTATTGCTGAACCGCAGAACGAGCAGCAGTGCACGTTTTAAGAGTCTCGATGATCCTACTTTCTCCGATTGGCTTTCGCAGAAAGCCCCATTTGATGCGATAACTTTTGGTCTCTGCAATGTGATCGTCGTGGATACGTGCGCTATAGCCCGGAGCATCTGCGTAAAGCAGCCAGTGCATTGGAATTTGACCAGCGCTCAGGTTCAATGAACCTCGGATCACTGTCTCAAAAACAACAAAGGCGCCCTCAGGGGCCTTGTTTTGTTGGTCGGAGTGAGAGGATTCGAACCTCCGACCCCTGCCTCCCGAAGACAGTGCTCTACCAGGCTGAGCTACACTCCGACCGTGGCGGGGGGTCTATACCCGGCGATTTGGATGCGCAAGGGGGATTTTGTGCGTCGCGCACCAAAATGGCTGAGGACAACTTGAACACAGTAGTTTGCTCCATGTCAGGCCAAGGGTTCTGTTTGATAAAGTCGGATTTTGGTACCGCCGTGATCCACCACCGGCCCCGCAGGTAAAAAGGGTAGACGAGTGGAGCGCGCCAGCGAGGCATTACTTGTGACCAATCCGACCCTCCAGCCCACGAACTTTGAGGTCAGGACCTTGCCCAGCGTCCCATAGACGGAACGCAGACGTTTTTCGTCGCCGATCCTTGCACCATAAGGGGGGTTGATGATGACAAGCCCCGCCCGGTCCGTCGGGGGTTTGATGTCGCTGACAGATCGCGTTTGAAATCTGGTTACACTGGCGACGCCTGCACATTCGGCGTTAGAAGTCGAAGCGTCGACGGCTCCTGCGTTTCGGTCCGAGCCGAAAAACATGACATCTGCTTCTGAGGGCGCATGTTGGGCCCGCATGTCGGCCCAGATGGCGGGATCAAAAGTCTTGAGACTTTCGAACGCGAATGAGCGCGATCGACCCGGGTTCAGGTTCAAAGCAATTTCCGCCGCTTCGATCACAAAGGTTCCCGATCCGCACATTGGGTCAAGTACCGGCTCAGTTCCGTCGAACCTACATTCGCGCAGCAACATAGAGGCCATTGTCTCGCGCATTGGTGCCTTTGCGACCGCAGGTTTATGACCGCGCTTGTGCAGAGGGTCTCCGGATGTGTCTACAGAAAACGTGCAGATATCTTTTTCGATACGCAACAATATGCGCAAACTGGCTTCAGGTGACACCTGAACGCCAAAAGTTTCGGTAATCGCACGCTCGATCCTCTGGCGCGCGGCACCGGCGTGATAAATTCGGGACTTGCGGCTGGTTGCCTCAACCCGGACAGGAACATCGGGGCGCAGAAACTGAGACCAGGGAAATTTACGCGCCCGTTTGTCAAGTTGGGCCAAATGCACAGCAGGAAAGCTACCCAACCTGACCAGAACCTTGTTTGCGCCACGAAGACACAGGTTCGCACGCCACACCTCGGACCATGTCCCTCGGCAAATCACCCCGCCAGGAACGGCGGTGACATCGGCGAATCCCTTCTGTTGCGTTTCGGCACGAAGCGGTGCTTCAAGGCCGGGCGTGGCCACCAAAAAAATCTCTAGTGTGTCAGCGTGTTCCATTCTGGGTGCTTACACCGGAAGCATTCCGGGTGCGATATGCAATTTAAGAAGGCTTAAAATAAGGCTGTTCTTCCGAAAGTGAAATTCCGATGCCGATTTTAGCCGTAACGGGTTTGCGTTTGTCAGCATCCGCGCGTAAAGGGTCCGTGATCGAAAGGAAGCCATAGATCAGGACTGAGCGCCGCGCGCTTTTTTTTTGCTCCAAGGCTCCCACGTTCACAGCGTTTTGTGCCACTATGTGAGTGCCAAAACGGAGTGGTGCAGCAACAAGGCTTGGAAGACCGTAGCGACATGCAAACTTTCAAACTGAAAAAGGGGTTGGAATTGCCGGTGCAGGGCGCCCCGGAGCAGACAATTCAACCCGGTCCGGAATTTTCGACCGTTGGGGTTCTGGGTGGTGACTATCTTGGCCTGAAACCACGGATGCTGGTTCAGGAAGGCGATGAGGTACAACGGGGGACGCCGCTGTTCTGCCACAAGGACATGCCCGAAGCGATGATGGTTGCGCCTCTGACTGGGAAGGTCGTCGCGGTCAACCGTGGCGCGCGTCGTGTTTTGCAGAGCGTCGTGATCGAGGTGTCAGACCCAAACGATGTGGGTTTGGATTTCTCGGCGACGGGTAACCCGGACAGCGCCGAAGGTGTTATTGCCAAGCTGTGCACCTCTGGTCTTTGGACAGCTTTCCGCACGCGCCCCTATTCGAAAATGCCTGCACCGGGCTCTAAGCCTGCGGCGATCTTTGTCACCGCAATGGACAGTGAGCCCCTTTCCGGTGACGCGGCCGTCATCATAAACGACGCGGGCGAGGCATTTGTCGAGGGGCTGAAGGCGGTATCGCTTCTGACGGATGGCAAAACGTATCTGTGTCAACAGGAAGGGGATTCGCTGCCGGGGTCTGATCTTGCGGATGTCGAAGCGGCAGCATTTTCCGGCCCGCATCCGGCTGGTCTGGCTGGGACTCATATCCACTTTCTGGAACCTCTGGCCGGCGAAAAGCAGGTTTGGACGATCGGATATCAGGATGTAATCGCGATTGGCCGGCTGATGCAGACAGGACATCTGGACCCGAATGTTGTGATTGCCCTGTCGGGCCCCGGTGCACGCCACCCACGCTTGATCCGAACGGTCATGGGCGCGTCGACAGATGACCTGACCCGGGACGAGATCGAAATTGACGGCACCGCGCGGATTATTTCGGGCTCGATCCTCTCGGGAAAACTAGCAGACGGCCCCACCGCGTATCTTGGCCGTTTTGCGCGCCAGATTTCGATCATCCGCGAAGACCCTGACCAGATTCCGATGGGTTGGATACGCCCAATGCCGTCAAAATACGCCGTTCAACCGGTTCTGGGTTCTGCCTTTGCCAAAAAGCTGTTTGCATTTACGTCCAATCTGAATGGCGGCCGCCGTGCAATGGTTCCAACGGGCACGTTCGAAGAACTGATGCCGCAGGATTATCTGCCGACACAGTTGCTGCGGGCGCTGTTGGTCATGGATACGGATACAGCCCAAGCGCTTGGGGCGCTGGAACTTGACGAAGAAGATCTGGGCCTGGTCGGTTTTGCCTGCCCAGCAAAATATGAATATGGGCTGGCGCTGCGCGACTGCCTGACCAAGATTGAAAAGGAGGGCTGATCCACATGGGTTTGCGCAGCTTCTTCGATCGGATCGAGCCGAACTTTACCAAGGGCGGCAAGTACGAGAAGTATTTCCCCATCTACGAGATGGTCGAAAGCTTCATCTACACTCCGAAAACCGTCACCACCGTTGCCCCACACGCACGGTCCTACGTGGATATGAAGCGGATCATGACCTATGTCGTGATCGCCACTATCCCCTGTATCCTGTGGGGGATGTGGAACACGGGCTATCAGGCGAATTCGGCCATTGCCACGCTGGGGCCGGATGCCGCGACCGGCTGGCGTATTGCTTTGCTGCAGATGTTCGGCATTTCGTTGGATCCGTCCAGCCTGTTTGCCAATGTGTTGCACGGGTTGCTTTATTTCTTGCCGATCTACATCACGACACTGGTCGCGGGCGGTATTTTCGAGGTCATCTTTGCCACCGTGCGCGGGCATGAGGTTAACGAGGGCTTCCTTGTCACATCGATGCTCTACACGCTGATCCTGCCCGCGTCGACACCGCTGTGGCAGGTGGCTTTGGGCATCATCTTCGGCGTTGTCATCGGCAAGGAAGTGTTTGGCGGCACCGGTAAGAACTTCCTCAACCCCGCACTGGTGGGGCGGGCGTTCCTGTATTTCGCCTATCCTGCGCAAATGTCGGGGGATTCAGTCTGGACCCCGGTCGACGGTTTTTCCGGGGCGACCGCGCTGGGTATCACCGCAGCCGAAGGCGTTCAGGCGCTGGCGGCTGATGGGATTACCTGGGCCAATGCGTTCTTCGGAACAATTCAAGGCAGCTTTGGTGAGACATCGACGCTGGCGTGTATGATTGGTTTGGCCTTCCTGTTGATGACAAGGATTGCCAATTATCGCCTGATCCTCGGCTGCCTGGCGGGCACGATCGGCTTTACCCTGCTGCTGAACCTGATCGGGTCGGACACCAACCCTATGTTCGCGATGCCCTGGTACTGGCACATCGTTCTGGGCGGGTACGCCTTTGGTCTGGCCTTCATGGTTACAGAACCCGTTTCCGCCAGCCACACCAATATGGGCCGTTACATCTATGGCGCCTTGATCGGTGTCATGGTTGTGATGATCCGCGTGATCAATCCGGCTTTCCCCGAGGGCATGATGCTGGCCATCTTGTTCGGCAACGTCTTTGCACCGCTGATCGACTATTTCGTCGTTCAGGCAAACATCAAACGGAGGGCGCGTCGCCATGTCTGATACGCAATCCCCAGAACCGAAAGGCGCGATTGCCAAGTTCCTTGCGGCCTCGCCTGATTCAGTTGGCAAAACGATCTTTGTCGCGGTTGCCGTATGTCTGGTGGCCTCAATGGTTGTGTCTGCGGCGGCAGTCAGCCTGCGTCCTGTGCAGGAAGCGAACGCGCTGAAAGACAAGCAGGTCAACGTGCTGCAGGTCGCAGGCGTCTATGAGCCGGGCGTCGACGTTTCCGAGGCATTTGCCGCGTTTGAACCACATGTGCTGGAACTGTCGACCGGTCAGTTCGTGGACGATCAGTTCGATGCCACCACGTTCGATGACATCGCTGCGGCCAGTGATCCTGACCTCAGCATCGCGCTGGACAATGACCCCGCAGGTATCGGACGCCAATCCAAATACCGCGTGATTTACCTGCTGCGAGACGATTCCGGTGAACTGGACAAGGTGATCCTTCCGCTGCATGGATATGGCCTTTGGTCCACACTTTTTGGCTTTATCGCGCTGGAGAACAACGGCAACGATATCTTCGGCCTACAGTTCTATCAGCATGGTGAAACGCCGGGCCTTGGGGCCGAGGTAGATAACCCGCGCTGGAGGGCGCTGTGGAACGGCAAGAAGCTGCGCGATGATGCGGGTGAGCTTCAGATTACCATCGCCAAATCGCAGCCTGCCGCTGGCCCTGATTTTTATGTGGATGCACTGGCAGGGGCAACGCTGACCTCGGTGGGTGTTGATAACCTTGTAAGGTTCTGGATGGGGGATGCGGGCTACGCTCCGTTCCTGGCCAAACTGCAAGCAGGAGAAATCTGATGTCTCAGACCAAAAAAGAGATGCTGGTCGACCCGCTTGTCGACAACAACCCGATTACGCTGCAGGTGCTGGGCATCTGTTCGGCGCTGGCGGTGACCTCGTCGCTGCAGGTATCCTTCGTGATGGCGCTGGCGGTGACGTTCGTGACCTCGTTCTCGTCCTTCTTCATCTCGTGCCTGCGCAACCAGATCCCCGGCTCGATCCGTATCATCGTGCAGATGGTGATCATCGCCTCGCTGGTGATCCTGGTGGATCAGGTGCTGAAAGCCTATGCGTTTGAAATTTCGAAAACACTGTCGGTTTTCGTAGGTCTGATCATCACCAACTGTATCGTGATGGGCCGGGCCGAGGCGTTTGCGATGAAGAACCCGCCCGTCGCGTCGTTCATTGACGGTATGGGCAACGGTATGGGCTATGGCCTGATCCTGCTGCTGGTGGGCTTCATCCGCGAGCTGTTCGGCGCCGGATCGCTGTTTGGCATCACCATTCTGGAGACCGTCAACAACGGTGGCTGGTACGTGCCCAACGGCATGCTGCTGCTGCCGCCGTCAGCGTTTTTCATCATCGGTCTGATCATCTGGGCCTTCCGCACATGGAAGCCGAACCAGGTGGAAGAGCGTGAATACAAAATTCAGCAGGTAGAGGCCCACTGATGGAAGGTCTGATCTCACTGGCTGTAAAGGCCATTTTTGTCGAAAACCTCGCGCTCAGCTTCTTTCTGGGGATGTGTACCTTCATCGCCGTGTCCAAGAAAATCTCAACCGCGCTGGGTCTGGGCATCTCGGTTATGGTGGTACAGGCCATCACCGTGCCCGCCAACAACCTGCTGCTGAACTATCTGCTGAAACCGGGCGCGCTGGCCTGGGCAGGCTTCCCGGATGTGGACCTGACCTTCCTTGGCCTGATCTCATATATTGGCGTGATTGCGGCGATGGTTCAGATCCTTGAGATGGTTTTGGACAAGTATTTCCCGCCGCTCTACAACGCGCTGGGGATCTTCCTGCCCTTGATCACGGTGAACTGCGCGATCCTGGGTGGTTCGCTGTTCATGGTGGAGCGCGACTATAACTTTGCCGAGGCAGCGACCTATGGTCTGTCCTCCGGCTTTGGCTGGGCGCTAGCGATCACCGCGATGGCGGGCGTGCGCGAAAAGCTGAAATACTCGGACATTCCCGACGGCCTGCAGGGGCTGGGCATCACTTTCATCACCGCAGGTCTGATGGCGATGGCCTTCATGTCCTTCTCGGGCGTGAAACTGTAAGGAGGGCGCAATGGAAACTTTTAGCTTAGGCGTAGCCCTTTTCACCGTAATCGTCATCGCGCTGGTGACAATCATTCTGGCCGCGCGCTCTAAACTGGTGTCGACCGGGGACGTGAACATCACCATCAACGGTGAGAAAACCATCTCGGTCCCCGCCGGTGGCAAACTTCTGCAAACGCTTGCGGCCGAGAAATTGTTCGTACCCTCCGCCTGCGGCGGCGGCGGTACCTGTGCGCAGTGCCGGGTGCGGGTGCATTCGGGCGGCGGTTCGATCCTGCCGACCGAAGAAAGCCATATCACCAAGCGCGAGGCCGCCTGTGGCGACCGCCTGTCCTGTCAGGTTGCAGTCAAGCAGGACATGGATATCGAAGTCCCAGAAGAGGTTTTTGGCGTCAAGAAATGGGAATGCACCGTTCGCTCGAATGAAAACGTGGCGACCTTCATCAAGGCACTGACACTGGACCTGCCCGAGGGTGAAGATGTGAACTTCCGCGCAGGTGGTTACATCCAGATCGAAGCCCCCGCGCATGCGTTGAAATACACCGATTTCGACGTGGAAGAGGAATACCGCGAGGATTGGGACAAGTTCAATCTTTGGCAATACGAATCCGTCGTGGCCGAACCGATCGAGCGCGCCTATTCGATGGCCAACTACCCGGACGAAAAGGGCATGATCATGCTGAACGTCCGCGTGGCTTCGCCGCCTCCGGGTTCGGATGGTATCCCGCCGGGTCAGATGTCATCGTACATCTTCAACCTGAAACCGGGCGACAAGGTCACGATCTCGGGTCCGTTTGGCGAGTTTTTCGCCCGCGACACGCAGAAAGAGATGGTCTTTATCGGCGGTGGTGCAGGCATGGCCCCCATGCGCAGCCACATCTTCGATCAACTCAAGCGTCTGGAAAACCGCGACCGCAAGATCAGCTTCTGGTATGGCGCGCGGTCGAAAAAAGAGATGTTCTTTGTCGAGGATTTCGACCAACTGGCCGAAGAGTTCGACAATTTCGAATGGCATGTGGCCCTTTCGGATGCCCAACCCGAGGATGACTGGAAAGGCTATACCGGCTTCATCCACAATGTGCTGTTCGATGAATATCTCAAGAACCACCCCGCGCCCGAGGATTGCGAGTTCTACATGTGTGGCCCGCCGATCATGAACCAGTCGGTCATCAACATGCTGCTGGATCTGGGCGTGGACCGCGAAGACATCATGCTGGACGATTTCGGCGGATAAGACAGAAAAACCGGCGCTTCCGAGCGCCGGTTTTTTTTACAGCCGCAGGTCGCTGGCCTCGGGCGGCAGGCAGGATTTGACGTCGAACAACACGCTTTGATCCTTGCCAAGGGCGCGTATCTTAGCGGGTTCGAGCGTCAGAAATTCCCGATGTGCAACGGCCAGAACGATGCCGTCGTAACCCCCAGTTTCCGGCTGCTTGATCAATGAAATTCCGTATTCAGCCTGCGCGGCGGCAGGATCGGCGTGGGGATCATAGACATCGACCGTGACGCCATAGTCCTGCAGTTCGTGAATGATATCGACAACGCGGGTATTGCGCAGATCGGGGCAGTTTTCCTTGAAAGTCAGCCCCATCACCAGCACACGGGCAGCGGCAACATTGATCCCGTTGCGCATCATCCGTTTGACCAGTTGCGAGACCACATAGCCGCCCATACTGTCATTCAACCGTCGCCCAGCCAGAATGATCTGAGGGTGATGGCCCACGGCCTCGGCCTTGTGGGTCAGGTAATAGGGGTCGACGCCGATACAATGCCCGCCAACCAAACCGGGGCGGAAAGGTAGAAAGTTCCACTTGGTTCCCGCGGCGCGCAGAACCGCATCGGTGTCTATATCCATCCGGCCAAAGATCATCGCCAGTTCGTTGACCAACGCGATGTTCAGGTCGCGCTGCGTGTTCTCGATCACCTTGGCAGCCTCGGCCACGCGAATGCTTTCAGCCTTATGGGTGCCTGCCGAAATGATCCGCGCGTAAAGCGCATCCACCAGATCGGCCACCTTGGAGGTCGAGCCGGATGTAACCTTGCAGATGTCCGCGATCCGGTGCGTCTTGTCGCCGGGGTTGATCCGCTCGGGGCTGTAACCGGCAAAGAAATCACGATTGAAGGTCAGACCGGACACGCGCTCAAGAACCGGTACGCAGTCTTCCTCGGTGGCTCCGGGGTATACCGTGGATTCATAGATCACCAGATCACCGGGTTTCAACACGTGGCCAACGGTTTCCGACGCGCGCAGCAAAGGCGTCAGATCAGGCTGCTTACCAGCGGTGATCGGTGTGGGGACGGTGACGATATAGGTATCGCAGGCCGCAATCTCTGACGGATCAGAGGTGAACGTCAGGCCAGTTGCGGCTTTTAGGTCATCGGGTTCAACCTCTTGCGTGGAATCGTGCCCGGCACGCAACGCGTCTATTCGGTCGGGGTTAATATCAAACCCAACCACCGGAGCTATCTTCCCGAACGCCACGGCCAGAGGCAGGCCAACATAGCCCAGTCCGATCACGGCAATTCTGCGCGAGTTTGGATCGGTTTCAAACATATGCGTCATTTTCCATGATAGTCGCGGAACCATTCGACAAAGCGTGCAATCCCGTCTTTGAAATCTGTTTGTGGCCGATAGCCCGTCAATTCCTGCAACAGATCGTTGTTCGCCCACGTTGCTGGCACATCCCCCATTTGCATGGGCATGTAGTTGCGGATGGCTTTCTTTCCGACGGCTTCTTCGATGGCTTCGATAAAATCCATCAGCCGCACCTTGTCGCCATTGCCGATATTGACCACACGCCACGGCGCGGCGGGGGACAGGCTGTCGCCCTCGGCGATATCGTCGGCACTATCCGGCCGCACAGGCGGCACGTCGATCAACAGCCGAATACCCCGCACCAGATCGTCTACATAGGTAAAGTCGCGATACATGTCACCGTGGTTGTAAATGTCGATGGGGCGGTCGTCCAAAATCGCGTCCACGAATTTGTACAATGCCAGATCCGGACGCCCCCAAGAACCATATACCGTGAAAAACCGGAACATGGTCGTCGGTAGGTTCCATAGATGCGCGTAGGAATGACCCATCGCCTCGTTTGCCTTCTTGGTGGCGGCATAGATCGTCAACGGCGTGTCGGCCTTTTCAACCTCGGTAAAGGGCATCTCTTCGTTCGCGCCATAGACAGACGACGTCGACGCCATCAGCAGGTGTTCGACCTTGTGTTCGCGCGCCACCTCCATGACGTTGAACGTGCCCACAACATTCGAGTTGATATAGCTTCGCGGATCCTCGAGACTGTAGCGCACCCCGGCTTGAGCGGCGAGGTGCACGATGATTTCCGGCTGAAACTCGTCCGCGACCTGCACAAGACGGTCGTGGTTTTCCAGCAAATCCTCGGTGGCCGAGAAACCCGGCGTCTGCAACAGCATCTGGTGGCGTCGCTGTTTGAGTGTCACGTCGTAGTAATCGGTCATCCCGTCATAGCCGTGCAACCGAAACCCTTCGGACAACAGCAGCTTTGCCAGATGGAAACCGATGAAACCCGCCGTACCGGTGACCAGAACCCGTTTCATGCAACCCTCGAACCTATCGCAGACTTTTTTGCATCAGGGATACTGTCATTGGCCCAAGGTCAAGGGGTTTCTCAGCCCACGATCATTTGCTTCATGCGCAACGCTTCGTATTCCAGCTCTTTCAAGCGAAAATGGACAACGTCGCCAATGGTAATGACACCGCGCAGATTTCCATCACTCAGAACTGGCATGTGGCGGAATCTGCCTTCGGTCATGGTTTTCAGTACATCGTTCAACAAATCTTCTGGCGCGCAGGTTTTGACCTCGCGAGTCATCAGGTCTTCGACCGATTGCGGAAGTGTCTGACCGGGGGTGTCCGCCATCCGGCGCACGATGTCGCGCTCGGACAGGATACCATGCAGTTTCCCGTTCTGATCGGTCACAACGACAGCCCCGATCCGCTTTTCCTTGAGGATGTTTACAACCGAGTGGATCGTATCGTTCGGCCGCACTGCAAAAACCGCGTCGCCTTTGCCTTCCATCAATTTCGCAACAGTCGTCTGGGAATGGGAAAGGTTGGATTCCACGGACTGGCTGCGCGTCGCGGTTTCGGCCTTGTCGCCGCGCGTTGGGGGCTGATAAGAGCTTGGTGCCATGGGAAATCTCCTCTTCTTTTGTAGTTTACCTTAGCGCAGCTTTGCGACCTGTATAGGGTTCAATTGCCCCAAGCGTGAAAAACCGCCTAACACACAGGATAATCGACCTTTTGTCTGACCTTTACCTAACCCCCCCTGTTGCCGCATTGATCTTCTTCGTTGTGGTCGTATGCGGCCACAATTTCCGCATGACATGGAAAAAGCAGGCCCCGGGTTGGCAAAAGAAGGCTTGGCTGTTTGGAGTTCCGGCAGGAATTGGCCTGCTTGTGCTGGGGTTCATGCCCTTGAAACTGTAAGGCTGGTTTGACTCTGGCAAAGGCCACTGGCATACGCCGATCACGCTTTTCCACAGGAGATTCCCGCATGCGTCTTTTGCCTATTCTGGCTGTTGCGACACTCGTATCCGGCTGTTTGTTCGACAAAGAGCCAGACGTCGTGCGTTTGTCTGGCGAGACGATGGGAACAACCTTTAACATCACGGCGATTGGCTTGGACATCGACGAAGAGGCCCTTGCTGTTGCGGTTGAGGAAACCTTGGCAGACGTAAATGCCAAGATGTCCAATTGGGACGAAAATTCTGAAGTTTCTAAGTTTTCCAAGTCACAGAGCACCGAGCCGACGCAGGTTTCAGATGAGTTTGCCCTGGTCATCGCGGCGGCCAATGACGTCCACGAAAAATCTGGCGGTACATTCGATGTAACGCTTGGACCTCTGATTGAACTCTGGGGATTCGGACCGCGTAAACCCGAAGACCCTGTTCCCTCGGACGAAGACATTCAGGCTGCATTGAACAGTGTCGGGCAGGCGCGACTTTTGACATTGGATCCTGAGGCCGGGACTTTGGCCAAGTCGGATGCCGGGGTCGGGATCAACTTGTCGGCCATCGCAAAGGGTTATGGAATTGATGCCGTTGCAGGCACCCTGCGGGATGCGGGGATTGAGGATTACATGGTCGAGATCGGCGGCGATCTGGTCACCATGGGTGAAAACGATAAGGGCGAGGCTTGGCGGATCGGGATCGAGAAACCCGAAGCAGGGGCGCAGAACCTGCAGTTGATCGTGCAATTGGACGATCTGGGCATGGCAACATCCGGCGATTACAAGAATTTCTTCGAACAGGACGGTGTGCGTTATTCGCATATCATCGACCCCATCACCGGGCGGCCAATCACGCACCGGACCACATCGGTGACCGTACTGGCCGAAAACGCGATGATGGCGGATGCGTGGGCGACGGCAATGCTGGCGCTAGGTCAGGAAAAAGGTATGGAACTGGCCGAGAAGCATAAACTTGCCGTGTATTTCATCTCGCGGGATGTGACAGGCGGCGAAGATGCCTATATCACAGTACATAGCACCGCGTTCAAAGACGCTTTGGGCGCCAACTGAAAGCAGGAACAGATATGAGCACCTTTATTCTGGCATTTATCCTGTTGGCCCTTGTGATGGTGGGCATGTCACTGGGTGTCATGTTGATGGGGAAGACCATCAAAGGTAGCTGCGGCGGCCTGAACGCAATCTCGGGTGCTGATAAATGCGTGGTTTGCCAGAAAGACGTCGACCCAAACAGCCCGCTGCGCGATCAATTGCAATGCAAGCGCGCCAAGAAAATGCTGGACCAGATGGAACGCGAGGCGCAGGTGTAATTTGCGCTTAACCGACGGGCAGGGGTTGGCTAATCTGCGACCCTGACGATCGGGGAGGCATCGCGTTGGCCAAAGCCAAAAACATTCTGTTCATCATGTTTGACCAGCTCCGCTGGGATTACCTGAGTTGCTACGCCCACCCACACTTACACACCCCAAATATTGACCGATTGGCAGCGCGTGGGGTGCGTTTTGATCGCGCCTATATCCAGTCGCCGATCTGCGGGTCGTCGCGCATGTCCACCTATACCGGGCGCTATGTGCATTCGCACGGCGCGTCCTGGAACGGCATTCCGCTCAAGGTAGGTGAAATGACAATGGGGGATCATCTGCGCAAAGCCGGGATGGAGTGTTGGCTGGTCGGAAAGACTCATATGCGGGCAGATGCCGATGGCATGGCGCGGCTGGGTCTGGAGCCTGACAGCCTGATCGGCGCGCGCGTAGCAGAATGCGGCTTCGATGTGTTTGAACGCGACGACGGGATGCTTCCAGAAGGGCCGGATGGGTATTACGACCCTGACGGCGCGAAGGAATACAACAAGTTTCTGACCGCCAAGGGTTATGAGAGCGACAATCCCTGGCATGACTTTGCCAATTCCGGTTTGGATGCGGACGGCAATGTCTTGTCGGGCTGGTTTCTGAAAAACTCGGCCGAGCCCGCCAACATCGCCGAGGAAGACAGCGAAACGCCGTACCTTACCGGACGGGGGATCGAGTTCATGAGATCTCATGATGGTCCGTGGTGTTGTCACCTGAGCTTCATCAAACCCCACTGGCCATACATTGTGCCGGAACCTTACGCCTCGATGTATGGGCCTGAACATATGCTGCCCGTTGTCCGCGCTGAAACCGAGCGGCAGAACGCCCATCCGATCCTCAGGGCCTTTATGGACACCAAGGTGGGGCAGACCTTTTCCCGTGAAGACGTTCGGGACGCCGTGATCCCGGCCTATATGGGATTGATCAAACAGGCGGACGATCAGATGGGCCGCTTGTTTGAGTGGATGGAAGAGACCGGTCGGATGGACGATACCATGATCGTTCTGACCTCGGACCACGGAGATTTTCTGGGCGATCACTGGTTGGGGGAAAAGACGTTCTTCCATGATGCCTCGACCAAGGTTCCCCTGATCATTTACGACCCTTCGCCCGAAGCTGACAGCACGCGCGGAACGGTTTGTGATGCTCTGGTCGAGTCGATCGACCTTGCCCCAACTTTCGTTGACGTAACTGGCCAAGAAGTTGCGTATCACATTCTGGAAGGGCATTCCCTGTTGCCGATCCTACACGGTCTGCGCACGGAAACACCTCGGGATGTAGTGATCTGCGAATACGACTATTCTGCGTCTCCGATTGCGGACAAGCTGAACGCGTCAGTTCGGGATGCCGTGATGTTCATGGTCGCCAACAAAAAGTGGAAACTGATCCACTGCGAAGGCGGGCATCGCCCATTACTGTTTGATCTGGAGAATGACCCGAATGAACTGAACGATTTGGGTGGCTCTGCGGATCATGAAGACGTTATCGCGGACATGTATTCGCATCTTTTCAGATGGACACGTCGCCAGTCGCAGCGCACCACCCGGTCCGAGCAACAGTTGATCGAAATGCGCACCAAAAGCCGAGGGCGCGGAGTCGTGGTCGGGGTCTACGATGAAAACGACGCTCCGCTGGAACTGACGGTGAAGTACCGGAGCCGGACAGCACGGCCTTACCGGGAGCTCACCAGCAAAGACTAGCCCGCTGTATGAATTCTTAGGCTTAACGGAATAAAGGCGGTTCACCCGCCGCAGGCCAGACGATACAAGACCAACCAAGAGCAGATAATCCGGAGAGCCGAAATGACCGCCCCCAAACCAGTTGTCCTGTGTATTCTTGATGGTTGGGGTCTGTCAGAGGACACGACCGCCAATGCACCCTTGCTGGCGAACACGCCAACCTTTGACAAGATCATGGCGAACGGGCCGCACGCGACCTTGATCACGCATGGCCCGGATGTTGGGCTGCCCAGTGGTCAGATGGGCAATTCCGAAGTTGGCCATACCAATATCGGCGCCGGGCGCGTTGTGGCGATGGATCTGGGGCAGATTGATCTGGCGATTGAAGATGGCTCGTTCTTCGAAAACGAGGCGCTGCAAGCCTTCATCACCAAGGTGAAAGCGTCAGGTGGCACGGCACACCTGATGGGTCTGGTTTCGGACGGGGGCGTACACGGGCACCTGAACCATATAGTCGCCGCGGCAAAGGCGATCACGGATGCCGGAGTTCCGGTGGCTTTGCACGCTGTAACCGACGGCCGCGATGTGGCCCCAAAATCTGCGTTTACCTACGTTGCAGAACTGGAAGGCCGGTTGCCGGAAGGTGCACGTATTGTGACAGTCAGCGGGCGCTATTTTGCGATGGACCGCGACAACCGCTGGGAACGCGTCAGCGAAGCATACGGCGCGATGATCAAAGGGCAGGGGCGAGCGGCAGCCACAGCGCATGGCGCGATTGACCACTCATACAACCAGTCAGAAACCGACGAGTTCATTGTGCCGACGGTGTTGGCTGAATTCGATGGCGTAAAAGACGGAGACGGGTTCTTCTGCTTGAACTTCCGCGCTGACCGCGCGCGCGAAATATTGCGCGCCATCGGGGAACCCGGCTTTGGTGACTTTGAAACGGGGCCGCGCCCGCAGCTATCCGCGCTTTTGGGCATGGTCGAATATTCCGACGGCCACAACGCCTATATGACCACCGTCTTCCCCAAGCGCGATATCGTAAACACGCTGGGCGAATGGGTGGCCAAACAGGGACTGCGCCAGTTCCGTCTGGCAGAGACCGAAAAATACCCGCACGTCACCTTTTTCCTGAATGGTGGCAAGGAAACCCCGGAATCGGGCGAGGATCGCTTTATGCCCAAATCGCCCAAAGTCGCGACCTATGACTTGCAGCCCGAGATGTCTTCTGCCGACGTTACGGCCAAGTTCGTCGAAGCGATCGAAGAAGGCTATGACCTGATCGTCACCAACTATGCCAACCCGGATATGGTTGGGCACACGGGTGATCTGCAGGCGGCGATCAAGGCCTGCGAAGTGGTGGATCAAGGTCTGGCACAGGTAGTTGCGGCGCTTGAAAGGGCGGGCGGGGCGATGATCGTGACGGCTGATCACGGAAACTGCGAGGTGATGGTCGACCCAGAAACCGGTGGACCCCACACTGCTCACACGCTGAACCCGGTGCCGGTTGCTTTGATTGGCGGCCCATCCGGTGCGTCGCTGCGGGATGGGCGTTTGTCTGATCTGGCACCCACGCTTCTAGCCCTGATGAATATTGACCAGCCGCCAGAGATGACCGGGCAGAGTTTGTTGTCATGACGCTTCGCGCGCTTATTCTGGCGATGGCTCTCACGTCGCCTGCCAGCGCACAGACTGATCCGTCGACGGCTGCGCTGAACGCCGCGCGCAAACTTGAACAGGCGTCAATTGCACTGACCGAAGCTGACAGTGCCCGAGATCGCGTACGCGCACTGACTGCGACAATACAGGCCTATGAAGCCGGGCTTTCAGCAATGCGGGACGGTTTGCGCCGGGCCGCCACGCGTGAGGCCCAATTGACCGCCGAACTGCACGCACGCGAAGAGGATGTGGCCCAGCTATTGGGTGTCCTTCAAACCATTGAGACAACCGCGCCGCCGGTTCTCATGCTGCACCCGTCTGGCCCGTTGGGGTCGGCGCGCGCCGGGATGATGCTGTCCGAAGTCACTCCGGCCTTGAATGCCCGCGCACAGGCATTGGCCGAAAACCTGCATGAGGTTCAGACGCTGCGCCTTTTGCAGCAAAACGCGTCTGAAACCCTGACCGAAGGGTTGGTTGGGGTGCAGACCGCGCGCACCAAGTTGAGCGAAGCGATCTCTGATAGAACGGACTTGCCCCGCAGATTTGTAGAAGACCCGATCCGCACCGCCATTCTGATTTCCTCGACCGAAACTCTGGAAGGGTTTGCCAGCGGATTGTCGGAAATATCGGAAGGTGAAATCGCGCAGACCGATGCGAATGTTTCAAACCGACAAGGCCAGATCGCTCTGCCAGCGCGGGGTGTCATTTTGCACCACGCCAACGAATCTGATGCTGCAGGTGTCACCCGACCAGGTATCGTCCTGGCAACCCGGCCACGCGCGATTGTCACGTCGCCAACTGCCGCAACCATTCGATATCGCGGGCCTTTGTTGGAACTTGGCAACCTGATAATTCTTGAACCTCAGCCGGGACTGCTGTTCGTTTTTGCAGGCTTGCAGGAGGTTTATGGCGAGACCGGACAAGTGATCCCCGAGGGCACTCCGGTCGGGTTGATGCCCGGGGAAACACCAGAAATAGGCGCTATTTTGTCAACAAGCGGTGATGGCACTGGAACTGAGCGGTCAGAAACGCTCTATATAGAGGTAAGACAAGATAACAGCCCCGTGGACCCGGAATCTTGGTTTCGGACCGACAAGGATGGATAAACGAGTATGAAGAAATTTGTGATGGCCGGTTTGGCCGGAACCCTGGCAGGTATCGTCGCAACGACACAGATTGCCGGTCCCCTGCTTGCTCAAGAGGCCGAAAACAAGGCCAGCGTGTATGAGCAACTGGACCTGTTTGGCGATATTTTTGAACGCATTCGCGCGCAATATGTCGAAGAGGTTGAGCCCGAAGAACTGATTGAAGCCGCGATTGACGGGATGCTGACATCGCTGGACCCGCATTCAAGCTATCTGTCGCCTGATGACGCCGAGCAGATGCGCGTCCAAACCCGGGGTGAGTTCGGTGGGTTGGGCATCGAGGTCACACAGGAAGAAGGCTTTGTAAAAGTCGTCTCACCCATCGACGGCACTCCGGCGGATGAGGCGGGGATCGAGGCAGGAGACTTCATCACGCATGTTGATGGCGAAAGCATCTTGGGGCTGACGCTGGATAAGGCCGTTGACCTGATGCGCGGCCCTGTCGGGTCCGAGATTATCATCACGGTCGTCCGGGAAGGTGAAACTGATCCTTTTGACGTCACCATCATCCGCGACACGATCAAGCTGACTGCTGTGCGCGCCCGAACCGAAGGCACAAGCGTCGTGCTGCGTGTAACCACTTTCAACGACCAGACCTTCCCCAATCTGGAAGAAGGATTGAATGAGCAGATCGCCGAAATCGGCGGTATCGACAAGGTCAACGGCGTTGTCCTCGACCTCAGGAACAACCCGGGCGGGCTGTTGACGCAGGCGATCAAAGTGTCTGATGCCTTCCTGAACGAAGGCGAGATTGTCTCGACCCGCGGCCGTGACGCAAATGATGGCGAGCGGTTTAATGCAACGCCGGGCGATCTGGCCGAAGGCAAGCCAATTGTCGTACTGATCAATGGTGGATCTGCATCAGCGTCCGAGATCGTCGCAGGTGCGCTTCAGGATCACCGCCGTGCGATTGTTGTTGGGACTAAGAGCTTTGGTAAAGGGTCGGTACAGACCGTCATGCCTCTGCGGGGCGACGGCGCTATGCGCCTGACCACGTCGCGCTACTATACCCCGTCGGGCCGCTCGATTCAGGCGCTTGGTGTCAGCCCGGACATCATCGTCGAGCAACCGCGTTCGGCGCCAGAAACAGAAGAAGACGAAAGCGATGCGCGCACCCGGTCCGAGGCTGATCTGCGTGGCAGCCTGAACAATGACAGCCTGAGCGAAGATGAGATTCGCCAGATAGAGGAAGATCGCGCCAAGGCCGAGGAAACGGCTGAACTACGGGAAGAGGATTATCAACTGGCCTATGCCATTGATATTCTCAAGGGTCTTTCAGCGTTTAGTCCAAACGGGCCGTCCCAATAAGATACCAGGGCCGCCAATTGGCGGCCCTTTTTCTTTCACTCAGCTTTCGACGCTGCGCAGCTTGTCTTCGTCTAGCATCATCGCCAGAACGACACCCACCGAAACAGATATGGCGGCAAAGACAAACGCCATGTTCATACCGGTGTCGAACGCTGCAGCGATTGCGGACTTAACGCTTTCCGCTTCTGCCGAACTGAGCTTGGACATGACCGCCTTTGCCGAGTCCGTTGTCAGGGTTCCCCCGTTGATGGCCCTTTGATCCGCCTCTGACATGTTGATGCCGTCTGCGGATAGCCGTTTGCCAAGACTGGACAGGCTAGTGACATACATGATCGCCGTTGCACAGGCGACCGAGATCGCCCCATAGACCAGGTGGGTCATAAAGCTTAATCCGCCTACCAGCCCCGCGCGTTCGGGCTTGACGGCGCAGACAGCGGCCGTGCCGGAGGGCCCGACAGTAAGCGTGGCACCCAAACCAATCATCGCCATGCCGGGCAAAATCTGGAAATAGCCAAGGCCACTGGGCATCACGACGATACTGACTGCACCCACGGTTGCGATGAGATAACCCCAAAACAGCAGGCGTTTGGGGCCAAAGTCATTATAAAGCGTACCCGAAACGATCGACCCGACGGCCAACAAAACGGTCAGCGGGGCAAGGCCAAGCGCCGAATGAAACACCGACCAGCCCAGAACCTTTTGCATATATTGCGGGAAATACAGCAATCCGACAAAGGCCGCCGATACATTGAACATGTTGAGCCCCAGCGTAATTCGGAACTCGCGGTTCTGCATCATTTGCGGCATCAGCAACGGCTCTTTCACACGCTTTTCGACCATCGGGAAAAAGAAAAACAAGACGGCGCTGACGAAGAACAGCATTAGTAACGGGACTGACGTCCATCCCCAATCGGCACCCACGTCCAGCCCGTAGAGCAGTAACAAAACCGCAAAGGACAGAAGGCCCATACCAGCGAAATCCAGGTGCTCGCCCTTTTTGTGCTGAGTTTCACGCTCCATCAAAACAAGAGCGGTCACCATCGAAATGGTCGAGAAGACGACATTTGCCAGAAAGAACATCCTCCAGTCACCAAAGCTGACGGCCATGCCGCTGATCATCGGACCGAAGACATTGCCGGTGGTTACGCCGGCAAGGATCAGACCCATGATCATGGCTCTGTGTTCTGGTTTGGAAACCTTGGTGGCACCGAAGGCCAAAGTGCAGGGCCACACGCATCCTGCGCCGATCCCCTGCAAGGCACGTGACGCGATCAGAAAATCCAGGCTTGGCGAAACAAAACACATGACCGAGGAAAACAGAAAGATTGAAAGGCCAATCAGCATCATCCTGCGATGGCCAAACATATCCCCCATGCGGCCACCCGCGACCATGGTCATGGCAAAAAACAGGGCATAGATATTCAGCACCCACTGAGTGCTGGTGATATCAGCGTCAAAGCTGTTTTCGATCGCGGGTACCAATATCAAGGCACCCGTAAAGTCGATGCCGATGCCGAACCCCGTCACCATCAGCGCGATAACCTTGACTATGCTGGCTCGGTCCATGAACGCACCCTGTTCCCGAAAAATGCATTTATGATGCATGGAAACAAGCCGAAAGATAGGGTTATGCGGTCTCCGGGGGGTCGATTGCCTAGTCGCCCGACGTCTGTACTCGGCGGAAAGCGCGCTTCAACATATCCAGTTCGGCGCGCAGCAAGTTGACCTCGGCTCTTATGTCGTCAGCCGCCGCCGTTCCAGCGATCACAGTGAAATCAGCAAGTTTCTGTGACGTTTCCCGGTCCACGATCAGAAAACTGTGGACCCCGTCGGACAAGGCTTCGGTGGGGACTTCTACGCTCAGAGCCCATCCGCCTTTGGTCGGAGACAAGGCAACACCATCCAGTTCTCGCCCCAGATACCGAACTTCGATCCGAGGTTCCGTTTCTGCTGAAAGGTGCCCGTGCCAGATGCCGTTTTCCAGTCGGATGGGCGTCAGAATAGGGGGTGTCATATCCAAGTAACTCACAAATCGGCACGGAAGTGGCGGCAGAAGGTCAGGTCGCGCAGAATGATGCGGTTCATTGCGGGATTGTCCATGATCAAGTCCAGCCAAACCTTATCAATGCGCCGTTCATTCAAAGGTAAATGCGCAAGATCGAAATCTGCCACGCTGGAGGTGTGGGATATGTCAAGCGGACGCAGGACCTGATCGGTATTTGCTCCGTGCTGGATATTCAGCCGCGCCATGATGCTTGATGGACGCTCTGCCTCGGCATGCACGTCAACGCGCACCAGATGTTGTTTGCTGAATCCTTGCGTGGCCTCAACAGGCAAATCAACGGTCAGGGACAGGAATGATCCGGTGAAACCGAATACCTCAAGGCTCAGTCCAAATGCGGCAAGGTCGGCGTCCCGCGTGTTTCGCGTTTGACGGATTCCAATCTCGGACAAACGGCAGTCATGGAACAAAGACACATGCTGATCCACCGTGACTTTACGAGGGGCCGATGCCACACCGGAACGCGGCAGCGGTCCCCGCCAAAGATCCGGCCGCCAGTACCAATCTGTTCCCAGCGGCTTAGGAAACTGAGACGAGCCAATCAGCGGGCGCATCAGTTGACCGTCTGCTTCGTGAATCAAGTGGTCGAGGTGACCGCGCAGCCTGCGCGCCTCGTCTCGTTGTGCGCGCAAAGTCGCGGGCGCGGCGTCTGATGCAGACTGTGCAGCCTGACGCCAACGCGCAAGAACTTTGCGGTGTATATAGCGATCCAGAAGTCTGCCCATAATCCTATCGCCTGAAGGTACTTCTCTTTAGTCAAAGACAGCGATCAGGATAAAGCGGAATTCGAACAAACAGGATTAATTTTCGCGAAACGCCATTACGCTTTGGGCTGGGCAGTCCGGTGGCGTTCTGATACGTCAGGCGGCGTTCTTGCAATCAACCGGGTCTATGCGTACCGTCCGGCACCTGATTGCTGTGGATCATCCGAAAAACTGCATACCAATTTTTGATACAAGGCCGGGGCATGGAACCCACTCTTTTTTCATTCATCTGGAAATATTCAAAGAAACAACAGCTTGTGTTGCTGGTTCTGACTGTATTCTCGTTTCCGTTTCTTTATGCCTCGCTCGAACTGCCAAAGCAGATCATCAACGATGCCATCGGTGCGCCCAGTGATAGCGTGACGGTAATGGGCGTGACGTTCACGCAGGTGCAATACCTTTTGATCCTCTGCGTTGCGTTTCTGGCGACTGTAATTGCCAGCGGATTGATGAAGATGCGGATCAACACAATGAAGGGCGTGCTGGCCGAACGGATGCTGCGCCGCCTGCGCTTTACGCTGATCCATCGTACCATGCGGTTTCCCAAGTCCTATTTTGCCACCACCAGTCAGGGTGAGCTGGTATCCATGATCACATCCGAGGCCGAGCCGATGGGTGGGCTGATGGGCGACGCCATCGCACAGCCGGTGTTTCAGTTTGGTCAGATGATGACTATTGTCACTTTTCTGTTCATGCAAAGCGTCTGGTTTGGTTTGGCCAGTATCGCACTAATCCCGCTGCAGGCCTGGCTAATCCCCAAACTGCAGCGGCAGATCAACCTTCTGAACAAAGATCGCATTCAGGAAGTGCGCAGACTGAGTTCCGAGATCGGCGAAAGCGCGGCAGGGATCAGTGATCTTCGTGCGAATGGCGGCTGGCGGTATCGCCTGGCACAGTTCAGTCACCGTTTGGGAACCTTGTTCGAGATCCGTTTCAAGATCTACAACAAGAAGTTCTTCATGAAGTTCCTCAACAACCTGATCACGCAGATCACGCCGTTCCTGTTCTATTCAGTAGGCGGGTATCTTGCGATCAAGGGCGAGGTGACTGTGGGCGCGCTTGTCGCCGCATTGGGAGCTTACAAGGATCTCAGCGGCCCGTGGAAAGACCTGCTGACCTATTACAATCAGGTGCAGGACATGTCGCTGCGGTGGGAAGTTGTGACCGAGCGTTTTGCGCCTGACAACATGATCCCCGAAGAGTTGTTTTTGGGCGAACCCGAGACCATTCCTCATCTCACGGGCGCGATTCAGCTTCAGAACATCACCGTTCGCGATGGTGACGGAAAGACGGTCCTGGAAGACATCGACTTGACCATACCCAAGGGTGCCCGTGTGGCCATCAAGTCATCAAACGCGGCCGAACGCAGCGCTTTGGCACAATTGCTGACTCGGGAAATTTTGCCGGTTCAGGGGGATGTCGTCATAGCAGGGCGCGATCTTCAGGGCTTGCATCAGGCTGTGATCGCGGCGCGGATCGGATATGCGTATTCTCGCCCTTACCTGTTTGATGGCACGCTGGGGGACAACCTGCTTATGCCGCTGCGAACCCATCCTCAGCATGAGGAAGACGCAAAAAAGGCCCCTAGCCGATGGCAGATCGAAGCGGAACGCGCCGGAAACCCAGTGGATTCCTTGTCTGATGACTGGATTGATCCCGGACTGGCCGGTCTGGAAGATGCCGAAGAAATCCGCGATTGGTGGTTCCAACTTGTTGAAGCGATGGGCATTGACGAGTTCATGTTCCGCCGCACGTTGCGCAGCCAGTTTGACCCGGTTCAGCACCCGACACTTGCGCGTGACATCGTGGGTTTACGCGAATTGGTTGCCGAGCGACTTCGGGAAAGAGGGTTGGATCGCTATGTTTACCGGTTCGACCCGGATCGGTTCAATCCAGCCGTTCCCTTGGGCGGCAACCTGCTTTATGCGGCTCCGTCGCGGGAAATTTCTCCGGATATTCTGGCCGGTGACGGACGGTTCATGTCCATGCTGCGCGCGCATGAGTTGGACGATGACGCGATGGGTATCTCAAGCGCGGTTCTCAAGACACTGAACCGCACGTTCGGGCGCGACGGGACAGACCACCCGCTGTTCCTGCGCCTTGGTATGACCAAGGAGATGTACTATCGGCTGCTGGATATCGAGGAACGGCGCATTGCCAAGGGCGACGACGCGATCAGCGAACGCGAGCGCGCATTGCTGCTAACGGTCCCTTTCCTGTTGACGGCCGAGCAGATCGGCCCGGATTTCCCGGATGAATACAAAGAAAAGATCCTTTCGATCCGAAGCAATCAGGCTGAACGGTTGAGAACATCAATGGATGGAATGTTCATCCCCGTAGACCCTGATGCCTATATCGGGCGCATGACGGCTATGGAGAATGCCCTGTTTGGTCGGATTTCGCTGACGGCAGGGGCCCACGCGGATGACATTGAGGATGTTGTTGCCGAAGCCATGAACGAGGCCGGTTTACGTCGCCGTGCAGCGGCCATCATCTATGACCTGCCATCCGGCTTGGGTGGAAACAACTTGCCGACGGTCTTCCAGGAAAGGGCCGCTTTCTCGCGTGCGGGGATCAAGCGCCCCGACGTGCTGATCCTCGACAAGGCACTGGCCAGCCACGATTCCGAAAGCCGCCTGCGCACGCGACTGAAGCTGCGCGAGTTGTTGCCGGATTCGATCATGATCTTCATGGAGGACAGCTTTGCCCATCCCGAAGCCTATGACCTGTTCGTCGAGATCAAAGATGGGCGCATCGACGGTGTCTCGAAAGCGACCGCCGAGGAAGACGCCAGCGTTGTCGGCGATCTGGGCCACAAGCTGAAGATCATTTCATCGACCGAACTGTTCGCCGGAATAGATGCCAAAAACCAGCGCCTGTTGGCGTTTTCGGCGCAATGGTATGATGTAGCAGCCGGGCAAGTGATATTCTCACACGGGCAAGCGCCGGATGCGGCGTATCTTTGCATTTCCGGTGAGGCCAGTCTTGAATGGCCCGAAGACGGCGGCGGTTCCCGTCCGATTTCAACGGTCGGGCCGGGCCGGTTGATCGGAGATCTATCAATCATAACCAACGATCCAAGGCAGTTGAATCTGGTCGCGGTAAGCGACTGTTCGTTCCTTCGAATCGGTGCGGAGGAATTTCGCGCAGTCGTCGAAAGCGATGCAGGTGTAGCCGTTCAATTGCTTGAAACCGTTGCGGGTTATCTGAATTCTCTGGCAGATCAAATAAACGCCACCAAAGATTCAACCGAATTCTGGGAAGAGTTTGACCTAGCAGAAGGTGAAAGTGACCGTGTCTGAACCCCGCCCAGCGTACTACGCCGCACATGAAGGTCTGGTTGCCGAAGCGCGCCCAAAGCCCGAGCTTTGGCGCCTGCTTGTCGGCTTGGGCTTGGTCGCTGTTGTGGTCACCGTACTGAACCTCGTTCTATTCAGCGTGGTTGTGGGCTTTGGGTCAAATGCGGTGGCCGAAGGGTTTTTGACAGGGTCTACACCGCTGGCGATGATTATTTTATTGTCTAGTTTTGGCTTCGTCACGCTAGGCGTCAGGATGGCGGTTCGGCGACTTCAAAATAGGTCGCTGGGTTCTGTTCTTGGCTCATTTCGAAGAAGTGCGCGCCAATTCTGGGTTGTGTTTCGCGCGCTGCTGATCCTTGGTTTGGTGGTCGCAGTCCTGCCACCCTATGACATGGGGGCTCCGTTGACCCCTAATCTGGGTCTCTCCACGTGGTTAATGCTGTTGCCGCTGTCGCTGCTAGCGGTACTGATTCAAACCAGCGCCGAGGAAGTGCTGTTTCGCGGGTACATACAACAAAGCCTTGCAGCTCGGTTCCAGTCCCCCATCATTTGGATGGGACTACCGTCCCTGTTATTTGCCCTCGGCCACTACGCGCCGGCTGCTGCAGGGGACAATGCGGGGCTGATTGCGTTGTGGTCTTGCATGTTCGGCCTGCTTGCGGCTGACCTCACGGCGCGGTCCGGCACACTGGGTCCGGCTATCGCCTTGCATTTCTTCAATAACCTTATTGCGCTGCTGCTGATCTCGTTGCCAGACAACTTGAGCGGCCTGGCCCTTTTCATTCTGCCCTATGACATGTCCGACACGGATATGGTGCGCGGATGGTTATATGTAGACTTCGCCGTCATGATCGTCGGCTGGCTGACAGCACGCCTTGCGCTCAGGCGTTGATTGCATTTCTTTCCGCAGCGTCTTATTTGACCTCAAAGCCGCACTAGCAAGGTTCCGATATGAACTGGATCACAAATTACGTCCGCCCCCGGATCAACTCGATCTTCTCGCGTCGGGAAGTGCCCGAAAACCTTTGGCACAAATGCAACGAATGCGGGACGATGCTGTTTCACCGCGAGCTGGCGGAAAACCAAAATGTCTGTACCCAGTGCGACCATCACATGGCGATCACGCCGCGGGACCGATTCAAGCATCTTTTTGATGGCGGAATCTTCACCGAGGTAGACGTTCCCGCCCCCAAAGACGACCCGCTGCAGTTTCGGGATCAGAAAAAATATCCCGATCGCATGAAGGCGGCCCAGAAAAAGTCGGGCGAAAAAGAAGCGATGCTTGTTGCCAAGGGTGAAATCGGACGCACGCCGATTATTGCCGCCGCACAAGACTTTTCCTTCATGGGTGGGTCGATGGGCATGTATGTCGGCAACGCCATCATTGCCGCCGCGCAAGAGGCCGTAAAACTCAAGCGCCCGCTGATCCTGTTCTCGGCTGCGGGTGGCGCACGGATGCAGGAAGGCATACTAAGCCTGATGCAAATGCCGCGTACAACGGTGGCAGTTGAAATGCTCAAGGAAGCCAACCTGCCTTACATTGTCGTGCTGACCCATCCGACGACCGGCGGGGTTACGGCATCATATGCGATGCTGGGCGACGTGCATATCTCAGAACCCAACGCTCTGATCTGTTTTGCCGGGCCGCGCGTTATTGAACAAACAATTCGCGAAAAGCTGCCCGAAGGGTTCCAGCGCGCGGAATACCTTTTGGATCATGGGATGTTGGACCGGGTAACCAAGCGTACAGAAATGCGTGAGGAACTGATCACCATCACGCGGATGTTGATGAATCAACCTCCTGCGGTCAAAGGTGACCTTCCAGCCCCCAAACCTGAAGAAGCACAGCCCGGCGATCCGGCTGACACTGCACAAGAGAAATGACCCCTCAGTCGTCGGACCTCATCCTCGAACGGATGATGGCGCTTCACCCCAAGATCATTGACCTGACCTTGGACCGCGTATGGCGTTTGCTGGCCGCATTGGACTATCCGCAGGAAAAACTACCGCCCGTCATCCATATTGCCGGAACAAATGGCAAGGGGTCGACCCTGGCCATGATCCGCGCCGGGTTGGAAGGGGCAGGTCTTAAGGCCCATGCCTATACCTCACCTCACCTGGCACGGTTTCACGAACGCATCCGCCTCGCCGGAGAATTGATTTCTGAACCTGCACTTACCGAAGTACTGGACGAGTGTTACGCCGCGAATAACGGCGATAACATCACGTATTTTGAAATAACAACCTGCGCCGCGCTGCTAGCATTTGCACGCACGCCTGCGGATTACACCCTGCTCGAAGTCGGCTTGGGTGGACGTCTGGACGCAACAAACGTCGTGCACAATCCTGCGGTCACAGTAATCACCCCTGTATCCATCGACCATGAACAGTTTCTGGGGAATACCCTTGGAAAAATAGCGGCCGAGAAGGCGGGCATCATCAAACCCGGAGTCCCTTGTATCGTTGGGCCGCAACAAGATGAAGCGCTGGAGGTGATTGAATACACCGCCGCTCGCCTTGGCGCACCCCTGTTGATTCATGGCCAGCACTGGCATGTCGTCGAAGAAAACGGGCGTCTCGTGTATCAGGACGAAACAGCTCTCCGTGACCTGCCACTGCCGAACCTCCTGGGCGCGCACCAGATTCAGAACGCAGGCGCGGCCCTTGCCGTCATGCGTCATTTGGATCTGGGTGACGACGCGTATGAGGCCGCAGTAACAAAGGCCGAATGGCCCGCACGGATGCAACGGTTAAAGTCGGGTCCCTTGGTCGAGCAAGCCCAAGATGCTGAACTATGGCTGGATGGCGGTCACAACGCCGCCGCGGGTGTTGCGCTTGCGGATGTGCTTGCGAAACTTCCGTCACGCCCAACGCATATGATCTGCGGCATGCTGAACACAAAAGATGTAACCGGGTACCTAAAGCCCTTGGCCAATCAGTGCCAAAGCCTGACGGCCGTTTCAATTCCGGGCGAGGCCGCAACCCTTAGCGCGGATGAAACCGCCGCCGCCGCCGCCCAGGTAGGACTGGCATCGACCACTGCAGACAGCGTCACAGATGCCCTTCAGTCCATTGTCGGCAATGATCCTCAGGCTCGCGTCCTGATCTGCGGTTCCCTCTATCTGGCTGGGAACGTCCTGCGCGAAAACGCCTGATACTTCACCTGGCCAAAAAATATCCCGGGGGAGGCGCGGCTTGCCGCGGCGGGGGCAGAGCCCCCCTAATTCCCCCAATCCTGATCCTGCATTTCCCGCAGACGTGACGCGGTACGCTCAAATTCAAAGGTGCCTTCACCTTCGACATACAGCATCTCCGGCTCAGCCGCTGCCGAGCAGATCAGCCGCACTTTGGCCTCGTACAACGCATCAATCAACGTCACAAAGCGCTTGGCTTCGTTAAAGTTGTTCCGCGACAGACGGGGGATATCCTCTAGCACCAGAACCTTGACCGCCTCTGCGATGGCAAGATAATCCGCAGGTCCCAGCATCCGGCCGCAAAGATCATAGAAGCTGGCCCGCGCAACGCCATTCCGAAACTCAGGTAACTCGACCGCACGGCCATTGACCTGCAGTATCAGCGGATCTGCAACGCCGCCGGACAGGTCGTTCCAGACCGAGCGGATGTTCTGCCGTGCTTCAGGTCCAATGGGTGAGAAATAGACAGGCGCACCTTCCAAACGGTTTTGGCGATAATCCGTTGGCGAGATCAGCTCCCACACCTGCAGCTGTTCCTTGATATGGGCAATGAATGGCAGGAAGAGTTGCCGGTTCAAACCATCCTTGTACAAGTCGTCAGGGTGACGGTTCGACGTCGTGATCACGACAACCCCACCTGCGTGCAGCAGATCGAACAGACGCCCAACGATCATGGCATCCGTGATATCCGTGATCTGCATTTCATCAAATGCCAGCAACCGAACCGACTTGACGACGGCGTCCGCAACTGGGGCCAAGGCATCTTCAACACCGTCGTTTCTGGCCTTGTGCATACCGGCATGAATTTCCTGCATGAAAGCATGAAAATGCACGCGTCTTGCCGGGATACCGTCAAGGGCGTCGACGAACATGTCCATCAACATGGACTTGCCGCGCCCAACGCCGCCCCACAGATATAATCCTTTAGGCGGCGGGGGTGGCTTGCGAAACAAACCGCGCTTTACCGGTTTCGCCAACGCTGAGCGGATGCGTTCAAAATGCGGTAGAACTGCCTCTTGCGCGTCATCCCGTGTGAGGGTTTCATCTGCGACGCGAGCCTCATAAAGCGAAATCAAATCCGTCATAGCCCGAGGCATACCCTCTGCATCGCGCATTGAAAAGCAGCCAGACCTGCCCTGCATCAATTTTGCTTATCTACGGCCCCAAAACTTCTGAATTGACCGGACTAAATTTTGATTTAGCGTCTGCCTTCCAATGTCATGAGGTTTCAATGCCCCAGCCACCGCGCCTTCTGAATCCTATCCTGATCGTCGGTTGTATTATCGTGACGGTCAGTTTCGCCGTGCGCGCGTCATTTGGTGTGTTCCAGATCCCGATTGAACAAGAGTTCGGATGGCTGCGCACAGATTTTTCGATGGCTATCGCGATTCAGAATCTGGCATGGGGAATCGGACAGCCCATATTTGGCGCTATTGCGGAAAAAACTGGCGACCGGCGTGCCATCGTGTTGGGGGCACTGACTTATGCCGCTGGCATGGTACTGTCAGCGTGGTCGGTGACGCCGCTTGAACATCAGATGTATGCATGGCTTGTTGGGTTCGGCATTGCCGGGACGGGATTTGGCCTTGTGCTTGCCGTCGTTGGTCGTGCCTCTTCGGATGAAAACCGGTCAATGTCTCTTGCCTTGGTAACCGCCGCCGGCAGTTGTGGGCAGATAATTGGTGCTCCGGCAGCCGAATGGATGCTGACATTTCTTCCTTGGCAGCAGGTATTTATAGTCTTCGCCATCGCGATTCTTGCATTGATTTTGACGCTGCCTTTCATGCGGGCACCGCAAACGGTGTCGAAGGCAGAATTACAGGAAAGCATGGGGGAAATATTGGGGCGGGCCCTTCGCGATCCTTCCTACACCCTCATTTTTCTTGGGTTCTTTAGCTGCGGGTATCAGCTTGGGTTTGTGACAGCCCATTTCCCTGCCTTCGTGACCGAGATGTGCGGCCCGATCATGCCGGGGGGTATTTTGCATTCCATTGGCATCACAACGACATCGGCGCTGGGGGCCGTGTCCATCTCTTTGATTGGTCTGGCGAATATCGGAGGGACCTTGCTGGCGGGATGGGCCGGAAGTCGCTATCCCAAGAAATACCTTCTGGCGTCCGTCTACACCGCGCGAACTTTTGCGGCAGCAGCCTTCATCATCTTTCCGATCACACCACTTTCCGTGGTTGTCTTTTCGTTGGTCATGGGATCGCTTTGGCTGGCAACCGTGCCGCTGACCTCGGGTCTGGTCGCGCATCTTTACGGTCTGCGCTACATGGGCACCCTTTACGGGATTATCTTTTTCAGCCACCAGCTTGGCAGTTTTCTGGGTATTTGGCTTGGGGGACGCCTTTATGACCAATATGGCGATTACACGCTGGTTTGGTGGATTGGGGTCGCAATCGGGGCATTCAGCGCAATCGTTCACCTGCCTATACGTGAAAACAGGGATGCAGTCCCCGCCTGAGCTAGACGGCTTCTTCGGGCTTCAACAGCCCTTCTTTGACAAGGCGGTCAGCCCACCCCTGCGCGCCCTCAAAGTGGTGCGTCTGCCATCCACGTGAATGCGCCGTTTCAATGTTTTCAAGGCGATCGTCGGTAAACAACAAAGTATCGAGTGAAAGGCCGCAGTCTTCTTCGACCATTTGGTAGATAGGGACGTGCGGTTTGACCGCTTGCAGCCTTCCCGAAACATAGTGCCTGTCGAACTCGTTCAGAAATGGGTAGACCGTTGTCGCATAGTCAAAATTCTGTACTCCAAAATTGGTCAGAGCAAAAACTGGCACGCCTTTTCCCCGCAAAGCACGCTGTAAACGGACCGAATGCGGAATTTCGGGCGCAGCCAGTTCGATCCACTTATCGTGCCACATCCGGATTTCTTCGCGCCACTTGGGGTATTTCTCGGCCCAGTCATAGATCGTGTCCGTGAAGTGATGTCCTTGATCCACAAGGTCGTTCATTCCATGTAGATCGACTTCTTCAAACATGGCCCGGCGACGGTCTTCGCCGATCACCTTGTCGTAGTAACGTTCGGGCTGCCATTCGATAAGAACATTTCCGATGTCAAAAACTACGGCTTCAACCGCCATGGGCACACCTGTTCTGAAAGTTTATGTCGGCGCCGACTGAATCAAGCCAGGCGCCGATTGACAAGACCCAACCTCAGCGCAAAACGCCCCCCGGCGCGAGGACTATGCTTTTTGCGCTGCCCTCAATTCCCGTTCCAGCACGTCCAGAAACCGCGATCTGTCGGCTTTGCCAAAGGGTTTGCCGCCACCGCCAGCACCAAGCGGATTGGCGGCGCGAAGGTCTGCCATCAGGTCACGCATAGCCAGTTGTTGTCCAATATTGGCTGCGGTGAGCGCTTCGCCGTTGGGGCGTAATACGCGCGCGCCAGCCTCAACACATTTCGCGGCAAGCGGGATATCAGACGTGACAACCACATCGCCTGCGCCACAACGTTCAGCGATCCACTTATCGGCCTCATCCGCACCCTCAGATACGATAACAACTTGCACCAGTGGATTGGCCGAAGGCCGCAAGCCGCCATTGGAGACAAGAGCCATCTGCACCTTGTGCCGCGTAGCGACGCGTTCAGCCTCGGCTTTAACCGGACAGGCGTCGGCGTCGATGAACAGCGTCGTCACGCCTTCTTCGCCTTTTTTTCGGCTGATGTCTTGCGCACCTTGAACTCATCCGGAATGGGCATTCGGTTGAAAGCATCTAGACCTGCGATTTTGTACGCCTCGGCCAGCGTCGGATAGTTGAACGTATTCTGTACGAAGTAATCCACCGTTCCCTTTAGGTTCAGCACCGCCTGCGCGATGTGGATCAGTTCGGTCGCGCCTTCGCCGACAATCTGCACGCCAAGAACCCGCCGGGTTTTTAGCGAGAACAGCATCTTCAGCATACCATGTTCCAAGCCCATGATATGCCCGCGAGAGGTTTCGCGGAATCGCGCCACGCCGACCTCGTATGGGATGCCGCGCTCCTGCAGTTCTTCCTCGGACATGCCGCAGGTGGAAATCTCGGGCACGGAATAGATGCCATAGGGATACCACGGGCTTTCCGGAAGGGTAGGGGTCTCCAATGCGTGACACGCGGCGACGCGGCCCTGCTGCAGCGATGTCGATGCCAGCGAAGGATGCCCGATCACGTCGCCCGTCGCATAGATATGCGGCACGGCAGTCTGATAGGTTTTGCGGTCCACATTAATCCGGTTGCGGTGGTCTGTCTCAAGCCCCACAGCAGACAAGTTCAGGGCCGAAGTCGCACCCATTCGGCCAGCCGCAAATAGCAGCATCTCGGACCGCACGTGACGCCCATTGGCCAATGTCACCTCGACATGGCCGCCTGCGTCTTCGATCTTTTCGACCGCAGAACCCAGACGCAGGTCCACGCCGTTCTCGCGGATCTGGTGAGTGAAATCGTGGATCAGGCGGCTGTCGATGAAATCCAGAAACGTGTCGCGCGGTTCGATCAGCGTAACCCGCACGTCCAGCGCCGAAAACATGGTGGCATATTCCACCCCAATCACACCCGCGCCAATCACGCAAAGCGACCTTGGGATTTCGGCCATTTCAAGAAAGTCATCCCCATCGACCACGGTCTTGCCATTAAATGGCACATAGTCGGGGCGGTAAGTTTTGGTCCCGGTCGCGATCAGAAACTTTGCGGCGGTCAGGCGGGTCGTGTCACCAGCGTCGGTCGCAACCTCAACCTCATGCGGGCCGACAAATCGCGCCAGCCCATTCAGGGTTTCCACGTGGTTTCGGTTGAACTGATGTTCCAGAACGTCAACTTCATGATCCAGCGTCATGTGCAGACGCGCCTTGAGGTCGTCGGCGCGAATCTGATCCTTCACCCGGTACGAGCGGCCATAAAAGCTGCGCTCGCGCCAGCCCGACAGGTTCAGAACCGTTTCACGCAGGGTTTTTGACGGGATCGTACCGGTATGTACTGACACGCCGCCGAACCTATCCTTTCGGTCGATCACCAGCACCCGGCGTTTCAGCTTACCCGCCTGAATCGCTGCCGACCGCCCCGAGGGGCCAGACCCGATGATGATCAGGTCGTAATCAAAGTCGCTCATGCCTCAGTCTCCGTACAGCGCCTCTGCGTGAAAGGTGATGTGATCTTCCATGAAGGTCGATACAAAGAAATACGAATGATCATAGCCCGGCTGAAGGCGATAGGTGGCCTGCTGGCGACGCTCTGCAATGGCTTCTGCCAGCGCCTCGGGGCGCAGCAGGTCGATGAACTGGTCACTGGCCCCGGTGTCGATCAGGACAGGTCCGTCAAAACCCTTTTCCTTCATCATCAGCGAGGCATCATGCTTGGCCCAGGCGCCCTCATCATCCCCTAGATAGGCGGCCAGTTGTTTGCGGCCCCAATCCGCCCCCGTCGGATTCGAGATCGGCGCAAAGGCCGAAACTGAACGGTACCGCCCCGGCAAGTTCATCGCCAGCGTCAGCGCACCATGGCCACCCATGGAATGCCCAGTGATGGCCTGACGATCCATATCAATCGCGAAATGTTCTGCCAGCAGCGCGGGCAGTTCCTCGGCCACATAATCCCACATGTTAAAGTGGGGGGCCCATGGGGTTTGCGTCGCGTTGACATAAAACCCGGCGCCCTGACCCAGATCGTAATCCTCGTGATCAGCCACGCCTTCACCGCGCGGCGAAGTATCGGGAAACACGACCGCAATTCCCTGTTCAGCCGCCCACGCCTGCGCCCCGGCCTTTGTCATTGCGTTTTCATGGGTGCATGTAAGCCCGGACAGATACCACAGTACAGGGACGGGTCCGTCTTTTGCTTCGGCGGGCAAGAACAAGCCAAACGTCATGTCGCAGTTACACGCGGAGGAGGTATGGCGATAGACGCCTTGCACGCCCCCGAAACAGGCGTTTTCCGAAAGGGTTTCCATCTGGCTCGTGTCCTTACGTTAGGTTCGGGCCATGGCTACCCTTACCAAGCCGCTGCGTAAAGCCTGTGCGCGACGGGTTAAGGGGATAATTCGAAGCGCAGAAAACTAAAGCGTTCCCACCCACGCAATCACGACGGGTACAGTCAGAATACTTGCGGCAGTAGAAAGAAGGATCGCCGCCGATGCCCTGTGCGGCGCAACGCCGTAATGTGCGGCCAGCATATAAACGTTGCCCGCGACCGGCAGAGCGGCTGCAGCGATGGCTATTGACGCAGGAAATGTAGCGACAGGGATCACCCAAATCAGGACGATTGCAACACAGGCAGGATGTACCACCAGTTTGCAAAAGCTGAGCCAACCCGCGATTTGCACGCGTTCCGCCGACTTGCTGGCCAATGACGCGCCAATTGCAAACAGGGCTCCGGGCGTCGCGGCACCACCCAAAATTGTCAGAAAGTCGTTCAGTGGTACTGGGACCGGGACTTGAAACGCAGACCACAGCATCCCGGCCGAGATCGAAACGATCATGGGGTTCTTTATCAGCCCGACAGCAATCAACCGAAACGTAGACGGGGTCAGCCGCCCATCCCGCCCTCCGTTGATCAAGATGACGATCAACGACGAAAAGACGACAAGATCCACTGTGAGGACCAACATAACCGGCCCGATTGCGGCCTCGGTGAACAGAAGCGCCAGCATCGGCAAGCCCAAAAAACCAACATTGCCAATGGCGGCACACTGTGCTTCGACCGCCGAAGTGGGGATGTCCAAGCCCCTGATCCAGGCAACGAATGTTGCCAGCGCATAGACGGCGAAGGTGCCCAGAAGGTATCCCAGCACCAGCTTCGCATTGAAGATTTCAGCAAACGGAAGCGTGGCGGCAAATCTGAACAGCATCGCCGACAACGCAAAAAAGAAGACAAATTTTGTTAGATACGCTGTTGCATCTTCCGAGAAAAAACGGCTGCGCCCGGCCCAATATCCAAGGCCGATGATCGCAAAGAAAGGAAGTGTGCGCAGAAAGATATCGACCATGGCCAGAGTGTTAGCACGGTTTGAACTGGCGGCAAGCCCGCTTGCCCAAAGCGGGTCCGGTAGTTCACCCAAGGGTGTTTCTGCGAGAATCGTTGAATCTGAACTGAACGGTTTATAAACTTGGAACCTGCAGCCAAGGAGAAACAATGCCCGAGTCAGCCACCATCCTGCGTACAGGTCGCAAATTCGATCAAGTGGTACGCGGTGCCCGTGAAGTATTCATGGCGGATGGTTTCGAAGGCGCAAGTGTGGACGATATCGCACGCGCGGCCGGTGTCTCAAAGGCGACCTTGTACAGCTACTTTCCTGACAAACGCCTTTTGTTCATGGAGGTTGCGCATACCGAATGCAGCCGGATGGCCGAAAACGTCTTGTCGATGATCGACGATTCCAAACCAGTGCGCGAGGTGCTGACTGTAGCTGCAACCCAACTAACTACTTTTCTGGTATCCGAGTTTGCGCAGCAGGTTTTCCGCATTTGCGTGGCCGAACGCGACAGGTTCCCGGAATTGGGTCAAGCATTTTATGAGGCCGGTCCGCAAAACGGCGTCCGGCACTTGGTGGAGTACTTTAGGAAGGCCGTTAATCAAGGCGAGCTTGCCATCGACGATTTGCAGGTCGCCGCGGAACAATTCTCAGAGCTTTGTAAAGTGCGCATCTGGGCCCGTGCCGCATTTGGCATTCAGAATAGCTTTTCCCAGTCTGAAATCGACGAAGTGGCGCGGCAGGCAGTTGATATGTTCATGACCCGCTACGCTGTGTGAGCCTTCTGTCACCGGTTACATGTCCAAAAAATGTGCAAGGTGGTGCAGGTTGAGTCAAAGAACCGCCGTTCGGTTTGACAGGCTGACCGTTCTGGAAAACCATCAGGCGGATGCAGCGAAGGGCCTGTGACTCTTGACCAGTGATAATACCAGCTTCTCCCGACGCCTGATTGACCTGCTTGTTCAGATCTACCCTGACCATGATCAATCGGAATTGGCGCGACAGGTATCCGATGCCTTTTGGCCGTCCAATACGCACAGGCGCAAACAAGGCCGCAAACCCGGCAATAAGTTGTGGTCAGAGAACGACAGCGTCCTGATAACCTATGGTAACTCGATTGAAGATCAGGTGCACAAACCCCTGGACCTGTTACACGATTTTCTCGTTCGACACCTGACCGGGGTGGTCAACGGCGTTCACATCTTGCCGTTTTTTCCCTTCACTTCGGACGACGGGTTCGCTGTTTCCGATTACTATAGCGTCAGCACTCAGCTTGGTGACTGGACGGATATCACGCGTATCGCGGACGATTTTCATCTGATGTCCGATCTCGTGTTGAATCATGTCTCAAGCCAGGGCGCGTGGTTCACCAACTACCTTCAGGGCAAATCCCCGCACGACCGGTTCTTTTTTGAAGCGTCACCCGAAGATGATCTGTCCGAGGTTGTGCGCCCCCGCACCACGCCGTTGCTGCGGCAAGTGGATACCAGCGAGGGTGAGAAATACGTCTGGTGCACGTTCAGCCACGATCAGGTCGATCTGGATTTCTCGAACCCCGAGGTTTTGGTCGAGATGTTGCGGATTATCCGTCTGCATATCGACAAAGGCGTGCGGATATTGCGACTGGATGCGGTGGCTTTCATCTGGAAGGAAATCGGCACCAACTGCATTCACTTGCCACAAACCCATGCGATCGTGCAGCTTCTCAGGTTGCTGTGCGACTATGCAGCTGAAACACTTGTACTGCTGACCGAAACAAACGTCCCGCGGACCGAGAATCTGAGTTACTTCGGCAACCGGAACGAGGCGCACGCCGTTTACAATTTCCCGCTGCCCCCTTTGATCTTGCACGCAATGCAGTCAGGCACAGCGCAATATTTGAGCGAATGGCAAGCCGCGATGCCTCCGGCCCAGTTGGGCTGCGCGTATCTGAATTTCACCGCCAGCCACGATGGGATCGGGATGCGTCCGGCCGAGGGATTGCTGCCGCCCGACGAAAAAGAGCGCATGATCGACACGGTGCGCCGCATTGGCGGGCTGGTTTCGATGCGCGCGCTGCCTGATGGGCGCGAAGAACCCTATGAGTTGAACTGCGGCTATTTCGAAGCCATGGCCGAGACATTTCAAGGCCCCGATCAGTACCATCTGGCGCGGTTCATCTGTTCACAGACCATCGTGATGTCTTTGGAAGGGATACCGGCCTTTTACATCCATTCCCTGCTGGCCACACCCAATGATCACGAGGCTGTTGCGCGGCGGGGCATGAACCGGGCAATCAACCGGCATCGCTGGCATTACCCTGACCTGCTGGCAAGGCTGGCCGATCCGGGGTCAAATCAGGCGCTGGTGCTGTCCGAATTGTCCAAACGTCTGCGCCTGCGGTCGCAACAGGCGGCCTTTCACCCGAACGCCACGCAATTCACCCTGCGGTTGGATGATCGCGTCTTTGGCATCTGGCGGCAAAGTCTGGATCGCAGCCAGTCGATCTTTGCGCTGCATAACGTCTCGGCCGAGCAGGTCCACGTCAACCCTGCCGAGATCAACATGATTGCCGAGGAAACCTGGACGGACGCCCTGACGGGAGAAATCCTGGCCACCAACGGCCCCGATATTGTGCTGGCCCCGTATCAGTGCCGCTGGATCACGAACGCGGGCTGAATTCGTCCAGATCGTCGGACACCGCCGCCTTGAGGCGCAGCAGGAATTCAGGATCAGCCGAATGGACCCTATTCCATGTGGGGATGAACGGCGTCTCGTGCGGGTTGTCCAGAAACACCTGCCCGGCGCGAATGATATTTTCGGCGAACAGTTCGATGGATTTCTCTTCCTTGTGGCGGTCCAATTCCAACCCATTCATCTTGGCGTCGGTGTAATACCCTTCGAGCAAGTCCAGCGCCGAGCGGTAATAGGTCGCCTTGAGTGTACGGAAGGTATTGGGCGTGAACACCGTGCCGTCGGCGGCCAGTTTGCGGAAGATCGCCTTGCAGATATCGGTGGACATGCGCGACAGGCCACGATTTGCGTCCTCGGGGGACAGCTCCTGATGTTTGTGGTCATAATTGTCGGCAATTTCGACCTGACAGACGGATTTCGGGGCCAGATTTCGCCACGCTTCGGACAGCACTCCGATCTCAAGCCCCCAGTCGGAAGGAATGCGCAAATCGGGCAGGGTAGGGGTGCGAATTGCAAACTCACCCGACAGTGGATAGCGGAAGCTGCGCAGATAATCGAGGTAATCCCGGTCCCCGATTACCTTTTTCAACGCGATCAGCAGCGGACTGACCAGAAGACGCGTCACACGACCGTTCAGCTTGCCAGACCCGATACGGGGGTAAAACCCTTTGGCCATCTGAAACGGAAAGGTCGGGTTGACCACCGGATAAACCAGCCGATCCAGCATCTCGCGGTTATACGTGACAATGTCGCAATCGTGAATCGCCATAACGGAACTGTCCGCGCAGGCCAGAAGATAGCCGATACAAGACCAGACATTCTTACCCTTGCCGGGTTCCTGCGGCGCAAGGCCCAAGGCTTTCAGATGTTCCTGAAGATGCGTCAGACGAGGGCTGTCATTCCAGATAACAGCGTGGTTTTGCGGCAAGTCTGCAAAGAACGCACGGGCTTTGCGGTACTGCTCTTCATCCGCTTGGTCCAGGCCGATGATGACGCGGTGAAGATACGGGACCTGCGACAGTTCCTTGAGGATACCAGCGAGGGCCGGCCCCTCCAGCTCGGAATAAAGACACGGAAGGATCAGGGTGATCTTGCGGGTCTGTGCAAAGACCGAAATCTCATGTGACAGGTGACCACTGGGTCTGCTGCGCAAATTGTGCAGCGTCGTTATATTTCCGTTCTGATGGAAGTCTGCCATGTCGTTCGCCTTGTTTTTGTCAGAACTCTACAGTCAGGGTCAGGATTGCCTCCGACCAACCTTGGGGACCGTTGCTGTCTGTCCTGAATATGCGTGGTTCGATATGAGGTGGAAAAGGCGGAATGCCCGGCCCATCCGGATTTGCAACCACTACGCCTTGATCCGCAGCCATTAGCATTTCGATGTCATTTGGCGCGTCACCCAAGGCGATTGATCGGCTTGGTCTTAGCTGCTGAACAACTTCCCTTAAGGCGTCCGCCTTGGTTTTGCCGAAGGATACGGTCAGGAACCGCCCCCCGCGACGGGCAAAAAGACTCATGTTGCGCGCTTGTGCTACGAAGTGGTCCAACTCGGCCTCCGTGCCCGTCCACAGCCCGGGCTCGCTGAATCTCCGCGTTCGAGCACGGGCGGCTTGAACGGGGTTGAGCCCCGTCGCATCTGCCACATCCTGATCGGACATATCGCCAAACCCGACAAATCCCGTGGGCAGTTGGGAAAGCGCCGTGCGCAAGGCCTGATAATGGTCACCTTCAATATCGGGCGCATCGGGCCATAGGATACCCGCCCCATTTTCGACAATTGCCGGCATTCGCGTAACATCAAGTTCCTGCTGCAGCGGTGCAATCTCTGCCGCTGTTTTGCTGCTGGCCAATACAAGCCCCGCGCCGATTTCCGACAAGCGTTGAAGTCCCGGCTGAGCAGCCGCCCAACTATAGTTGTGATGATCCAGCAGCGTCCCGTCGAGATCAGAGAAAACCAGCAATTTTGGGTCGGCGGTCATGGGGAAGGGCAATCAATTCGTTCTTTCATTGAGTGGAAGTAAAAATCCGTGACCATCGGAAGTAAATCCATTCTGGCCAAATGCGCGTCAAACCTAAATCTTACGCCCAATATTTGGGCAATTGCGTGGTGGTCGCTATCTGGCTCGGTATTGAGTTTTAACCATGGGCACTTTGGGCACGGGTCCAAAACACACCCTCTGGGCAGTTACATCTTCCATGGTGTAAGTGTCCCAACAGTTGCAGATTATTGGCAAGGGCTGCCCGATACGGCGGCTCGGCCTTACTATCTTGGGAGGTCGGCGCACATGCCGAATTTGTCGGAATACAGTAAACTGGCAAGGGAAATGTCAGTAGATGCCATTGCCCTTGTACCGGGCCCTAATTTCACCCGCGCATTGGGCAAACCGTTCATGAGCCACGAACGGCCCTTTGTGGTCATTATCCCGGCTAAGGGCACAGCGGCTGCGATTGTGCCCAATCTGGAACTGGGAACGTGGGAATTGGTCGGTTTTGAGGGGGCCGTCTTCGACTGGATGGACCAAAAGGGCTATGACAGCGCCTTTGCTTCATTGGCCGCTCATATGCCCCTGAGGTCACTTGCCGTTGAAGGGCAAGTGATGCGGGTTTTCGTGTCCAAGGCCCTGACCAATGCGATGCCCGACTTGCAAATCGTAGATGCCGAGCGCGAGATTTCCGGTTTGCGGATCATCAAGACCGACGCCGATATTGCCGCTTTGCAGGCTGCAATTGATATCTCGGAACGCGCGCTGGAACGTGTGATTTCAGAGGTTCGCGTCGGGCAAACCGAGAAACAGATCGAACAGGCGTTGATCCAGGCGCTGTTTGCTGAAGGCGCCGCGTCGTTGGCTTTTTCGCCGATTGTCGCCGCCGGGGACAACTCGGCTCAACCACACGGCAAAGCCCGCGCGGATTATCAGATCAAACCCGGCGATGCGCTGCTCTTCGACTTTGGCGCGCGCAAAAACGGTTTTGCGGCGGATATCACGCGTACATTCTTTGTTGGCGAGGTTTCGGACGAGGGTAGGGCGGTTTACGACACAGTTCTTCGCGCGAACCTCGAAGGGTTCAAGGCCTGTTGCCCCGGCGCGAGCGCCCATGACATCGACGACGCAGTTACAAATGTGCTCGAGGCTTCGCCCTATGCCAACCGGATTCGCACCAAGACGGGTCATGGTCTGGGTCGCGACGTCCACGAAGCGCCATATATCATGCGCGGGAACCACCAGAAAATCCTGCCGGGCATGGTCTGGACCAACGAACCGGGCCTGTATGATCTGGGCAATTTTGGTGTTCGGATCGAAGATGATGTTCTTGTGACCGAGGATGGTTGTCGGTCGCTGACCAGTTTTCCCAAAGATCTTACAATCATAGGCCGCTGACACTTGACTGGTTCACGAAACGTGTTGGAATGACGGGTCGCTCCAAGTGGCCCGTCAGTGTCCTGTGAGCTGACTATTCAGATTAACTTTCGGCTTTGCGGGTCGCGATGACCATAGCCAGCAACTGTTCCTTGGTGCGCTGGATGTGGTTCGTCAGCAGCGCGCAAGCAGCCTCTGCATTGCGCGACCGCGCCAGTGCCAACAACTGACGGTGCTCCGCTTTGGCTGGCTCTCGCTGTTCCATCACACTCAGGTGCATCCGCACATAACGGTCAGATTGCAGATTGACCCGTTGCAGGAATTCGTTGGTAATCCCGCGCTCAGCGGCGGAATATAACGCCCTGTGATACTCGTAGTTCAGACTGCCCCACCGCCCGACGTCATATGTTTCATAGGACTTTTCCATTTTGTTCAAAAACTCTTCGCAGATGACGAAATCCGCCTCTGTCATCTGGGGGATCGCCCGTTTGAAAAGGTCAACTTCCAACAGGATTCTAAGATCAAAAATCTCTCCGATTTCGGAAAGGGAGTGAGTTGTCACACAAGCCCCCCGATTGTTAGTCAGTTGGACTAGGCCCTCGGCATCCAGCCGCTTGAGCGCCTCACGTATCGGCATGCGGGATACGTCATATTCCTCTGCCAACGCTTCTTGCCGAATGGTTTCACCTTCCACCATCTCTCCGCTCAGGATACGCTCGCGCAGGTCGTTTGTGATGACATCAGGCAAACTTTGGCGATGAATCGCGCGGGTTTTTGGCATTGGGATGGTCTCTGGCATTTCCACTTTGTATCCAAAATACGAAAGGACGCCACAATATCCAATAGCCTTTAGTTTCATTGCCTTTGTTATCGAGCGGCTTTCCCCAGAAACATTGGTAACCAGAGAGTTGCAGGCCTTCGTGAATGGCATGGAATATGGGCATGTCCCTTAATCCGACCAATCGGACACCCACCTCCCCCCTCATAGAACCCCAGCCAGATCATCACGGCAGGCGCAGTGGAAATAACCAGGTATTGATTGGTGTTACACTGCACAATCCCGCATTCTGGCGCGAATGACCGGGCAAGGTCCGGCTGCGGGAACGACTGTTGAAGGTGATTGTGTGACTTTGTTCAGAACATCAGTATTCGGACTTTGGCTGGCCGCCGTTTCAGCCCTAAGCGCACAGCCCGCGGCGGCGCAACCGGATATTCTGATCCTAGGGGACAGCCAGATTTCGTTCGGGGCTGGCAAAGAGTACCTGAGGTTCTTCGATGAGCTGGCGGATCGGTGCAGGATGACGCCTGAACGCAAAAGGGCGCTGGGTAATCTCGGCAACCGCGAGACTGCCGCGATTGGCGTCCGCTCGACATCCTTGCAGTCATGGACAACGCCCAAGGGGGCCGCAAAAGGTGCGATTTGCGATGTCGACAAGAAATTCGGGGTCAATGCCGGGGCCTATGGTATCGAAGGCAACCCTGACCGGGTGTTCATTCAGATCGGCAAAGGCAACGCCTATCAGTTCTGCAAACCCAATCAGACCGCGTTTCAGGCGATGTTTGACGACGGGTACTACGACCCCGAATTGCTGGTTCTGACCTTTCTGGGCAATTCATCCGATCGCTGGGCGAATTCTCCTGATTTGGCCCAACAGGATGCCCGCCGCACGCTGGAACAAATTCCGGACGACATTCCATGTATCTTCATCTCAAGCGTGCCGGTCTATCTGAAAAAGACCAACGACAAACGAATGAAGGCCCAAACCGCGATAGCCCGCGCCTTGCGGCAGGCGGGAACGCAATGTGCCGTGGTTGAAGGGTTCAACCGCAAGACACGCGCCGTGATTGAAGGTCAGCCCGCTTATTTCCGACGCAACGATGCGGGCAAGGTCAAGGACCCGCACCATCCAAGCCGGGCTGCGGTCCGGGCTTTTCTTGACATTAACACGGCCGAAATCTGCAACGCTGTATTTTCGGCCGTGAAGTAGAGGTAAAGACTGCAGGGGGGATATGCAGGTGTTCAAAAAGATGGTCGCAACTGTTTGCGCTTTGGCCTTCACCACTCTGGGGGCAAGCGCAGAGGATTTTACCTCGCCCGAGATTCTGATTATCGGGGACAGCCAGATATCCTTTGGTTCGGGCCCGGCTTTCCTGGAGTTTTTCAGCGATATCAAGGACCACTGCCACCCCAATGCCCTGCAGAAAAAGCACCTTGAACGCCTTGGGGAAATGCGGGTCGGGGTGATAGGTGTCCGGTCCAGTTCAATCGACTCGTGGACCGCCCGGTCGGGGCGGGCAAAGGACACGATCTGCAAGGTGGACCCGAAATGGAACGTGAACGCCGGTGCGTACGGGTTCGTGAACAAGACCGGCAACAAGTATGTGCAGATTGGCAAGGGAAAGGAATATCAGTTCTGCGCGGCCAAAACCTCACCGCTCGAAGAGATGCTGCGGGACGGGTATTATGATCCAAAACTGATACTGATGTCCTTTCTCGGCAACTCGGCCAAGCGGTGGGCCAACAACCCCGAAGCCGCCGTACGGGATGTTGAACGCTTGCAAGCGCAACTGCCTCCCGACCTGCCGTGCATTTTCATGACCACAGCGCCCGCTTACAAGAAGAAGATCGTAGATTTGCGGCTGCGGGCGCAGAAGAATCTGATGGATGCGTTCAAGGTCACGGGACTGCGGTGCACGTTCGTACCTGGTGCTACCCCCGAAACGGTTGCGGCCAACCAAGGCAACAAGCATTATTTCCGCCTAAACAAGAACGGCATGGTTAAGGACCCATACCATCCAAACGAGGCGGCTGCTAAAAACTTCTTTGCGCTGGAAATGGACCAGATATGTTCAGCCATTTTCGACCAGATCGAACCAACCAGGGAACAGAGCTAACCCTCTGATCGACCCGCTTGCTTGCGTGGCAGGACGGCCGCCAGAATGACCGTCCACCCAAGGATACCCTGCCCGTGGGCGCTTAGGTTCTGCTCATACGAGAAAATCAGAATTTCCAATGGCTTGAGAGGGTCGCGGGGCGGCCAGATCACCCATTGCAAAGGCAGATCGGGAATGACCAACCGATAATACATGTAATAGATTTGCGGCGACAGCCACACGAACAGCCAAAACAAGGAAAGCGCCCCGAATAATCGCACCCAGATCGGGAAAGGGCGCAAGGCACGACGTGCCAGAAGCACCATCAGCAGAAAAAGAATGGCGCTTAACAACGCCAGTCCGACCTGCCCCCAACCTGACAAATCAAAAAAGGAGTCCTGACGGTACAAACCTGCCCTCGCTGAGTGCTGGGTAAAAGGACGAAAACCGCCCACCTTGGCGGGCGGTTTTACAATGCCTTCAAGGACCGCTTAACTCAGCGGGGCGACCGCCAGGATCACAGTGAACTTCTCACAATAGATATACAACTCGTTGTACTTGGATGTGTCGATCCCGGTCGGGATTTTAAACGAGGCTTCGCCCTTCTTGACGGTCAGCTTGTCGTGAATTTTTGAACCATTGGCATAGGTCTCACCATTGCCGAAGCCGATCTTGATATCCGGTGGGTTCTTGCTGGGGTCAAAGACATAGTCGCTTTTGAGTGTAACGGTATCACCGGTGACCGAGACCGTCCCTTTCACGTTATAGCCACGACGCCCGGACAGGCTGCCGGTGCGTTCCTTGTCCCCGGCAAATGCAGCAGGAGTTCCGAGTGCGAGTGCGGCTGTTGAAGCAAGTCCCAGCTTCATGAATTGGCGGCGTTTGATCGTCATGGCGCATGTCCTATCCAAATCTAAGATGGAAAGATTCTGAGCAGACTATTTGCACTCTGCCAACTCACATCGCATCGAGGGAAGTTGAGACTCTGAAACAAATCGGTTCTGTTACCAAACCGCTCGAACCAAATCCTCGTCCCTGACGAATTGCTCTTCAATTCGCGGTAGATCGTCGACCGAGGGCGAACCATCCGATCCTCGACGTATATTAGCCAGACTTGGAAAGTGGGTGGAGCACCTAAATTTGCAGAACAATACGCCCGATCACTTCACGCTCATTGAGAGATCGGAAGGCTTCAGATGCGTCCTCCAACTTCAAGACGCGATCAATAAGTGGGCGCAGTTCACCTTCAGAAATCCAGTTCATTATCTTGTCTGCTGCATTCTTGGCTTCCGAAGGGAACTTCTCGGCCCATGCACCTTCGAACACTCCAACCACCGAGAAGCCTTTGAGCAGAGGCAGGTTCATCGGTAGGTTTGGGATTTCCCCGCTCACAAACCCAATTGGCGTGATGCGCCCGCCCCACCGCATGGATCGGGCAATCTTTACAAAGGTGTCTCCGCCTATCATCTCAAAGCAAACATCCAACCCTTTTCCGTCTGTAAGGTCGTGGATCTGTTGGCGCAGGTCGCCTTCGCGCATATTGACGACTGCATCGGCGCCTGCCTCCTGCAGCGCACTCATTTTGGCGGCGTCACCGGTTCCTGCAAGGACGCGCGCACCAAGCATCCGCCCCATGTCAACGGCAGCAAGTCCAACCCCGCCAGTGGCACCCGTGACCAACAGGTTCTCACCCGGTTGCAGCGCGCATCTTTGGGCCAAAGCGTGATAGGCTGTCATGTAGTTGTGCAAAACGGTCGAAGCGACCGTAAGGTCGACGCTTTCGGGTACTTTCGCGCACTTCCAGTGTTTGGTTACAGCACGTTCCGCGTAACTGCCGTGCCACATTTGCCCGACGACACGATCACCTGGTTTAAAGTCGGTGACCTCGCTCCCGACCTGTAAGACAATGCCTGCCGCGTCCGTTCCCGGGACATAAGGCAACTCTGGCCTCAGTTGATAACCACCTTCCGCCATGAGCTTATCCATAAAACTCACGGCGGCGGCATGCACCTCGATGAGAACTTCATCGGCTGCTGGAACAGGCTCTGGCGCTTCGCCAAGTTCAAGCGCATCAGCGCCCTCAAATTTCGAACAAAGGACAGCGCGCATAGCCCAAGCTCCTGTATGTATGGCGTACTATTCCGCCGCTAGGTATGTATCGTTTTTGTCAGTTTCGCCATACCCCTTTGGCACAGGAAGGTCCGGCAGACCAGCCGCACGTTTTTGCAGCGCTCTACCAATCACGACGCGGCTGATTTCGGTTGTTCCGTCAACGATCCGCAGCATCTGCGCCAAGCGTGATAGTCGATCCAGCCCGTAAGGCTGCAAAAGACCCATCCCACCCAGAACCTGCGTGCAGGTGTTCGCGGCTTTTACTGCAGCGTCGGGGACAAAACGTTTGGCATGTGCCGCCATAAGTGGCCCCTCGGGGGTGCCAAGGGCTTCGGCTGCCTTGCGGTAAAGCAGCTTGGACGCTTCGAGATCTGTTGCCACCTCTCCCAGCATCCACTGAATGCCGTCAAGGTCGAGGTTCTTGCCGCCAAACATCTTGCGGTTCTTTGAATAGGACAGCGCAGTATCCAGAGCGGCCTGCATCAGGCCACAACACCCAGAAGCGATCGAAACCCTTGCGATGTCGATCGCCATCAATGAGCCCTGCAAGCCTTGGCCAATTGGAAGAATGATATTGTCTTCGCTGACCACGACGTTGTCTAAATACATCTCGGAAATCGGCAGGAAGTTATAGGATGGTGTATCATAAATTGGGCCAAAGCTGATACCTGGCGCGTCTGCCGGAATCGCGATCATGGCCATGTCCTTATGACCAGGCTCATCCGAGGTTTTGACAACGGTAAAGTAGATATCGGCCTCAGTCGCCAAGCTGACCCAAGCCTTAGCGCCATTGATCGTCCAGGTGCCGTCACCGTTGATTGTTGCACGGGTGTACATCTTCATCGGATCAGACCCGGACTGCGGCTCTGTCAGCGCGAAATTTGCAAGCTTGCGACCTGAAGTCAGATCGCGCGCCCATTCCTCTTTGAACGCGTCGGTCCCGTATCCACAACCTCCAAAAGTACAAATGTTGTGCATGGAAATCGCAAATGCGTAAGCTCCATCGCCTGTTCCCAATTGTTCATAAACCTGAATACCCTCGGACAGCGGCAAACCCTGTCCGCCCCACTCTTTCGGTGCGTAGAGGCCAGTCAGACCAGCCGCACCTGCCTTGTCAGAGGCCGCGCGAGGCCAAGCCCCGTTTTTGTTCCAGGCATCAACATTAGGCAAGATCACTTCACTGGCGTGATCGCGCGCGGCGGACAAGAGAGTTTCAAGATCAGACGACATGGCCTTGGTCCTTTCAGTTGAGCGCAAATATCCAATCTCGCCACCACCATTGGGCGAAGCAAATCGGGTTTACGCAGTAAGATGTGCTTTGACCGCTAGGTAGCAGCACAATTAACACCTACTCCATCTCGCGCGGTGACAACCGATTGTCCAAAAGTGACAAATCTTTGCCTAGAGTAGAGCCCGCTGCCGATACGAGCTTGGTGTCGCCCCTGTCCACCTGTGAAACGCCTTGTGGAAACTTGCCGCGGAAGAAAAGCCAACGTCCTGAGCAATAACCTCGATACTTGCATCTCCAATTTGCAAGCGGCGAATTGCGATATCCCTGCGCAACCCGTCTTTGATGGCCTGAAAGGACGTTCCGTCAGCGTCCAACTTACGGATCAAAGTGCGCGGCGTCATGCCAAGCGCCTTGGCGGCCCCCGCCAAATGCGCGTCCTGCCAGCTCGATTGGTTCAGATAGGCGCGGACACGCAAAGACTGTGTGTGCTCTTGCGAATGCGTAAAGACCCAGTCGCGCGGCGCATTTTCCAGGAAGCGATCCAGATCATCGGTACTGCGCGTATTCACCGGCCCCAGCGAAGCTTTGGCAAAGCGAATTGATGTGGAATTTGCATCAAACGTGACAGGCGCGGGGAAAATGACGGCATAGTCCTCTTCGAAAGAGGGGCGCTCAAATGCGAAATCGACCCGCTCCACGGCGACCTCACGCCGGGCCAGCCAAGACAGAATCCCATGGGCAAGCTTAAGGATCAGCATATGGCCAAAGCGCTGCGCAAGGGCGTCTGACCGGGGCACAAGGCGCAGTGCTATGGTATCCTCCGCATCGACCAACTCGAACCGGTAGTCATCAAGCAACAGGTTCCAGAATGTCGAAAACCGGTAAAGCGCCGACGACAGCGAGGTTGACTCGCGCACCGATGTCAGCAGGTGTTGCAAGGCACGTGGCCTTATTGGACGCGACCAGAGCCCCATCATCTCATCGCCGGTTTCCACAGCTGCCAGTTGGTACAGGCGAACGATCTGCTCCAGAGTCACTCGACCCAACGGGGCATTGTCGCCATATGAGATGCCGGATCGGGCGAGCAACGAAGCAAATTGATCCGGCTCACAAAGGGCCTGCAACGCCACAAGCCAATCAAGAATGAAGCTGCTTGAGACTGTTGAAAATGAAGGTTTTTGGTCGCTGATCATCACTGAATTACAATAGCAACGAAAGCCAAGGGCTAGAACCAATATCCTTGGCGGCCCAAACCCGCCGTGCACAAATTTGCCCCAAAGCGGCACACACGAGATCACCGGCGTTGCGAAACCGTGCATCCCACCTTTGCATCCGGGCATTCCAGTACCGATAGGCTTTCAGTCCGGTTTTGCGGCAAATGCAAGAATTTCACCTACAACTTGCAGCGTTCCCGACTCGCTAGTTCGCCTCATGGGTACCGTTGGGCATGTCGGTTCGGAATTTGAATTTTCGGAGTCCAATGCAGGGCGCAATAGCCCCGTTGAGTCCGATCAAACAAAGTTTCATCTTGATATCTAAGGACTTTAGGGGCTTCTTACCTGCCACATGTTTCTGCCTTCGTATTTGCAGAATTTTTGTGCTACTGTCGCCAGAGTCATTTTTTGTATTTTATTCAAAGGTTTTTACAGTGCAGGACAAAACGACAGGAACATTCAGGCTGCGCCCAGTTGAAAAGTCCGATCTGGAGGTCATCGCGCCGTGGTTTCAGGACGTAGAAGATTTGGCGCTGTTTGACCGAACATCGCGCATTCCCTTCAACCAGTCGCAAACCGAAGAAATCTGGAAAGATGCCTTTTCCCCTGACAACCGCTGCAAATGCTGGTTCGTGGTGGAATCCAGTGATGGTAAGGCGCTTGGGATGGCGGGGATCGAAGCAATATCACCCGTCAATCGTGACGCGGTCATTGCCATGTTTGTTGAGAAGAACGCCCGACGCCTTGGGATCGGGCTGCGCGCAACAGCCTTGCTGATTGATTTTGCATTTCGGCAGTTAGGTTTGAACCGCCTTACGTCCTATTACCGCGTGGACAATCAAAGCAGTCGGGACTTGGTGGCAAGGGTCGGATGCCAGATCGAAGGAACCATGCGGCAGGCATGGTTCGCAGACGGAAAATTCCACGACATGATCGTGGTAGGGGTCCTGAACCAAGATTGGATGAAACATCGAGAAACACTTGCGCAAGAGTTGAGCAACGACATCGTAGTGACCTTTGGAACAAGCGCACCTGGCGCTTGGTCATGGCCTCCTCAGGGTGCGGGCTCCTGACCAAGGCATCCGAATGACCCAAGCAGTCGAAATATTTGAAATTAGGTATAAGTTGAACAAGTGGTTTCAGCAGAACCTACCAAATGAGAAACGCCAGTGGACACCAACAATCTGAACGTTCCCATCACACAAAAGCTCGGGGCTGTCCTGTTCGCCGACGTTGTCGGGTATTCTCGCTTGATGAGCGAGAATGAGCTGGACACGTATAACGCCTTGAAATCATTGCTTTCCAAGCTCGAAGTCACTTGTGCAAAATACAATGGCCGCGTGATTGAAGTGCGCGGTGACGGCATTCTTGCACTATTTGAAACGGCCACAAGCGCGGTGGAATTTGGTGTGGAACTGCACCAGATCGCGAGCGAGCATAACCACACGCGATCCGAGAATCAGCGAATCAAATTTCGCGCGGGCGTTCATCTAGGAGAAATCCTGATCGACGAACGCGGGATTCATGGCGATAACGTGAACATTGCGGCCCGACTTCAGGAAATAGCGGAACCAGAGCGTGTTTACGTCAGCTCGGCCGTTTACGATCAGGTGTGCAACCGCCTGCGATATGGGTATGAGTTTCTGGGCCCAAAGCAACTGAAGAACATCGTTTCTCCGATCTCAACCTATTGCGTCCGAAGCGAGGTTGCTGGCGCGACCATGGCAGGAACGATGCGCCCCGAACTGACGATGGATATTCTGGAGCGGCCGGATACACCGTCGGTGGCTGTCCTGCCATTCACCAGCAATAACGGGGACGAGTCCGACAATTGGATTGCCGAGGGGTTGACCGACGACATTATCATGAACCTTTCCAAGTTCCGGAACCTGTTCATCATCGCCCGGAACTCATCGTTTTTCTTCAAGGCACAGGCGATGCCACCGAAGGAAGCAGCCCAGAGACTGAACGTACGATATATCGCGCGTGGTAGTGTCCGGCGGTCCGCCAGTCGCATTCGGATTACCGCCGAACTTGTGGATGCCAATACTGAACGCACTATCTGGGGCGAGCGGTTCGATCGGAATATCGACGACATCTTCGACATTCTCGACGAAGTTACAGAATGCATTGTTGCCGCCACCGCCGTGATGATCGAATCCCATGAAAAACAGCGTATGATTCAGGCAGTGCCCGCCGACCTTGAGGCGTATGGTTCGGTTCTTCAGGGTCAACATCACATCTTCAAGTATACGCGGAACGACAATCGTAAGGCGCAGGATTTCTATCAATCCGCGCTAGAGCGGGACGGGCGCTATGCCCGGGCGGCGGCAGCTTTGTCACGGACGCTGAACATAGACTGGCGGTATTCCTGGGCCGAAGATCCATCTTCCGCGTTGGACAAGGCGCTGTCGCTTGCGCAGCGCGCAATCGAACTGGATCCAACGGATGCCCGCGGTTTTGGCGAGTTGGGGTATGTGCACCTGTACCGAAAGGAACATGACGCCGCGATTCAGTCCTATCAACGTGCCTTGGCACTGAACCCAAATGACGCCGACATGCACTCGGATTTTGCGGATGCGTTGGCACATTACGGAGACAATGAAACGGCGATCACACATATCCAGCAGGCCATGAGGTTGAACCCCTATTTCCCAGATCAGTATCTGTGGCACTTGGGTGGGGCCTACTACAATCTCAGACGGTATGACGATGTGATTGAGACCGTCAACAAGATGAACAACCCAACCGAAGGTCAACGTATGCTGGCTGCAAGCTATGCCCAGCTGGGGCAAACCGACCTAGCGCGTCAGATCACTGACAAGCACCGCGCGGCACATCCCAATTTCTCGCTTACGCGATGGGCCACGGTACAGCCGGATCGGTTGGAAGAGGATACCCAGCATTTTGTAGAAGGCTTGAAAAAAGCTGGGTTTTGATAATCCAGAAAAAAGGGCACGCGCCTGACGTGCCCTTGTTCTGTAGATATTGGCTTGATCTTAGTCGCCGCCACGCACCTTTGCGCCACTGACTTTGGCACCTGATACCTTTGCACCGCTGACTTTCGCGCCACTCACCTTTGCACCGCTGACTTTGGCGCCAGATACCTTGGCACCGCTGACAGCCGGGCTGTCAAAACCGAAATAAATGTCCAGCAGGACTTGCTCGAACTGGCCGGTCATCACGTCCATACGGATCGTGTAATCAGCCTTGTCGTAATCCCAGACCCTGATGTCGTCCGAGATTTGATAGTCAGCCGAAGCGACACCAGACAGGGATGGATCACTCGGAGCGCGGGATGCTAGGCCACCGGGCCGGTTTCCATCGGTCGGGCTTTCGCCTTTTCCATGGACCAGGAAAATGGTGGGTTCAGGCAGCTCATAATACGTTCCTTCAAACGAGAAGCCGTAGATACGCGCCAATCGGGAGTCTTTACCATACTGATCCTTGAGCTGCTTGTTCGCGCCGATTTTTTCGGACAGTTCTTTGCGGAAAATGAACTCTTGCTTTTCGAAACCCGCAGGGGTGGGCAGCGTCTGCTGCCAGAAGCTGTCTTCGTATTGGTCCCCATGCGTGACCTTCACCAGCGCGTCTTCTTCAATCCTTTCTTGGTTTTCCAGCTTATAGTTCTCGTCAACTACTGTTACTTCGTAAATACCATTCTTTTTGGGACGATTTCCAGTAACCAGAACTAAGTTGCCAGCCGCCACCTCTTCACCGTCGATCGTGCCGTCTACGATGGAGATATTCTTGTTCACCTTCACCTTTTTCGCTGCAACAAGCCGGACTGTTTTATCTGGGGCCGCAATTTTGGATTTCGCGACCTTCAAGTCGTTCAATAAACGCCCAAACAACAACACTTCGGAAAAACTAAGCAAGGATTCAGCCATAATATTCTCTCCCAATTGTGGGGTGGACAGAGCTTAGGCCCTCATCTTTCCCCCTGAATTGAACCCGAACGCATAGTTCGAGAAAATTATTTCCAATAATCATCCCACGTTTGCATGCCATAAAACCACTTCAAAATAAAGGATTTTTGACCGCTATCCGGGAACTTGCGTGCGGACAGAATTGGCGTGGCTGTCTTCGTCAGGATCAGGCAACTGCGGCCCTGCGGTTGTCACGCCAATATCACGCATTCTGAAGTTACCTTGAATGATGCGCTGAAAGGCACCGCCGGTGATTTCCTGATCCACGGCCAGCAAAGCTTTTTCAACCCCGAAGTAGCTGAGCATATCAGCGTCCAGCCGTTCCCATGCATCTGCAAGATAAGTGCCCAGAAAATCCCGCGCCTCAAGCAGCGCGATACGAAACCCATCGGGGTTCTCAGCGTAACGGGTATCGAAAATATCCTGCATCACGGCGCTGTAGTCAGAGGAATCTTCCAACTGATCAGACAGGTCTTCTTCTTCGGGCGTTATCAGGCCGTGCAGCAGCAATCGTTCATGGTAAATATCCACGAAGATATCGAACATAGCTCCGGTCAATGGCTCAGACAGGTCATGCTCACTGGACCAGCCAGACGCAAATTCGGACAGAGACCGGTTATTGGCGGCCGTTCGTATCTGAGCGTTTTCCGAAAGTTCCGCAAATCGGTTTAGCCGATTGAACGTGTAAAGGTTGCCCCGCGTGTTCTTCAGCAACGTGTCCACGACCGATCCAAAATGTAAGGACGCAAGAAGCGCAACCATGTCCGCAGCAGATTCGTGGAATCCGTAATACTCGCCCCCGGCATCGCCATCGATTGGCATTCCGATCACGCTGTAGATGATTGCGTGACCGATTTCATGAGCGACAACGTCGAAGTTCAGGCTGTATGGGCGATATTCATCCCCATGTTCCCGCGTGCCACCGGTTTCAAGGAACCCCCAGCCGATATGTGCGTTATCTAAACTAGGCAGAAGCGACAATTCCAGCCGATCAAAATCGCGCGTGAAATGCCACGGTATGGGGCGATCGAAATACCCTTGCCAGACGTCCATGGTGAAATGAGCTGACCCAAATAGATGCGCCGCCTCAAAGGCCGGGTCTGATGGGTCAATATGGATGAAATTCCCGAACTCGTCCGGCATGGCCGGGGGGTGGAAATATCCGTCCCACGGCGGCAGGTACATGCCCGGCCCATTCGGTCCGGGGACGATTGCGCCATATGGCGTCGTTTTACCAACCGGGTTGACGGTATACATCCTTGGGCCCGATGGGCCCGGTCCGATGCTTCCTTGCGGGGCCGATATCTCGACCAATTCCAGTTGGGCATCCGGTTCCAGAAACGGAGATTGGGGAAACAGCAAAAACCGGGTGCCGGGTTCTTCGGCGTCGCTGTAGTCTGGCAAATCCATCAAGCGCCCTCCTGTGTCCGGTCGACGACCCCTTAACGGTCTTAGGCCGTTGATCCGGTATCACTATGGCAATACAAAAACTCTGCTTCTATCAAATCATAAAGAGCATCCCGCCCGGACAAGCCAAGCGAAACTGCGTAGGATTCAAGATCATCTGGCACATCGCGGTCAAGGTTTGTTTCAAAAAACCAGATCAGCATATGCAACCGATCTGCACTGATCTTGCGATCAGAGGGGGCGACCAGTTGGGTCTTTTTATCGGCACGGTCACGCAAATCCGCATAGCGCCCGCTGCGTTTTAGCTCGGTCAGCAGGGGGGCATTCAGCCGGGTGCTACGGGCTTCGGTCACCGCATCAATCTGTGCAGCTCCGGTTAGCATCGCTTCGTACAGTTCCGGGTTCAGGTCGTTGGTGCGCAGCCACTGCATCAAGTCAGCCTTGCGGGACAGCCCGGCGTTGTTGCGATGGTCCGACATGTGCGTCAGCAAAACCTCACGGTCGGGGCTGTGTTCAATCCGATCGGCCTCTTCCTGCGCCAGCAGTCTCAGAACTGCGCGGGCGCGCAGATCGAAATACAGTTCTGGCGTCAGGCGTAGTTCATCAATCACCGCGTCGCCTTCGGTGGCTTCGGCATCAATACGGTTGCGCAGGGTTTTCCAGACCAATGTCCGTTCGGCACGCACGGTTGAGGTTTGCGGGGCGGGGGGCGCGCTTAGATAGTCGGACATCATTCTCAGCATGGCTCTGGCATCTTCCGCTTTGGCGTCAACCTGACCCTTTGGCAGCCATTTGAAAAAATCTTCGGTCCCGGCGTGTTCCGTAACCGCGTTTTCGATATCAGGCCAATTGCGGTCCCGGTAATGGATGGACTTGGCCGCATCTATGATTCTTGCGGCGGTTTCAGGTTCGATGACCCCAACGGTTTCAGCCCGGGAAACCGTGGCACGGACCGAAACCATTGGAACACTCAGGGACTGGTATCCAAGCTCTGCCGGGCTATGGACAACCGCGACCTCGTCATCATCCTGCAAAACACCTGCGACATAGTCCTCAAAAATCTGGCCAGCGCCGATCATCCCGAAGTCAGCAAGTTCGGCAGCCCTAAGAGCGCCCATGCTGGCGCTGCCAAACACCGGAATTCCTTGTTCAAGCGCCCAAAGAATCTCCTTGTGCCAGACCGAGGGGACGCCCTCAAAATACCCATCAATGATACCGATGGCACTTGGGCGGTCTTTGGCGACCCGATAAACGTCGCCTTGCCGGACAGGGGGCAGTATTCTGACCTCGGGAAACTCATCCAGCGCATCACGGGGCAGGGTAGGGCCTACGAAGACGGCGAGACTCATGCCCGGTCTTTCATAGCAGCCACGGCTCTTGCGCCAGGAACATAGTCTGGGTCGTCGTGCGGTGCCTCAAGCCCCGGCACGACAGCACGAACGACAGCGATGTCCAGTTCAGGGCGCGAAAGGTCAACACAGACGGCTTGTGAAAGGCCAACAGAACCCAGTTGACCAAGAATTAACGTGAGGTCTTCGTCAAATGAGCTGGTGGTATAGGACGGACAATCCGCGAACGCCTGACTTGGATCGGCGCGTTCAATAAGGTCCCGCACATATTGGCTGCGATCCGACTGGGCCTGATCCGTGAACTCAGCCGGGTCCAGATCATCCCTTGCACCCGAGATATGCGTCAGCCTTGTCTGCGCGGCCTCGGTCAATGCGCGCAAAAGGGCGATGGAACTGTCTGGGTGGCACCCGTCGCCAATCCCAATGTGGCCATTCTGCGCACCAGATTCACAGATCACACAACGGAAACTGGCGATCCCAATATCTGATGTCGTATTCCATATTCCAACCTTTAAGCCCGCAGCGGTGAACATTCCAAGGGCACTTTTACAGCGTTTGTCGTCAATCGTTTCGTGATCCAGTCGGTTTTCCGCAGTTTTGTGGTGCCAAAGAGTTGTCGCATCCCGTTCGATCAATTCGCAAATCGCGTGACATGTTGCTTCGGTTACGTTGTTGCCCGACGCCAACCCATTCGTGGTTCGCGGAAACGCACCTTGCCCGGCGCTGGGTGGTGCGGTGTAGTCCGTATCGACCATTTCCAAGGGGACCCAACAGTTGAGCTTGCCGTTCAACTCCTGTCCCTGAACCCATAACATATTGCGGTTTGGGTCAAATTTCCCGCCGGTGACGCGCGGAAGGCGTTCGACATCCACAACAAGATCATCCGCGCACAAATCGGAATAACGCGCCAGACGCTGTGGCAATTGCAGACGCTCGGCATGCCAGGCCTCGATAGCCTCCATTACGCCAGAGGCTTGAGCAGCCTCCAGCGACAGCCCCTTGCCCAGCGAAACGGCGACTGAGCGCGAGTTCGGGCGCGACACCATCACGGTCGGAAGCCCGATCCTGTCCAGCCCCGTCAAATTAGCGATCCGAGTGATCCCCATTTCCTTTAGGTATGGCTTAACAATACCCAGTGTCTGTTGCGGGTCGCGTGAGCGATGCGTGTCCACCAAATACTGTTTCTGCGAGGTTTTTGGCATGTGGCGGACCCTAATCAGAACAACTTTAAGAATGACACATCGCGGAAATCAACGTTAGATCAGGATGGTAGATGAATCCTTTTGGGTCAACCTATGGAAACGTATCGGTGAGCTGAGTAGCCGGGAATTATTTAACATAACCCATATTATGCCCAAAAACATCAGCCAACGCACCTATCCTCACAATGTAAGGAGACGCGGTTCAAGTATCGCGCACACTTTCAAGAACTGACTTTAGGCTTAGCGCGTCAATCGGCTTATGGAGCAAAGAATACCCTTCTGCATTGCACACCTGCGTCAATTCCGCTGACCGGTTTGCAGAGATAATACACGCAGGCAAATCTCCGAACTCATTAATCAATGCACGAACGGCGTCAGTTCCCTTCAAGTCGTGATCCAACTGATAGTCCGCCACGATTATGTCCGGTAAAATGCCGATCTCTCGCAGAAGGTTGGTAGCCTGTTGTTCGCTTGCACATTCCAGGACCTGGACGCCCCAAGACTCCATTGTCATCGTCAGGGCACCGCGCAAATTCTCGTCGTTCTCGATCAGCAATGTAACGGTGCTGGCCAGGGTACTGGTGTCCGTTGTCTGCTTATTGATCGAGGCATCCGGCGCAGTGCTTTCTGACGTAGCAAGCGGAATCTCTACCGAAAAAATGGTGCCTTGTCCGACCTGCGAGGACAACTTGATCGGGTGTTTAAGCAATCCGCAGGCTCTTTCAACTATGGCCAGGCCCAACCCCATCCCTTCGGCGGCACTCGCGTCAGAGTCCAGTCGCTGAAACTCCTGAAAGACAATGTCGCGCTGTTCAGTAGGAATACCAATGCCCGTGTCCCAAACCTCGATCGCAATTGATGTCTTGCGACGGCGCGCACCAACCAAAACCCTCCCCTTCTCGGTGTACCGGATAGCATTTGACAGAAGGTTCTGGAGAATGCGTCGAAGATAGCTGGCGTCACTTCGTACAAGCGCATCGGTATGCACAAAGCGCAACTCCAACCCCTTGGCCTGAGCGACAGGTCTGAATGAGTCTTCAAGCTGTGAGAAAATGTCGTTGACCGAAAGCGTAGACAAATGAACCGTGGCGCGTCCGGAATCCAGCTTTGAGATATCAAGCAATGCCTCAAGGATATGTTCCACACTGCTTAACGCGCTTTCGGCTTTGGCGGCGACGTTCTGGGCGTCATCTTCGCTCAACCCGCTGCCAAGGGTGGCGACGTACAGCTTCGCTGCCGACAAAGGTTGCAACAAGTCATGGCTTGCCGCCGCGACAAACCGCGATTTTGAGGAATTCGCCCGCTCTGCTTCGTTCAGGGCGTCAGCAAGTTCCTCGGTTCGCGATGCGACCCTCTGCTCAAGCAATTCCTTCGCTTCATATAAAGCTTGGGCTGACCTGTGTTCCGCCGTGACATCCGTGAACGATATAACAAACCCACGATCCGGCATTTCCTGCGCAAATACGGACAGGATTTTGAAACGCCCCGAATGCATCTGGAATTTTAGGGGTGGTCGTTCCGTCTCGCGGTTCACCCAAGCCATAAGATCGGTGGCGCTGACTCCGTCTGCGAATCTGATCGTCGCACTCAACCGGTCAAACAGAGTTTTGAACTGCGCACCCATCTGGAACTGGGCGTTGGGTATTGCCAGCAATTCACTGGCACGGTTGTTCCACCCGATCAGGCGTAACTTGCTGTCAAATATACAGACGCCCTGATCAATATGCTCCAGCGTTGCTCGGATCAGACTGGCCTTGTCGTCCAGTATCCGGTCCCTCTCCTGCCGCTCAATCCGCATGATATCCGTGACGTCGGTCTGCAAGATAACGGTTCCACCGTCAGGCGTCCGATGCTCGGAAATCTGCGTCCAACGGTTGCCGTTCAGGCGTACGTTAAAGACGACGTGGTCATCGGCGTGGCGCGTCATGCGCCGCTGAGCCCAATCCTGTGGCGAAACCGCTTCGGGCAATGACAGAAATTTGGACTGGCTCGCCAGTTCGACATACTGAGTGAAATGAAGGCCAGGCACCAAATGACCCTGAATGTCGGGCATATGCATACCGAAACGGCTGTTACACAGAACAAGTTCCTCGTCCAGGTTGAACAGCGCGAACCCTTCCTGAACGGTTTCGATTGCATTGGCCAGATCGGCCCGTGCGGCTTCGGTTTCCTGGTTAGCCTGCGCAAGCCGCGCATTGGAATCGTTCAACAACTCCAGAGCGCGCTCCAAATCCAACGTACGCGCCCGGACTTCCTGTTCAAGCGTTGCAGCGCGCTGAAACTGCGCGTAGGCGGCGCCGCTAGCATCGGTCGATTCCTCGACCCGCCGCATCAAGGCGGCTGCTATCTTAAGAAGCTTTTCGTTCTGAAGATCCAGCGGATCCTGAGGATTAATCAGGGTTTCAATCATGCTGCGCATCTTCCGGGGGGTAAATGGCCACTCCGGTCAGGGTCTGGTTTACGTGAATCGAATTGAATTGTTCGCCATAGGTGGAAAACCCGACCACACGATTATCAGACAGAATTTTGGACAAATTGCCCGTCATCTGTTTTTCCTGCGCCTCAAGCCTGCGCAGAAGGCAGTCACACCCAAGTATCGCATCGGGCTGTTCTTGTTGCGTCAAGGCCGCAAGCTCCTGCTCGAGATGGGTTGCCATATTCATAGGCTCGGCCATCGTCAGAACAAGCCCCTCATCGATCGCTGAAAAGAACACGAGATCACCGTTTTCATCAACGCGCTGAATGGCGCGCACATGATGCTGGCCGCCAATCTGAACAACAACGGGATGTGCGGCGAACGTAAAAGTATTCAACTGCTCAGGGTCTTTTCCCAATATTCTTGCATATTCACGGGCAGCCGGTTCCGCGTTGATTTCACGAACGATCCGATTGGCAGGGTCCGCATCGGTGACCACCATGCGCTGTGACGTGGGCACAAGGTGATCCGTCTTGAATACCTTGATCGGACAGCTTGTCCGCACCTGGGTCAGAACAGCCGCGTTTTCATACGCAAGGCCGTCCTGCAGAACGAATGTGTTACCAAATTGCGTCCCATCCCCGGCCGACCCGCCAAACAACGGCACCGGCCCCAAACCCACAGCCAACTCAGAGGTCAGGGCATCTTCCTTGGTCGATAATCCGTCGATCAGCAAAAATGTGAATTCGTGATGCCAGTCGGGGTCTGCTTCCGTCATCTCATTTCTGTTTCGGATCATCTCATGAATGATGTCCTGAGCGGAAAAATCGTTGAGATCCGGCACCAGGATCGTTCGAACCGCGAAATGAGACGCAGGCAAGCCAATCGCAACAATCTGTTCTTCCGTATAGCCCTGCCCGGCCAACTCGCCTGCAGTCGTGCAACCGATCACAGGCGCAGGCGCAAAGGCCGAAGCAGCTTCGGCGATTACGGACGCTGCATCTGCTTTTGAAGTCACAAACAGAACAACAAGCGCGTGCTCGCTTCCCCCGAGCGCAGACGCAAGCTTAGTAATCGCATCATCCGCATCATAGTGCGCAAATGCCGTCTTCACGATGCCTGGCTCACGGGTATGGGTCTCGGCCCACCCGACTGCTTGATCCATCGGGCCTCCTCCCTAAAGCACGACGAGATTTGAAGATATTAAGTTAGCCCTGCTCTTGCAAGACGCTGGCAAAAGACGCTTTCTTGGCAATCAGAACCGCCTGGGTTCGGCTTTGAACACCCAATTTCCGCATGATTGCAGTAACATGCGCCTTGACGGTCGTTTCAGCTATGGAAAGGTCATAGGCAATCTGCTTGTTCAACTTACCCTCACAGATCAGTTGAAGGATACGCGATTGCTGATTGGTTAACGTAGCCAGACGACCAACGGCGTCGCTTTGTTCATTCTCGTCGTCCGGATTGATCAGCACACATCCTTCGGGCAGAAACACACTACCTGCGTGCACGGTTTCGAACGCGGTGCGGAAGACATCCCGCTGGCTGTGTTTCGGAACGTAACCCGACGCGCCGGCGTGAATCACTTGGCTGATCACTCTGTTGTCGGTCATTGACGATACGACGATTACAGGCGCATTCGCCACCGCCTTTAGACGAATTAAGCCGTCTAACCCGTCAACATCTGGCAAGTTCAAGTCAAGCAAAACCGCATCCGGCTTTAATCCACCTTTGACAAGCTCCAAAGCTTGTTCAAGCCGGTCGGCTGTATGCACTTCACCGATATGTGCGACGCTTTGCAATGTCATCGAGAGTGCATCGCAAAACAAAGGGTGATCATCGATGATCAAAACGATTTCGAAATCACTCTGTCCAGCGGTATTTGCAAGCATAGGAAATGGCCTTTGCAAAAAGTTGACCCAATTTAGCAAATCCTAGCAACTGAAAGGAAGGTCGCCTACTGGCGGAAGGTCGTAATAAAAAAACGCGCGCCCGGATCAGGCGCGCGTTCAGAATACATCTGGTTTCGGATCAGTTCGCCGACGCCAGTTCTTTAGGCAGTTTGAAGGTCCACAAGGTACCACCCTGGTTCAGATAGTTGACCTTCTTGGCCACCTCGCCGCCCCACAGTGGAACCGCGCCGCCCCAACCGGAAATGATCGAGACATACTGCTCTCCGTCCTGTTCCCAAGTCACTGGCTGGCCAACGATGCCGGACCCAGTCTGGAACGACCACAGCTTCTCGCCGGTTTCGTCATCCAGCGCAATGAACTCGCCTTCTGGGGTGCCGAAGAACACAAGCCCGCCAGCAGTGGTCATCACACCAGACCACAGCGGAGCGTCGTTCTTGTATTCCCACTTCCACTCGCCGGTATCGGGGTCGATCGCCTTGAGCGAGCCGATGTGATCTTCATAGTTCGGCTTGATGGTAAAACCCGCACCCAGATAGGCAGCGCCTTTCTTGTAGGTGATCGGCTCGTTCCAGATATCCATGCCCCATTCGTTCGAAGGCACATAGAAATTGCCGGTATTCTGCGAGAACGCCATCGGCATCCAGTTCTTGCCGCCCAGGAAGGATGGCGAGGCAAAGATCACCTCACCCTTCTTGCCGTCCGCAGCCGAGGCAGGATCACCGGGGCGGTTTTCTTCGACAAAGATCGGACGGCCGGTTTCATCCACGCCCGTTGACCAGGTGATGTCCTTGACGAATGGCGTGGCCGAAACAAAAGCGCCGTCTTCACGGTTCAGGACATAGAAATACCCGTTCCGGTCAGCGGTGGCATAGCGCTTGTTCCCCTCACGGTCTGTATAGGCGACGACCTCGTTCACGCCGTCATAGTCCCAACCCTCACGCGGGGTGGTCTGGAAATGCCATTTGATGTCGCCGGTCTTCGGGTCGATGCCGATGCGGCTGGCAGCATAGAGGTTGTCACCCTTGTTGCCTTCGGTCGGGGTGCCCGCGTCGCGCAGCCAGCTATTCCACGGGGCCGGGTTGCCCGCGCCAAAGACCAGCGTATCGGTGTCAGCGTCGTAAGAGCCGCCCAGCCAGGTCGCGCCGCCACCGGTCTTCCACATGTCGCCGGGCCATGTCGCGTTCAGCTCACCGGTCATGGTGCTTTCTTCGCCGTTCAGCGTGCCCATATGGCCTTCGATCACGGGGCGCTCCCAGACCAGGTCGCCTGTGTTCACGTCCCGCGCCTGAACCGCGCCGACAATGCCGAACTCACCGCCCGAGTTGCCGGTGATGACCAGCCCGTCCACGATCAGCGGAGCCGCCGTATAGGAATAGCCCGCTTTGTAGTCTGCGATCTTGTCGCGCCAGACCACATCGCCCGTGTCTTTGTTCAGCGCCACAATCCGCGCGTCCAGCGTGCCGAAAATGACCTTGTCGCCATAGATGGCAGCACCCCGGTTGACCACGTCGCAGCAGGGCAGAATGCCTTCGGGCAGGCGGGCGTCGTATTGCCAGACCTCTTTGCCGGTCTGCAGATCAATCGCATAAAGGCGCGAGTATGACCCGGTGATATACATCATCCCGTCATAGATCAGCGGCTGTGTCTCTTGGCCGCGCTGCTTTTCGCCGCCGAGGCTGAAGGCCCAGGCCGGAAGCAGGTTCTTGACGTTATCCTTGTTCAAGGTGTCCAGCGGGCTGTAACGCTGCAAATGACGGCCCATGCCGTTGGTTACAACCTGAGTGGTGATCGTTTGATCATTGGCCAGATCGTCTTCGGTAACTTCTGCATAGGCTGCGCCGGTTGCCATAATGCTTGCGGCGGCGGCCATGATAAACCGGTTCATCGGTGTCCTCCCTAGACTTATGTCTTTCCTCAGCGCCGAATCTCCGACAAATCGGGATTGCTGGCGAAGGTATTATTCTCGGGCAGGCGCTTTGGTGAAATTGCACAATGGTCGTAGGGCGCGTTTTGTGGATTTCAACAGGCTCAAAACTTTTCTCATGGGGCAAATGTCTATCTGGAAAAGCTTGAATCAGGCCTCTCCGGGGTTACATTTCTGTGTTTTCTTTAAATTCAATATATTAAACAAAAACATACTTAGAATAGCGGTGCGTATTTCCACTCGTCTGCGTCGGGGGTAACTTCGTTCGGATCATAGCCCGAATTCTGAAGGCGCTTCGCTATTTTCAAACCGTCTTCCGCAGCCTCATCCACGTAAGCGCGGCCCAATTCGGGGTTTTTTGCGACACCGTGACCCCGCAAAAGATTCAGCCCGTAGTTGAACTTGCCAACGGGATCGCCCAAGTCAGCGGCTCGTTTGTCCCAAGCTGCCGCAGCGTCCGGGTCGTAAGGGCCACCCAGCCCGTTATTGTCCAACTGCCCCATCCAAGTCATCGCGCTGGTATACCCGGCATTAGCGCAGCTTTCGAACAGCTTGCGCGCCATCTCGTGACGGCCGGATTTGGTGATGTAATAGCCGGTTGCGCAGGTCGTCATATCGGTGACGCCACTGTCAATATTACTCATGACCCGACCAAAGCCCGTGTCCTGCGGGTTTAGCGTGCCGAACTCATCCTCGACCGTCTGGGCCGAGGCGGCCGCGCCCAGAAACAGCAAAGCAGTTGCGATACGGATCATGACAGAACCCTCCGATTGCCGGGCATTATAGCGCATCCCAAAGGTCATTTCACTTGTGTTGTGGTCGTAGAAAACGTCAGCCAGCCTTGCGCTTCATTCCGCGAGATGGGTCATAGCCCCACAGCGCCAGACCCAGAAACACAAGCCCAGCAAGTACAGTCCAGGCAAATGCGGTGGCATTGAATTGTCCGTAAAGCGCAAATCTGATCAGTTCAACGGCATGGGTGAAAGGGTTGAGGGCACAGATATCCCTAAGCAAAGCTGAACTTTCAGCCATTTTCCATAGCGGATAGAGAGCGGAAGACAGGAAAAACATCGGAAAGATGACAAAGTTCATCACCCCCGCAAAATTCTCAAGCTGCCGGATTGCCGAAGATAGGGCCAACCCAAGGGCACCCAGCATCAGCCCTCCGACAATCAAAGCCGGAAAGGCATAGATGTATCCATTCCACGGCATGTCGATTCCATAGATCGCGGCCACCGCCAGAAAAGTATAGACCTGCAAGATCGAAATCGTCGTGCTGGCAAGCAACCGGCAGAACAACAACCACCATCGCGGCAACGGGCTGGTCAAAAGCAAACGCATCGAACCCGTTTCGCGGTCGTAAACAAGACTCAGAGAGCTTTGCATCCCGTTGAACAGCAGGATCATCCCGCACAAACCCGGCACGATGTAAATCTCGTAGGTGATGTAGGTCTGATACGGCGGCGTGATCGAAAGCCCCAAAGCCGCGCGAAACCCGGCGGCAAAAACAATCAGCCAGACCAATGGGCGTATCAATGCTGCGATGAACCGGCTGCGCTGTCGAACAAAACGCAAGGCCTCGCGCAAAAGGATTGCCCAAAGTGCGATCAAGCCAGCCTTCATGCCACGGCCCCAGTCATCGACAAGAAAACGTCCTTCAAAGGCGCGCCATTCGTAATTTCTTGGCTTGAACCCTGTTGCAAAAGGCGTCCTTTGTGAAGGATGGCGACCTGATCATCCGGGGAAATCTCATCTGTCAGATGCGTGGCCCATAATACGGTCATGCCTTCCTGCGCGGACAGGTCATGAACGTGTTTGGTGATAGCGGTTCGGGCGGCAGCATCCAACCCGACAGTTGGCTCGTCCAGCAACAAAACGGATGGCGCATGGATCAGGCACCGGGCGATTTCCAGCCTTCGGCGGTGCCCCCCGTTAAGATCGCGCGCACGTTCCCCAATGCGTTCTGCCATGTCCAGTCGCTCTAACGCGGCTTCGATACGGCTTTCGGCTTCTCGGCCTGATAACCCATGAAGAGCCGCAAAATAGCTGAGGTTTCGGCGGACGGTCAGATCCAAATCCAGAGTGGGCTGCTGAAAGACTACACCAACCTGAGCCAAAGCTTGACGCGGGTGTTTCGAAATGTCGAAACCCGCAATCTCGATCATCCCGCCACTTGTGGTCATCAAACGCGTCAAAAGGGAAAACAAGGTTGATTTCCCAGCACCGTTTGGCCCCAGTAACGCACAAAACGCGCCTGGGGGAACGTGAAAGCTCACATCATCCAAAGCGCGTTTTTCGCCATAGGCGTAGCTGACATTTCGGACCGAAAGCCCCGTCACTTAATGGTAATCTCCAACCTCTGTGTTTCGCCGGTACTGCCCGGCACTTTCAGATAGTAGCTGCCAGGTTTGATGGCGACAAAACCTATTTCCATCTCACCGGCTTCGTCAAACTCGATTGAATCAACACCCAACGGTCGGATCTCAAGCCCCTCGACCACGATTTCGTCGACCCAGATTGCCCGAAAGAACTCGGGCCCGACAATAGCCAGTTCCTGACTGCCGTCGCCTTGAATTTCAAACTCGTAATAGGTGCCTGATTTCAGCTCCCAAGGGGCGTCTGCCAAAGGTTCCCCGGCCGACAAGATAATTGGTGGCAGGTCTTCCTTGTTCTTTGCCGAAAGCAAACCGGCAAGACCAAAGCCGTTATCGTCATCTTCGTCGTCGGCCAAGGCTGTTGTCGGCAACGCCAAAGCAAGCAGGGCTGCCACATGTACCAGTCGCTTCATTTCAATTTCTCCTACAATTGTTCAGTTGGTTGGGCGGAAAGCAGCGCCCCAGGGGAACCGACCAACCTTGATCGTTTTGACAGGCTCGCGCTTGGCGACATCGATCACTGTTACATCCCCTGACACACCATTCGTTGTGAACAGCAGCGACTTGTCGGCATTGAAGTCCATGTGCCAGACACGGCGGCCGACAAGGATGTAATCCTCGACTTCATAAGTTTCGGCATTAACAGCCGCGACATGGTTTGACGGCCCCAGCGCGACAAAGGCCGTTTCATCACCTTCGGACAATTCAAACCCCACGGGTTGAACGCGGTCCGGGTGGACACCTTCAACCTCGAATTCGATCTTGGCTTTTTCGGTTTGGGTTTCGACGTCAAACACGGTGATAGTGCCACCAATCTCTGAACTCACCCACAGCTCGGTTCCGTCCTTGACGAATTCCGCGTGGCGGGGGCGTGAATCAACCAATGTGTTGGCGAAAAGCTCCTGCGTATCGGTGTCGATCCAATGGGCCATATTGGTCGTTTCCGAGGTGGTAATTGCGACTTTCCCGTCCGGTGACACTGCCATTCCTTCGGGCTCAATCCCTACATCAATCTGTGCAATGACCTCACGGGATTCCGTATCGACAACCGTTGTAATCGCGTCATCTTCGTTTGCAATGTAAAGATGACGGTCGTTCGGATGCAGTACAAACTGTTCCGGGTCCTCACCCGAGGGCAGGTCATGCAATATTTCACCGGTTTCCGGGTCCATGACCTGTACTGCATCACTGTCAGAGGCGCAGATGTACAAAACCGAAAAATCCTTGGAGAACGTAATCCCCCGCGGACGCTCTCCGGTTTCGATGGTGCGAATTACCTCAAGCGTGTCGATATCAATAACACTGAGCGTGTCGTCCTTCTCGTTGCTGATCCAGATCTCATCCGCTGCAACAGGGGTGCAGATGGTTAGTGCGGCGGCAATTGCAGTCAGTCTCATAGAAGTTACCCCTTAAACGCCTGGCACTGGCTTTCGCCTTGATCGATTCCCAGCGTGTCTAGTTCGGTGCGCTGGTGAAGGAACCCCTCGAGCGGCGCCATTGCAACCACGGCGCGATCCGTCACCAGGGGGATGGGTTGGCGCAACTGACCATTCCATGCCCGAAAGTTCATCGGGCGTCCCTTGAAACCCGCCAATTCAAAGTCATCCGACAACAAATATGACCGCAAAACAGCGGGATCAGCCGAGTTGGTACGCGTTATCGCCTCTCCCAGGGACCGGAACGCCGCCCATGCGGCATAGTCCTCGGGCATCATTGACCGTCCCGATTGATCAACAAATCTGTTCTGCATCTGGACCGCGCCCCATTGCTCGACCACGCGTGACCACGTCACTGGCTTCAGCCCTTCGGAACCGGCAACTGGTCTGGGTTCCCACGTGTTGAACGGAATATAACGGCCAAAATCGTTCAGCTCATCGGCAACCAGCAATACGTCATAATCACCGAAATCCTGCGTAAACAGGGGCACTTCTTGCGACGCATTACGCCGAAGGTCGGCATCAAAAGCCCACGTTTTTTCCGCCTTCAGCTCAAGGCGGAACTTCTGCAATGATCGCTTTAAAGCGGCCGCAAAGTCCAGATCACCAGGATGTTCACCTGTAATCAAAGCCAGATCGTCCCATCGGCGCTTTACCAGAAATTGCGCCAATGCATCGGTTCGCATCACGTCAGAAGGCAGCGTGTGCAATAGATTTGCGCGGCACTCCTCCTCTCTGATCAACACATCCGGTGCAGAAGCGTTGAATAATATGGCCGATGACGCTTCGGGCAAATCCGCGACGTCCATTTGCGCCTGCGCAGGCGCATCCAGAATCACAAAAGGTGTTTCATTCAGTGCAGTCCGCGCGGCACCCAGCCAGTCTTCGCCTTCAGGCACGGCCACGACTGTAAGTTCATACTTATGGCCGAGAAACTTCGCTGTTGTCAGATTGTCAGCCAAGCCCAGTTCAGCACCGGCCATACCCAGATCGTCAGGCAGCGGGTCGAGGTTCGACAAAACCGGCGGGCGCGGAACTTGAAGCTGCAGGTAAGTAACCGAGATTGCAATCTCGGCCAAAACCGCGCCCGGCAACATTATCAATGCCGCGACAACACTCAGACAAGTCTTCATTACCCTCCTCCTCCCAGGCAGTTCAAATAAAAAACGCCGATTTGCCTCGGTACCATTGGACCTTAGTCGCAACATTGGCCTGATCTGCAACCAAGGTCGAATTTCCCGCTGATTCCCGCTGCGCTATGACCGGGAAAAGCATCGTAAAGGAGGATAGGATGCGTCTAGTTTTCTTTAGTGCCGTTCTGGGCGCCGTCGCCGCTGGGGGCATGGCACTGGCTCATGGCGATGTCGCCCCGCAACCCGTCAACACCGACGCCCTGCCCGAGGTGGGTGACGAATGGCTGATCGAAAACCCTTACCGCGACAAGGGAGAAGAGGTGTGGCAAGCGGCGATCGAAATCGGTGATTCCGGATACAATCAGAACTGTGCGCGCTGTCACGGTCTTGGAGTGGTTTCCGGCGGTCTGGCCCCTGATCTGCGCTATCTGGAGGCCGAAGAATACGGTGACGAATGGTACGTCGAACGCTTCCGCGACGGTTACACCCAAAACGGGATCACAAAGATGCCCGCGTTCGGTGAACTACTGGGGCAGAAAGCAGCCTGGGCCATACGGACTTATATTGAAACGCGCCCCGACGACGGCGCGCTGGAAGATCACGCCGAGCGCCTGAAGGAAATCCGCGACACTCTCACCAATATGGCAGGTGGCGGAGAAGGCGACGCAGAGGCGTTGAAGTCCGAACTCAATGAGATCGCTGAAACGATCGAAACGGGTTCGGGTGCTCCGGTCGCTGACAGCGTCGCTTTGCGGGCTGCGGTTCTGATTTCGGGCGAAAACCCGGATTTTGCCGAAGCTGCCGAACAATTGACTATCGGATTGTCTGCCGCGCAATAGCGCAGCAAAGTGGGCACATGATCAAACACCTTTTCGTTTTCTCCCTGTTGGCCGCAACCCTTTCCGCCGGAACGTTATCGGCCAGGTGTGAAGATCATGTGCCCCAACCTAAACCTCAGAATGCAAGCCGGGACATTGTCGGGGCCGATCTCGATACGATTGTCGAGCGCGGATATATCGAGTTCGCAGCTTACGAAGACTTTGCGCCTTGGTCCTTTGAGAAAGACGGCCAGATACAGGGCGTTGATATTGATATCGGCAAACTGATTGCCGATGACTTGGGGGTCGAGGCCAGGTTCAATCTAGTCGCCGCCGGGGAAAACCTTGAGGCCGATCTACGCAACTGGATCTGGAAAGGTCCCCTGATCAACGGGCGCGTGGCTAATGTGATGCTGCACATTCCTTACGACAGCGAATTTGCCTGCCGCGTGGAACAGGTTGTGTTCACCGGTCAGTATCACGACGAAGAAATAGCCATCGCCTATCGCAAGGATGCGTATCCTGATGACCCGCCGGTCCCTGCCTATTTCCGTTTTGACACAGTCGCGGTCGAAAATGACTCGATTGCCGATTTCTATCTGTCGGCCTTTCCGGGCGGTCAGCTTGCGCAAAATGTGCGCCGCTTTCCAACAGCAGGGCTTGCGATGGAGGCATTGGCAGCAGGCGAAACCATGGCGTCCATGGGACCACGCGCCCAGCTTGAGGCTGGTTTGACACCCGAATTGGATGTTCACACCCCGCCCCTGCCCGGCTTTGCGGTCAGCACCTGGACCAGCGGCGTGGCAGTTCACTTCGCTTATCGCGGTCTCAGCTACGCAGTGGATGACGCGATTTATGCGGCGCTTCAGGATGGCCGGATCGAGCAGATTTTTGCGGCGCACGGCCTGACGCATTCGTCACCGAAACTTCGGTGACTACACCCAAGGTCTTATAGGCACCAAGTGGATCACCGCTTAACTTAACGAAAAATACTGGAGGGAATGACATGGAACTTCATGACAGTCGCGTCATCGCGGCACCACGTTCCAAGGTCTGGGAATCTTTGTTGTCAGCCGATGTTCTGAAAGAATGTGTCCCCGGCTGCAAAGAAATGTCGGGAACGGCAGAGGATGGCTTTGCCGCTACGGTGGTACAGAAAGTCGGCCCGGTAAAGGCGACTTTCAAGGGTGAAGTGACCCTGTCTGACATGGTCAATCAGGAAAGCGTCAAGTTGTCGGGTGAAGGCAAAGGGGGGGCCGCCGGTTTTGCCAAGGGCGCCGCAGACGTCACTCTGTCCGACGTTCCGGAAGGCACGTTGCTATCTTACAATGTCGATGCGCGTGTGGGTGGAAAGCTTGCCCAGTTAGGTGGGCGGGTCATCGACGGCGTGGCCAAGAAAATGGCCGACCAGTTCTTTGAGAACTTCCAGAATGTGGTTGAAGAAGAGCCTCAGTTCGAAACAGCAGACGCTGCGCCGCGACCCGCGGCCACGCCTGAGCCTGCTCAAGCTGACGCGCAAACCGAAGAGAAGAAAGGATGGCTCAAGCGCCTGATCGGTGGTTGAGCTGAGTATTACAGGGAGGAAAATCTGATGAAGATTTCGATGACTGTGAACGGCGTAGCTGTGAGCGGTGAGGTTGAGGGTCGGACGTTGT